>NZ_NCJT01000034.1 GCF_002282565.1 Hyphomonas sp. 34-62-18
CCCTCTGCCATGAATGCGGCGAGTGCGGCGCGTGCCCTGATAAAGGCAATGCCCAAGCCGCCGGACAAGATCGTTGCTGCAGCGCTGAGCGCGGCAAGCGATGGACCGGAAGCGGAGCTGGCGTTCCGCGACGAGGTGCTTGAGTGGGTGGCCCTGCGGGCCGAGAGCGAGCCGCGCGCCGGCAAAGCCTGGCTGGGACTGGCGCGGCTGTCAGGCGATGCGGAAACTCTGAACATGGACGCCGCTCAGGTGGCCTCCAAGATTATCGCGGCAATGCATGAAGCCGCCCCGGCGAAATGAATGATGGATTGATGTTCGATACGCATGTGAACCTGCATGGCGAAGCCTTTGCCGAAGACCTCGAGGAGGTTCTGTCACGCGCGCGGAATGCGGGTGTCCGCCGTTTTCTTGCAATCTGCGACCGGTTTGACAATTTTCCGGCCGTGCACGCCATCGCGCGCGCAAATGCGGATATGTGGTGCTCTGTGGGCACACATCCGCATCACGCGAAGGACTTCACCCATGTTACCGCCCAGATGCTGATTGATGCGGCGCAGGATCCGAAGGTTGTCGCCATCGGGGAAACCGGACTCGATTTCCATTACGGCTACAGCCCGGAAAAAGAGCAGGTTTCCAGCCTTCTGGAGCACATTTCCGCCGCCCGCAGCACCGGTTTGCCGCTGATCCTGCATACGCGGGAGGCGGACAATCTGATGGCGGATATTCTTGAGGCGGAAATGCAAAGGGGGGTCATCCGGCCGCTACTTCATTGCTATACAGGCGGCGAGGGTCTTGCGCAGCGGGCCTTGAAACTGGGCGCATATTTTTCCGTCTCCGGAATACTCTCCTTCAAGAGCGCCAAGGATGTTCGCGCCGTAATGGGCGATGTACCGATTGAGCGCATCATTCTGGAGACAGATTGTCCGTATCTTGCGCCTGTGCCGATGCGCGGGCGGCGGAACGAGCCTGCATTCCTCGAGCACGTCGCGGAAGCGTTGGCGACGCTGAAGGGAATGCCACTCGACGAGGTCAAAGAAATCACCGAGGCAAATGCGCTGAGACTGTTTGACAAGGTGGGGGCGGCGTGAGCGGTTCACGGATCATCCTGCTCGGCACGGGGTCTTCCGGTGGTGTGCCGCGCGTCGGTGGAGACTGGGGCGCGTGTGATCCGGCTGAGCCCAGAAACAGGCGCCGGCGCTGTGGCGCGCTGGTGCAGAAGGAAGGCGTTGACGGCGAGTTGACGAACATCCTGATCGATACATCGCCTGACCTGCGCGAACAGCTGCTCGACGCTGGCGTCACGCATCTGGACGGCGTGATCTACACCCATGACCATGCCGATCAGTCACACGGGATCGATGATGTCCGCGCCCTGGCTATTCGTCAGCGGAGCGCCATTCCGGTGTATTTTGATCCTTATGCGCGCGGCAGCCTGATGAGCCGGTTTGAGTACTGCTTCGTTGGCGGGAAGGGATATCCGGCCATCCTGTCACCGCACACAATTGTAAATGATGGGCAGGCGTTCACAGTAAGCGGACCGGGTGGGGCTGTGGAATTCTTGCCGGTGGCGATGGTGCATGGGTCAATCCCGTGCACGGGTTACCGGATTGGCGACGTGGCGTATTGCAACGACGTCAACGCGCTGCCAGCCGCCACGATGAAACGTCTTGCCGGACTGGACGTGTTGATTATCGACGCGCTCAGATATGCGCCGCACCCGTCGCATGCACATCTCGACCAGGCGCTCGAGTGGATTGAAGAGCTGAAGCCGGCGAGGGCGGTGCTAACCAATCTGCATGTCGATATGGACTATCGGGCCTTGCTGAAGACGTTGCCGCCGAATGTTGAGCCGGCCTATGACGGCATGGAAATCAGCATCAGCGCCTGAAGGCACCGAAGTGAGCGGGGCCCGTAAACACCCGCCTGCGCTCCAGCTTGCCGAGTATCCAGAATCGATCGTGAAATCAGCTGGTTAGCTGCCTCAAAGCCTGAATAATAAAATTGCCCATAATATAGATTATGCGACTCATGGCATAAGGCGCGCGGGACTTGCTGCGATGTTCGCCGCTTAAGGTTTGACCTGCGCCATTCATCAGAAGATCGACAGCCGCCGCCGCTGGGTGGCGCGCACCTACCCCCTTCCCCTCTCGTTATGAGGGGTTGCGATTGGCGGATCAGGTTTTGTTAAGACTTAGCTGGGGCCGCTCAGGAGAAATGCAGGCGGCGGTATTTTCCGCGGAAGTACAGCAAGGGATCCCGGCGGGGCTCAAAGCGAGCGCGCTCGACCTGACCAATCAGGATGATGTGGTCACCCCCTTCGTGGACCGCATGACGGGCGCATTCAAATGTGGCCAGGGAGCCGGTTAGCACCGGCGTATCGTGGAGACCCGGTTCCCAGGGTGTCGCACCAAAACGGTCTTCCCCGCGGCGCGAAAAGCGAATGGAGGCAGGTTGCTGGCCGATGTGCAGCACATTGACTGCAAAGCGCTCAGCCGACTGGAAAACTTCAGAACTGGCGGATGACTTGGCAATGCAGGCGAGCAACAAAGGCGGATCGAGCGAGACAGAGGTGAAGGAATTGGCCGTGAGCCCAACGGGCAGACCGGCACCGTCGCGCGCCGTGAGGATGGTGACTCCCGTCGCGAAGCAGCCGAGGGCATCTCGCAGCGTGCGGGCATCGGAACCGAGCCGGTATTCGGGGGTGGAGCGCGGCAAGCGGCGCTCCAGAAAATCAATCAGGACAGCGCTGAACGCGTCCAGGCATTCTACGGCAGCCAGAGGTTCGCCTGCCCCGATTTCCACAGCCTCTGCCTGTGTGAGGCTTCGTGCGAGAAATTCAACGCCGGCAGGTGAGCCGTTCCTTGCGCCTGCGATGAGGAGAACCGGCAGGCTGGCCTGCACCCCAGAGACGTCAGCGTCCGGAAGAATATCGGGCGCGATGAGCACAAGGCCTGTCGCAAGCAGGGCGCCATCATGACTGACGGCGTGAGTGGCGGCGGCGGCATGATCCCCGGCGGCTAGCAAGACCGGCCGCATCGGGAGCTGGCTGAGGATGGCGCGCAGCGTTTCGGATGTGTAGGTGTCGGTATCGTGGAGCTTTGGCGCCGGATGGCCCTCAGCGTGAGCGATGCGCACGACCTGCCTGCCCGCCTTTACCAGCGCGATGGACAAGTCCTCCCAGAAGCCTGAACTGTGCTGAGGGTGCTCCAGCAGCACGATCGCAGGGTCATCGGGGTGCCCCATGAACTCACCCTGCAGGGCCAGTCCTCCGATCCCCTTGAATTCTGCTGTCCTGCTCAAACTTGACTGCCTTTGAAGCTTTCCGCAGCTGCGCGATCAGCTCCGTTGCGCGAAATATACAGCGGCGGCCCGTTCTGGCCAGTGCGCGCCGGGAATTCACTGCTTCGGGGCCCGGGTCGCGAGCGGGTCCGGGACTGTATTGGCAAGTTTCATGCCATTTCCAGCCAATCAAGACGCCGCCTGATTCCAACAGCAGCGCGTGGGCCAACCCTACTCTTCCAGTGCCAGGATCATATCCACACGGGTCGCATGGCGGCCGCCTTCAAACTGGGCTGACAGGAAGGCATCGACGATGTCCAGCGCCAACCCTTCACCGATGACGCGGACACCAAGCGAGAGCATGTTCGCATCATTGTGCTGGCGGATCATCCGGGCTGAAAACGTGTCGCTGCAGACACCGCAGCGAATGCCTTTCACCTTGTTGGCCGCCATCATGATGCCCTGGCCCGTGCCGCAAAGGATGATGCCGAAACGGCAATCGCCCGATGCAACCAACCGTGCGGCCGCCTCGCCATGTTTGGGATAATGCGTGCTTTCGGTCGTGACCGGACCGATGTCGACAGGCTCCCATCCCAACGTGGCAATATGCGCAACAATGGTCTTGCGCAGATCAATGGCGGCATGGTCGCTGGAAAGGACGATCCGTTTGTTGTCTGACATAGTCTCGGCCCTCATTCCCATTCGATGATGAAATAAGCGCAATTTTTCTGCATATTCAATGACTTGTGAAATAGCTGTGAAAAACTACCGTCGTCCATTCCGGCAAATCGCGTTTCGTCGCCAACGATTCAATCAGAAAGATTCCCGCATGGTCACCCTTGCGCACGGGGCGCGGCAATGATGATGGCTGCGCCCAGCAGACAGATTCCTGCTCCGGCAAGGTCCCAGAGATCGGGACGCACGCCTTCAATCATCCAGAGCCAAACGAGCGAACTGACGATATAGACACCACCATAAGCGGCATAGGCGCGCCCTGCCGCTGCACTGTCGACCAGCGTCAGCATTTAAGCGAAGGCAGCCAGTGACAGGACGCCCGGCACGACCCACCACACAGGCTGACCGTTGCGCAGCCACGCCCAGAACGCAAAACACCCCGCGATTTCGGCGATCGCCGCGCCTGTATAGATTGCCAAGTTTGACATCCAGCCTTCCCTTCTCCCATCTGGGTCGCCTACAAAGTTTCTCACCCTTCTTCCAGAACCGGCAGCGTCACGCAAATTGCTGTCAGGCACTGGCAATTATAACTGTGGTCTTTATGAGAGCAGCAAGTTCGAAACGCACTACAGGGCTCTACCGTGCTGACACTCTACAAGATCGAATCCGGTACTCTGGCCCCCCATGCGGGCGGACTCGACCCGATTGACGATTTCATCTGGATCGACCTGAACACGCCAAGCCGCGAGGAGGAATTGCAGGTTGAGTCGGCTCTCGGCATCGACGTTCCGACGCGGGAGGAGATGCAGGAGATCGAGTTGTCCAGCCGGCTCTATTCCGAAGATGGTGCCACCTTCATGACGGCCAACATCCTCTCGCACACCGACGCAGATGATGTTGTCCTGTCCCCGATGACGTTCATCCTGCACCAGAAACGGCTGATCACGGTTCGCTATACGTCGCCGAGATCCGTGACTGGCTTTGTGGCGCGCTGTTCCAAGGGAGGGAACTGGTCATCGGACCTGCTGGCCATCGGGCTGATCGAAGCGAATATCGAGCGCTGCGCGGATGTCATCGAACGGGCGAGCGCCGAGCTGGACGGGCTGTCGAGGTCGATCTTTCTGCCTCCCGAAGCCGTCACCGAAAAGCCGGGCACCAACACGGCGAAGAAACGGAAGAGGGCAAAGACCAAATCCAAGCCCCGCGATTTCCAGCGTGTCCTCGACGAAATCGGGCTCAAGGGCGATCTCGTCTCAAAGATCAGGGACAGCCTGGTCTCGATCCAGCGGCTTCTGACACATTATATCGGACAGGTCTCATCCTCGCGATCCGACAATGCCGAAATAGCCTCACGCCTGAAAAGCGTTTCGCGCGATGTCGAGGCGCTTAGGGAACATGCGAGTTTCATGACGCAAAAGGTGAATTTCCTGCTCGATGCTACGCTGGGCATGATCAATATCGAGCAGAATGCGATCATCAAGATTTTCTCGGTCGCCGCCGTGATCTTTCTGCCACCAACCCTGATCGCCTCGATCTACGGCATGAACTTCGAGTTCATGCCAGAACTGAACTGGACTTTCGGTTACCCGCTCGCAATCGGTCTCATGGTCCTGTCGGCCATCCTTCCCTACGCCTTCTTCAAGCGGCGCGGCTGGCTCTAGGAGAGACCCGTATGACACCTTTTTCCATGGCCGCGACAGCGCTCGCCCTGGCGCCGGATGCCTTCGCCGCGTCGGTGGCGCGCGGGATCGCCGAGCCTGTGCATTCCTGGTCCCGGTCCTTGCGCGTCGGTCTCGTCTTCGGTCTCGCTGAGGGCGGGATGACGGCGGCCGGCTGGGCGGCGGCTTTTGCGTTTGCCGATCTCGTCCAGGCGGTGGACCACTGGCTCGCGCTCGGTATTCTGACGGTTCTCGGCCTGATGATGATCCGGTCCGGACTGAATCGGGACGATGATCCCGCCACAGAACCACCTCCACCGAAATCTCTCCGTCAGGCGATCCTGACCGCGCTCGGAACCAGTATCGATGCTGCCTCGGTCGGCGTCGCGCTGTCATTCGCCGGCGCCAACATCCTGCTTCTCGCGCCGCTCATTGGCGTGACCTCGGGCACATTCTCCACACTCGGATTTCGCTACGGTCCCTCGATCGGAAAGCATCTGGGCGACTGGGCCGAAGTCGCAGGCGGCGTGCTTCTCATTGCGATCGGAGTCTGGATTTTCTACAGCCACGTCTTCACCGGCTAACCGGCCTGGTTTGCGTGCTCAGGGATATTTCATGGATTATGTGTTCGTTCTTTCCGGATTCGTCCTGCTCTTTCTGGGCGGCGAGGGACTTGTCCGCGGCAGCGTCGCCATTGCTGATCGTTTTGGACTTTCCAAACTCATCATTGGATTGACGATTGTTGGCTTCGGCACCTCAGCTCCGGAACTCATCGTGTCGGCGAAGGCGGCCCTCGATGGTGCGCCGTCTATTGCGCTTGGCAATGTCGTCGGAAGCAATGTCGCCAATGTGTTACTGATTATCGGCGCAGCCGGTCTGATTTATCCGATATCGGGATGGCAACGCAGTGCAACGCGTGACGGACTGATCATGACGCTTGCCGCGCTCGCCCTGTTCGGTTTCGCGCACACGGACGTGATTGGCCGTATCGAAGGCGCGGCCCTGCTTTGCGCCCTGTTGATCTATCTGCTTGCCAGCTACTGGCTCGAAATGCGCGACAAGACGCCACGAGTTGCTGAAGAAGAAACCGGAGAGTTTGAAACGCCCTGGCTAGCCAATATCTGGGTTGCAGCACTGGCTGTCATCGTCTCAATCGCCATCCTGATGACAGGGGCTGACCTTCTCGTGCGCGGCTCGGTCAATATCGCCAGTGCGCTTGGGGTGTCGGATGCCGCAATCGGGCTGACCGTGGTCGCCGTCGGCACCTCCTTGCCGGAACTGGCAACCGCAATCGTCGCGGCTATCCGCCGCCATGCCGATGTCATTCTCGGCAATGTCATCGGCAGCAATATCTTCAATGTTCTCGGCATTCTGGGAACAACCGCGCTGATTGCGCCCATCCCGGTGGCTCAGCGCTTCACCTCGGTCGATACGCCGTTCATGCTCGCTGTCATGGCGGGGCTGGTTCTGTTGCTCGTGCTGACGAGGCGGATTGGCCGGATCACGTCCGGCCTCATGCTGAGCGGCTATGTCGTCTACACGATCAGCCTCTTCGCAGCGGGAGGAGCAGCATGAGCATCAGCACCGCAGGCGACGGCCTCTCGCTTCTTCAGATCATCATTCTGGCCATCGTTCAGGGGGTCACGGAATTTCTTCCGATATCATCGTCGGCCCATCTCATTCTCGTTCCCGTCCTGACCGGGTGGCAGGATCAGGGACTGGCGATTGATGTCGCTCTGCATATCGGGAGCCTTCTTGCGGTCATGCTGTATTTCCGCAAGGACGTGAAGGAGCTGACACTCGGCGGCCTTGGCGCCCTGTTTGGACGCCGCAGCCCAGAGGGCCGCCTCGCTTGGCAACTGATCGCCGCGACCGTCCCGGTCCTGCTGGCTGGCCTGTTGATCAGGGACGAGATCGGTGCGGGCCTGCGCAGTCCGGCTGTGATTGCGGGGACAACGATCGCGTTCGGGGTGCTGCTTTGGGTGGCGGACCGGCGCGCCGAAGGCAATAGCCGCACATTGACCGGCATCAGCTGGGCTATCGTTATCTTCATTGGCCTGTTTCAGGCTATCGCGCTGATACCCGGGGTCAGCCGGTCCGGCATTACCATGACGGCAGGGTTGTTCGCCGGGCTGAGCCGCACCGATGCCGCACGTTTCTCACTGCTTCTGTCCATCCCCACCACAGCAGCAGCCGGCGCCTTGGGGGGGCTTGAAATCGCCAGGTCTGGCGATGCACAGCTTGCCGGAGACGCCATCCTGGCCGGGCTGCTGGCTTTCGCCGCCGCCTATGCCGCAATCGCCTGGCTGATGAACTTCCTGAAAGCCGCGACCTTCACGCCCTTTGTCATTTATCGCCTCGTACTAGGGTTTCTCCTGATCGGGCTGATCCTGGGCGGCGTCGTCACCGCTCACACGGCTACTTGATCAGAAGAAGTCGAACAGCTCTCCAAGAACCGACTCCCTGCGTTGCTTCGGTTTAGCGCGATCCGTTCGTTCGCCTCGAAAACCGCGATCATCGTCGTCGTCATCACGCGAATACCTTGCGGCTGACGGGTGACCTGCGGCCGCGTCAGCACGGTCGATGATCTTGTCGAGCTCCCCACGGTCCAGCCAGACACCGCGGCACTTGGGGCAATAATCGATTTCCACACCGGAGCGCTCTGCAATTGTCAGCGTCTCACCATCGACAGGACATTTCATGAATTTCAACTCCTTCGCGTCAAACTGGTAAACAAGTGGGCATTCACTGAGCCTGAGACAATATCCAGAGAATCGCATCGCGACGAATATACATATTGTAACTTCATTCGAAGATTGTAGAGGCTCATGGGGGCCCTCCAGTCTGACCTGATCCCCGAAGAATCCCTCTTTTGAGGCTTGAGTTTTCGCGTAATTGAGTTTGCTCGACGAACATCAATCGGTATGTTACATAACCTCGGACAGAAACACGTCTTGTCCGAGATTATGAAACAAGCCTCCTCACGCCCCGTCACACAGCAGGACAGGCTGCTCGCCTATCTGCGCAAGTACGACGTCGCCCGTGCCTTCGAGCTGCGGGCGATTGGTGTCAGCGCGACCGCGATCTCAAGGGCTGTGGAAGCCGGCGACGTCGTCCGGATTGGTCGCGGCCTCTATCAGGCAGCCGATGCGGAAGCTGACCTCAATACTAATCTTGCGGAAGTCGCCAAGCGTGCCCCGCGTTCGGTCATCTGCCTCGTGTCCGCACTGGCCTTTCACGGCCTCACCGATCAACTCCCCCGCAAGGTCTGGTTCGCCATTGGCGCGAAAGACTGGGAACCTTCCATCCCGTATCCGCCAGTCCGTGTTGTCAGGTTTCGGGAGCCCTATTTTTCGGACGGCATCGAGATACACAGGATCGGCGGAACGCAGGTGCGCATCTATTCCGTGCCAAAATCGATTGCCGACGCCTTCCGCAATCCGAAACTGGTCGATCGGTCCGTGGCGATCGAAGCGCTCAAAGCGGCCCTCAATCAACGAATGGCCACGCCAGCCGTCCTCATGCAGGCCGCTGCAAACTATGGTGCTGCCAATATCATGCGTCCCTATCTGGAGGCGCTGACCTCCAATGGCTAAGAAGCCGACAAATATCGCCGCTTCGGTTCGCCAGCACCTCCTCAATCTCGCCCGTTCGGAAGGCCGCGATTTCCAGACCCTTCTCGTCGCGTTCGGCCTAGAGCGGCTCATCTATCGCCTCTCCAAATCTCCGCACCGTGACAAGTTTGTCCTGAAGGGCGGCATGCTGGTCACGCTATGGACGACCGATCCTGGCCGCTTCACTCGCGATATCGATTTCCTTGCCTTCGGCGAAACCGAGGATGCAGCGCTGACTGCAATCTTCTCCGAAATCCTCGCACTCGACGCCGACGATGGCCTCAAGTTCAACATCGACACCATCACAACGACCGACATCCGCGAAGATCAGGTCTATGGCGGCAAACGTCTTCGCACTGTGGCCTATCTGGGAAAGACAGAAATCCCGATCACCGTGGATCTTGGCTTAGGTGACGCCCTCCCCGATCCACACTATGAGATCGAATACGGATCGATCCTCGGTTTCGAGCCCGCACGTATCCGGGCCTATTCACCTGCAACGGTGATCGCTGAGAAATTCCAGGCAGTCGTCGCGCTCGGTCTCATCAACGGTCGTATGAAAGACTTTTACGACCTCTGGGCCATCCCGAAAGCGACCGAGATCAATCCGGCAGACCTGCGCGCAGCGATCGCGGCGACATTCGAACGCAGAAACACACCTGTGCCGACGGAGGCGCCCCAAGGTCTCTCCGCTGCGTTCGCCGAAGATCCAGCTAAGGCCAGGCAATGGCTGACTTATGCCGAAGGCACGGAACTCAAAGGCGTTCCGCTGGGCACGGTCGTGGGAGACATATGGGAGTTTCTGCGCATCGCCGTTGACGAAACCAGAAGCGGCTGAGGTCCAGTACTCCGAACGATCACCAAGACGGTTGTTGCGGCCATCACGAATTATTCTGCGGCGAATTCGTCGACAAATTCGAAGCTGCATCTCTATGCGCTCGTCTTCCTTCCCAAAAACAATGCGATTATGAGAGAATGCTACTTGTCTTGATCGGGTCGCTGGCTCGACGAGCGGGCTTCAACCCCCCGTTGGGTTCCAATCTTCCGCGCCACCTGCCCGATGAAATGATCGAACCGCTTCTGGCCGAGGGCGTGGGCGATGTCGCGCTCGCCTTCCGGGATCGGTTCGGTGCGGGTGAGCCAATAGTAGATGTAGTGGGCGAGCGTCTCATAGGTGTAGGCGACATCGCGTTCGATCTCGGCCTGTCGTCGGTCGAAGGCATCCACCCGCGCCAGCAGCCGCTCTTCCAGTACGGACCGCGCCTCGGGATCGAACCAGGCCCGGAGCGCATCCTCGACGATGGCGGTCTTGGTTGCGCCCGGCCTGTCTGCCGCTTCGCAGAGCTGGGCATAGAGCTTTGTTGAAATCCGTATGTTGACGCGTGGCTTGCCCATGGGATCAGAACTCCGGCAGGAAATCAGGATCGCCACGATCGGCGGCGACTGCCCGTCTCACGGTTTCGAGGTTGCGGTCGTCGGCGGGGTCCGCGGCCTCTTCAATGTCTGCCGGCACATCGGTTTCGGGGACCACAGCCGCTGGCTCTGTCTCTGGCTCATGCTCGGGCTCTTGCGAGAGTTTCAGAGACAGGCCGTCCGTCCCGGCGTGCTGCTCTCCCAAATCCGCAGCGACCGGCGCCGCAACCGTCCCTGTCCAGTTCTCCGGCGCCCGATCCCAGCGCCATTCGACGGCAGCGGCAGGTAAAACCCGCCGGGTAAAATTTCCGTCCTCGAAATAGCGCAGCTTCTTTGCCCGCACGGGCGGCGCGCCGGAAAGCATCACGATTTCATCGGTAGCGGCGAGTTGCATGACCTCGCCGGGCGTGACAAGGGCGCGTTGGGTTTCCTGGCGCGAGACCATCATGTGCGAAAGCCAGGGCGCGAGCCGGTGACCGGTATAGTTCTTCTGGGAGCGGAGCTCCGTGGTGGTGCCGAGCGCATCCGACACTCGCCTTGCGGTGCGCTCGTCATTGGTCGCAAAGGCGATGCGAACATGGCAGTTGTCGAGGATCGAATTGTTCGGCCCGTAGGCCTTCTCGATCTGGTTCAGCGACTGGGCGATGAGATAGGCGCGGATGCCATAGCCTGCCATGAAGGCGAGCGCGCTCTCGAAGAAATCGAGCCGCCCGAGTGCAGGGAATTCGTCCAGCATCAGCAGGACCCGGCGCTGGCCCTTGCCCGGCAGTTCCTCTGTCAGCCTGCGTCCGATCTGGTTGAGGATGAGCCGGATCAGCGGCTTGGTTCGGGACAGGTCCGAAGGCGGAACAACAAGAAAGAGCGACAGGGGCTGCCCTGCCCCGACCAGATCCTCGATGCGCCAGTCCGAATGGCCTGTCACTTCCGCGATGACCGGATCGCGATAGAGCGACAGGAAACTCATCGCGGTCGAGAGCACGCCCGAGCGCTCATTCTCCGACTTGTTCAGAAGCTCGCGTGCGGCCTGCGCGACAATGAGATGGACACCCCGCTCTCCCAGATGCCGTGTGGTCATCATGGCGCGCAGTGTCACGGCGAAGGACCGCTTCGGATCGGACAGGAACCGCGCGCATCCTGCCAGCGTCTTGTCAGATTCAGCATAGAGCACATGCAGGATCACGCCGACGAGCAATGCATGGCCGGTCTTTTCCCAATGGTTGCGGCGCTCCAGTGAACCTTCAGGGTCGACCAGAATATCGGCAATGTTCTGGACGTCACGCACTTCGTGCTCGCCGCGCCGCACGGCCATCAGGGGATTGTAGCGGGGCGAACTGGCGTCGGTCGGATCGAACCGGACGCAGCGCGAAAAGCCGGAACGCCAGCCGGAGGTGAGGTCCCAGTTCTCGCCCTTGATGTCATGAATGACGGCACTACCGGTCCAGGACAGCAGCGTCGGCACAACAAGTCCCACACCCTTGCCGGACCGGGTCGGCGCAAAGGCCATCACATGCTCGGGTCCGGCATGGCGCAAATATCGCCCGCGCCAGCGCCCGAGGAAGACACCGTCTTCTCCCAGAAGTCCGGCGCGTT
The DNA here is from genome assembly GCF_002282565.1 of Hyphomonas sp. 34-62-18. GTDB lineage: Bacteria > Pseudomonadota > Alphaproteobacteria > Caulobacterales > Hyphomonadaceae > Hyphomonas. Next base: position 12,230 of record NZ_NCJT01000034.1, read on the forward strand.
TCAGGTCTTTGCCGCTGGCCCAGCGCGCCGAGCCATAGGTGGTGACATTGCGCTCATGGCGGCTGCGCAGGACCGAACCGACAATCGCGGTCAAAAATCCGAGCGCCGAACCGGAAGCAGCGATCAGGCCGCCCCGCGCAAAGACTTCCGGCGCATAGGCCTCATAGGCATACCACCACTGGAAAAGCCGCCAGGGCTTGTAGACCGGCGTCTCTCCTGCATGGAACCAGGGCGCACCAAGCGCGGCCTGATGGCCGAGCGCTGCCGCCGTCACCTGGGTCGCGAGCCAGAGCGCACCGATGATCAAGGCGAACACCACCGCGATCTGGCCGATGAGAATTTTCGTGCCGGTCATGGCAGACCCTTCCGGGAGCAGGTTATGAGGCCTCCGAGCATGGTCGCGCGCGGGCAGCTGCGCCCAGCCGCAAAGCGCGCCAAAGCGTGCAACGCTCTGCAAGCGCCGGCATCGAGTCAGCGCGACAAACCCCGCGCCCGCTCCATACCGAGGCTCCAGGAGAGGCCCCGCGCGGTTCGCTGGATGCTCAGCTCACGGCCAAGCTGACGGCCAAGCGCCTCGCGCCAAGGCACGAGCGTGAACGCCTTCGCATTGCCGACAATCGCCATGCGTCCGGCCCCGAGATCGACACGGCCTTCGAGCGTGCCCTCGAACTTCTCGCCGGGTTGAAGCGTCAGCGCCTCACGGCGGGTACGCGCCGCAATCGCGGCGCTGGTGCGGGTCAGCTCCATGGCGCGCAGCCGCGCACGCTGATCGTCTGACAGCCGGTCCTGCCCCTCGCCAAGATGGCCCTGCTGGCGCAGCCAGACCTGACGTTGCGTGCGCGCCTCTGAGAGCCGCTTCGAACAGGACGCCTCATCATCGCTCACGCCATCAAGCCAGGTCTCTGCGGCTAGCCTGGCTTGCTTGTCCAGTGGCGCCCATGACAGCACAGCTAAGCGTACCCCGCCCGCGCGCTGCGCTTCATGCGCCGACGCCCGCTCCAGAAAGCCCTCGCCCACCTGCCATTCGCCGGTGGCGAGCCGCGCGCCGATCCCGGCCCGGCGCAGGCCCTCGAGCCTGCGTTTCAGAGAGAGGCGGTATTCCGGTTTCGAGCCCGGATCGTGGCGCGCGTGAATGTCTTCCGACCAGATGCCGCCCGCAGCCTCCGCCACTGCCGCGATGGCCCGGTCAGAGGCACGCGCCGTGGCGTTCGTGCGCCTCAGTTCTACCACTGCGCCCTCATGGGGCGGCGCCGCCATATCGACCGCGCCTGCCGGCACATGCCAGACCCAGCCATCAAAACCCTCGACCAGAAGAAACCGCGTATCCCGCAATTCATCTTCCGGGCCATAGGCCTTGACGAGGCCGCGCACGGGTCTGGCGTCCGGCTTCAGATCCTCAATGAAGGACACAAAGCGTCGCTGCTGTGTGTACTCCGCAGCAAGTGTCCGGATGACATCGCTCCGGCGTCCCTCGCGTTTAAGCTCATCCTGCCAGCCGGTCTTCATTTCAAAGGATCGCTCATCCAGCCGCTTTGCGAGGCCAAGGGATTCCAGATGCCGCAGCCGCTGAAGTTTCAGATCCCGCTCAAACCGCGCTCCGCTCCCGCTCGCCTCGCCAAGCGCGATGCGATCACCCTCCAGACCCGCATCGATCTCACGGTCGAGACCGGTCCAGCGATCCTGGCTGACCTCACTCACCCGCGCCTGCGCAATCTCCAGCGCCCGTCTTGGTCCGAGCCGCCGGGTGACAAGGTCTTCTGCCGTCTCGCGCAAACCGCTGATCAGATAGTCGCGCGCAATGACCACGTCGCGCATGCGCGCATCGCGTCCACGAACGACGATATGGGTGTGGGGGTGTCCGGTGTTGTGATGATCAACCGCGACCCAGTCGAGACGCCTGCCAAGGTCCAGCTCCATCCTGGCCATGAGTTCACGCGTCGAAGCCTTCAGGTCGCCAAGGCGCGCGCCGTCCTCTGGTGAGACAATGATGCGGAACTGATGACGGTCCTTCTCGCTGCGCTCAAGGAAGCCCCGCGCATCGACCTTGTCGCAATCGCGGTCATACAGCACACCGCCTTCTCCATCGCGGTCCACGCCGTCGCGCTGGAGATAGCCAAGATGGGCGCGGTAAAGGCCGGGCCCGGAGCGTCCGCCGCGCGCGATATGAACCTTAACCACGACGCGGCGCATATCCAGGCGTGAATGACACCCCCTCCTGAGCCCGCGCGTGCCGGCGGCGCGACCTGCCCCAGAACGTGCGCCTGTAAACGCAGGCCTTGTTGCCTTGGGCAGCTTCGCGATCGCCCTGCGCAGCTGGCGTGAGGCCCGCCGTCCTGAGCCTCTCCCCTGATCGCCGATCCTCCCGAGGCGCGGGGTAAAGGGCGTCTCATCGCTCATGGTGCGGCCTCCGGCCCGTGCTCCTGAAAAACTCTCCATAAATCTGAGGCTTGCTGGAAACCCGTGCACCGCAACGCTGTGCGAAAGGTTCCAAAAAAGAGATGTGCAGACAAGGCGTTAAGTGGCATCTGGTGCCACTGCTTTAATCTCGCCCTAACGGGTTCGCTTGTAACCGTCCGATGACTGCACATCGATTCCGGGTCGCAATAGTTCTCCATTTGGCCTTCCCTTCCTGGTGAGGAGCTGAACATGGATTTGAAACG
>NZ_NCJT01000035.1 GCF_002282565.1 Hyphomonas sp. 34-62-18
GGTCGACATTCTCAACCGAGATGTCGCGCCGGTTACGGAAATAGACGACCAGGATCGCAAGCCCCACGGCCGCTTCAGCAGCGGCAACCGTCAGCACCAGCATGGCAAAGATCTGCCCCTGGATCGTACCGCTGAAGACTGAAAAGGCCACGAGGTTGATGTTCACCGAAAGCAGGATCAGCTCGATCGCCATGAGGATGACGATGATGTTCTTGCGGTTCACGAAGATGCCGACGACACCGATCGTGAACAGCGCCGCTGATACGGCGAGATAATGAGGAAGCCCGAGTTCCATACGTCAGATCCCCTGCCCTGGTGTTGGGTCTTTGAGCTCAACAGCATCCACGCGGCGGCGGCCAGTTTGCTTGGCAATATCCTGGCGCTTGATGTGCGGCTTGTGACGCAGCGTGAGAACGATCGCCCCGACCATTGCGACGAGCAGCACGATACCAGCCAGTTGGAACAGCAGGATGTAGTCTGTATACATCACATAGCCGATCGCTTCAGCGTTTGTCGGCGCACTCGGCGACGCATCCATGTTGCCAGTGGGGACGCTGCCGCCCGCCACCGAAACAAGTGCGAGCTCGGCCAGCAAAATGACGCCCACGAGCAGTGCAAACGGCCAATACCGCAGCGTTCCCTGTTTCATCTCAACAAAGTCGACGTCCAGCATCATCACAACGAAAAGGAACAGCACCGCTACGGCGCCTACATAAACGACGACCAGAAGCATCGCCAGGAACTCCGCCCCGATCAGGACGAGCAGCCCCGCGGCGGAGAAGAAAGTCAGAATGAGCCAGAGCACGGAGTGTACGGGATTTCGCGCTGCGATGACAAACATCGCCGCCAACACGACAACCGCCGCAATCAATGAGAAAGCGATCAACGCCACGGCTTGTTCGCCCCTTCCTGCTTAATGCCGGAACCTGCTCGGCCCGGCCCTGCTTCAACCCAGCGCCGCCCTAGCGGTACGGCGCATCCAATTCGAGATTCTTGGCGATCAGCCGTTCCCAGCGGTCACCATTCGCCAGCAGCCGTTCCTTGTCGTAGAACAGCTCTTCGCGTGTTTCAGTCGCAAATTCAAAGTTCGGCCCCTCGACGATCGCGTCCACAGGACAGGCTTCCTGACAGAAGCCGCAATAGATGCACTTCACCATATCGATGTCATACCGCGTGGTGCGGCGGGCGCCGTCTTCGCGCGGTTCGGCTTCGATGGTGATCGCCTGCGCCGGGCAAATTGCTTCGCAGAGTTTGCAGGCGATGCAGCGCTCTTCCCCGCTGGGGTAGCGGCGCAGGGCGTGTTCACCCCGGAAACGGGGCGAGAGCGGGTTCTTTTCGAACGGATAATTCACGGTCGCCTTGCGGCGGAACATTTCCCGGACTGCAATCCAGGATGCGCCGAGAAAATCCGTAAGCAGAGCGCCGCGAAGGGTTTGCGCAAGGCTCATGAAAGGCCTCCCACGAATGTCACATAACCTGCCACGATGATCACTGCTGCCAGCGAAGTCGGCAGGAAGATTTTCCACCCCAGACGCATCAGCTGGTCATAGCGATAACGGGGCACGATGGCCTTCACCAGGGCGAACAGGAAGAAGCAGAACAGCACCTTGCCCATGAACCAGGCGAGGCCAGCTAGGCTGAGCAGCAGCGGCGGCAGGTTTGCCGTGAGTTCAGGCCCCAGGGCAATCGGCCCATGCCAGCCGCCCAGGAACAGGATCGTCATCATCGCGCACATCAGAACGATGTTGAGATATTCGCCCAGCATGAAGAGGAGGTACGGGGTCGAGCCGTATTCGACCTGATAGCCTGCAACGAGCTCGGATTCAGCTTCAGGAAGGTCGAAGGGCGGGCGGTTAGTCTCCGCCAGCGCCGAAATGAAGAAGATTACGAACATCGGCAGCATGACCAGGATCAGCGGGAAATACTGGAAGCTGAACACGTGCCAGTTCTGGATGCCGCCGTCCTGATTGTTGACGATGGTCGTCAGGTTCATCGATCCGACCAGCAGGATCACGGTAACGATCACGAAGCCGATCGAAACCTCATAGGACACCATCTGAGCAGCAGAGCGGAGCGCGCCCAGGAACGGATATTTGGAGTTCGACGCCCAGCCCCCCATGATGATGCCGTAAACGCCCAGCGATGAGATGGCAAAGAGATAGAGGATGCCAACGTTGAGATTGGCGATGACCCAGCTGGTGCCTGTTTCGGTGCCTGGCGCCACAGGGATGGCAGCCCAGGTCACGAAGGCCAGCGTGCAGGTCAGGATTGGCGCCATCAGGAAGACGGCCTTGTTGGCGCCAGCCGGGATAACGATTTCCTTCAGCAGGAACTTGCCGAAGTCCGCGAACGACTGAAGCAGACCAAACGGGCCGACCACGTTCGGGCCCTTGCGCATCATCACGCCGGCCCAGACCTTACGATCCAGCAGCAGGAGGAAGGCAATCGACAGGAGCAGCACCAGTGTGAACAGGCCTATCTGACCCAACACCAGCAGCGGCCCCCAGAGGCTGCCAAGAGACTCGATCGCGTTGCTCATGGCGCCGCCCTACTCTGCCGCTACCGGAGTGTCTAGGCGGCTTGCCAGCGCAGAACACTCGGCCATTGTTTTGGATGCCCGTGCAATCGGGTTTGTGAGATAGAAATCCACAACTGATGCTTCGAACGGGGATGCCGACAGGGTTCCGGACACCCCTGTGACAGGCTGTGAAAGAGCGGCTGCACCGCGCGCGCCAGGTGCATACCCCCGGCCGGAGAACACCGTGTTTTCGCCTTCCTTGCCGCGCAGCAACGCACGGAGCTGATCTGCTGTGTCATAAGGAAGCGGCTTGCCGCAGACCGCTGAAAGGGCACGGAAAATAGCCCAGCCCTCACGAGCCTCGCCCTTTGGCTGGACAGCGCGCGTGGTCATCTGGACCCGGCCTTCCGTGTTCACATACGTCGCCGTCATTTCCGTGTAGGCAGCGCTTGGCAACACGATATCTGCCCGGCTCGCGCCAGCATCACCATGCGAACCCACGTAAACAACCTTGGAATTTCCGAGCTTCGAGAGGTCCGCCTCGTCAGCGCCGAGAAGGACAACCGTGGAAAGCTCCCCGCCAAGGATATCGGCGGTTGCCAGGCCGCCTTCGGCCGGAACGAAGCCGACATCCAGCGCGCCAACGCGGCCCGCCGCAGTATGAAGCACGCCAAAACCGGCCCATTCTTCGGTCACTGCGCCGATATCCTGAGACAGTCTTTGAACAGTTTCGAGCAGTTTCAGCCCGTCTTCTCGGCAAAGGGCGCGTTCGCCCACCACGATCATGGGGCGTTTGGCATCCTTCAGAACCTTGAAGAAGTCCGTTGACGTGAGCTTGTCGAGATCAGCTGCGCTGGTCCCCAGATGCTCATAGGGATAGGTCAGATCGACGGCCTCGCCGATGAGGCCGATCTTGAGATTGCCCCAGAGCCAAGACTTGCGGATCCGCGCGTTCCAGACAGCCGCCTCAACACGCGGATTGGTGCCGATCAGCAGCAGGGCGTCAGCCTCCTCGATGCCCATCAGGGTGGGGTTGAAGAGGTAGTGCTCGCGCACGCCCGAAGTGCCGTACTGGGCGCCTGCCGGGCGGCAATCTGTATTCTTGACGCCGAGGCTGCGGAAGAGATCCAGCGCGGCCTTGGCCTGCTCGACTTCGATCAGGTCACCGGCGACCACGCCGATCTTGTCGGCGCCGACCGAGAGAGCGGCCTTCACGGCCTCGAAGGCTTCGCCCCAGGTGGCGGCCCGCAACTTGCCATTCTCGCGGATATACGGCCGGTCGAGACGCTGACGGCCGAGACCGTCCCAGACGAAGCGCGACTTGTCCGACAGCCACTCCTCATTCACCTCTTCGTTCAGCTCCGGCATGATGCGCATGACGGCATCGCCCTTGGCATCAACGCGGATGGCGGCGCCCATGGCGTCCATCACATCGATCGAGGACGTCTTGCGCAACTCCCAGGGGCGCGCGTTGAAGGCATAAGGCTTCGATGTAAGCGCGCCGACCGGGCAAAGATCGATAACGTTACCCGAGAGCTCAGACGTCAGCGATTTTTCCAGATAGGTGGTAATCTCGGCATTCTCACCCCGGCTGATCATGCCCATTTCTTCTACGCCGGCGACTTCGGCCACGAAGCGGACGCAGCGCGTACACTGGATGCACCGGGTCATGATCGTCTTGACGAGTGGACCCATATATTTGTCTTCGACCGCGCGTTTGTTTTCCTCATAGCGCGAGGTCGAGCGGCCATAAGCAACGGCCTGATCCTGCAGGTCACACTCGCCGCCCTGGTCACAGATCGGGCAATCGAGCGGATGGTTGATGAGGAGGAACTCCATCACCCCGTTGCGAGCCTTCTCCACATAAGCGCCACCCGTACGGACGATGGGCGCGGAGCCATCCCGGTTCGGACGCATGTCACCAACGATCTGGGCGCAGGAAGCAATTGGCTTGGGGGCTCCTTCCCACTCAACGAGGCACATACGGCAGTTGCCTGCCACCGACAGACGCTCATGATAGCAGAAGCGCGGAATCTCGGCGCCAGCTTCCTCACACGCCTGCATGAGCGTGTAGTGCTTGGGCACTTCGATCTCCTGGCCGTCGATGTTCAGCTTGAATGTGTCGGACATGGGACTTCAGAACTCTTCGGAAGGATTGATGCGGGGCTTGCCAGGGTTGTCGATGGCGTTAAGGCCAATGGCAAAGCGGGAGAACATGAACTGGGCAATCAGAGCCCCCAGAACCAGCAGATTGAATGGAAGCGCATATTCAATCATGCCGTAGAAAAACAGGCCGGCACTGACGATGGCGAGAACCATCACGCCCCAGAGCGCCTTGACGTAGAAGATAGCGATCAGGGCAAGGACGGCAGAAATCAAAGACGCCCCAGCAACAGCCATCACATAAAGCCGCTGGCTTTCAACCACGCCGCCATTGCGGGGCATCACATAACCCAGCGCTATCGCCACCACACCATGAAGGGTGGCCAGCGACAGGCACCAGGATACGATCAGGATGGCGCGGGTGAGGCTCACTTCCCAGCGTTCCTTTACTCTGCTGCTGTAACCACAGCGCCCTGCACCATTGCGCGCGGCAGGCGGTACTGGGTGATGCGGTCTTCGATTTCGTGCCGGAAGTGGCGAATCAGGCCCTGGATCGGCCAGGCGGCCGCGTCCCCGAGGGCGCAGATCGTGTGCCCTTCGACCTGTTTGGTCACATCAAGCAGCGTGTCGATCTCGTCATGCTCGGCTTCGCCGCGCGCCATGCGCTCCAGCACACGCCACATCCAGCCGGTGCCTTCGCGGCAAGGCGTACACTGGCCGCAGCTCTCATGCTTGTAGAAGTAAGCGAGGCGCGCGATGGCGCGGATAAGATCGGTCTGCTTGTCCATGACAATCACAGCCGCCGTGCCGAGACCGGATTTCAGATCACGGAGTGTGTCGAAATCCATGTAGGCGTCCATGATCTGCTCAGCCGGAACCATTGGAACCGAGGAGCCGCCAGGGATCACGGCCTTGAGATTGTCCCAGCCGCCACGAATGCCGCCGCAATGCGTTTCGATCAGATCACGGAAGGTGATCGACATCTCTTCTTCGACATTGCACGGCTTGTTCACATGTCCGGAGATGCAGAACAGCTTGGTGCCCGAATTGTTGGGGCGGCCGAAACCGGCAAACCACTGCGCCCCGCGGCGCAGGATGGTCGGCGCAACGGCGATGGATTCAACATTGTTTACAGTGGTGGGGCAGCCATAGAGGCCGGCATTTGCCGGGAATGGCGGCTTCAGGCGCGGCTGGCCCTTCTTGCCTTCAAGGCTTTCGAGCAGCGCGGTTTCCTCGCCGCAGATATAGGCGCCGGCGCCGTGGTGAACATAGAGATCGAAATCCCAGCCGTTCACATTGTCCTTGCCGATAAGCTTGGCCTCGTAGGCTTCTTTCACGGCCTTCTCGAGCGCGTGGCGCTCATTGATGTATTCACCGCGAATGTAGACGTAGCATTTGTGAGCGCGCATTGCGCGGCTGGCGACCATGCAGCCTTCGATCAGCAGGTGCGGATCGTGACGGAGGATCTCACGGTCTTTGCAGGTGCCCGGCTCTGATTCATCAGCATTGACCACGAGGTAGTGCGGACGGTCACGCACTTCCTTGGGCATGAAGGTCCATTTCAGGCCGGTGGGAAAGCCTGCCCCGCCGCGGCCGCGCAGACCGGAGGCCTTGATCTGATCGCAGATCCAGTCTGGTCCCATGGCGAGCATTTCGCGCGTCAGATGCCAGGCACCGCGCTGCTTGGCGGCTTCCAGCCCCGGCGAATGCAGGCCGTAGAGGTTTGTGAAGATGCGGTCCTTGTCCTGCAACATGGCCTAGTCCTTCTTGTCCTTCGGGGCGGACATACCGTCCTTGGTCGCTTCAGGCTTGCTAGTCGTATCGATCAGGGTTGCCTTTCCCGCCGTCGGTTCCTCGCGCTTAACATTTGTCGGTGCCCCAGCGTCGGGCTTACCGGTTGCCTCTGCCGAAGCTTCCGCAGCGGGTTCCGGCAGATTTGGCAGTTTGCTGATCGCATTGCGGCTGCCATCGAACAAGGCTGCATCGGTCAGCGTCTTGGCGCCACCTTCCGGCGCGCTGTTTACGCGGTCGATCTGCGGGCCGGGCGCAACTTCAACGCCGTTCTTCAGACGTCCGATGATCTGCGCGAAGGAGTCCGGCGTCAGATCTTCATAATAATCGTCATTGATCTGCACCATCGGCGCATTCACGCAGGCGCCGAGACATTCCACCTCTTCCCAGGAGAGGCGCTTGTCATCGGTGACGTACATCTGCTTGCCGATCTCGCGCTTGCACACCTCTTTCAGGTCTTCTGCGCCACGCAACTGGCAAGGCGTGGTGCCACACAGCTGGATGTGGAATTTGCCAACCGGCTGCAGGCGGAACATCGTGTAGAAGGTCGCCACCTCATAGACGCGAATATAGGGCATCTCGAGGCGGTCAGCGACCTCGCGCATGGCAGGCTCGGACAACCAGCCATTATTATCTTTCTGCGCGAGCCAGAGCAGCGGTATCACCGCCGAACGCTGCTTGTCTGCCGGATACTTGCCCCGCCAGAACGCAATCTTGTCTTCAGTCTCAGGCTTGAAGGCAAAGCTTTCGCCCCCTGCCTCAAGATCAAACCGGCGCAATGCCATCTACTGCTCCTTCGCAAGCGGAATGCTGACGCGGCCCGCTTCGTCAATTGGCCAGAACGGATTGTAGGCAACTTCCCAGGCATTCCCCTCGGGATCCGCAAAGTAGCCGGAATATCCGCCCCAATATGTTTTGTGTGGCGGTTTGGGAATGCGCGCGCCTGCGCGCTCCAGCCGGCCAAAAATCTCGTCCACTTCTTCGGCAGATCGCGCATTGAACGCCAGCGCGAAGCCCTTGAACGCACCCTTGCGATCATCGGAGACGCCCGCGTCAGCCGCGAGTTTGGTTTCGTCCCAGAGGCCGATCACAAGCCCGCCAGCATTGAAGAACGCGACCTCGCCCTTCACCCCGCGATCTTCAAACCCAAGAACATCCGTGTAAAAACGGATCATCCCGGCGAGGTCGCGGACCCCGACAGTGATGACCGATACACGCTGTTCCGGAAGAACGCCCATCAGACCGTCCCTGCCCTCGCAAAGTCGACACGGGCAATCTTGCCATCGCGGATGGTATAGATGGCAGCTACCTCGAAGGTTTCGCCGCCGGGCGAACGCTCGACTGCCTCGTGATCGATAACGGTGGTGCCGAGATCGATGCGGTTGACCAGTTTGGCGCGGTTCTGCGGGAACTGGGCGAAGAGGTCCTCATGGCGCTTGCGGATCGCGTCGAGCCCCTTCTGGTTCACGCCGCCATTCAGGGTCGCAAGCTCGGCATCGTCTGCATAGCAGCTAAGGAATGCGTCAACATCCTGACTGTTGTAGGCTTCGAGCTGGCGCTGGACGAGATCAAACGAGGCACTCACCGGTCAATCTCTCCGAACACGATGTCGAGCGTGCCGAGCACGGCCGAGACGTCGGCGAGCTGGTGACCCTTGCAGAGGTGATCCATCGCCTGAAGGTGGGGATAGCCCGGCGCACGGATCTTGGCGCGGTAGGGACGGTTTGTGCCGTCCGCCACCAGGTAGACACCGAACTCACCCTTCGGGGCTTCGACGGCGGCGTAGCACTCGCCTTCCGGAACGTGGAACCCTTCCGTATACAGTTTGAAATGATGGATCAGGGCTTCCATCGAATTCTTCATCTCGCCGCGGCGCGGCGGTGAGAGCTTCGAACCGGCCAATAGCACCGGTCCGGGACCATCTTTCGCCATCAGATCGATACACTGCAGGATGATCTTCACGGACTCGCGCATCTCTTCCATGCGGCAGACATAGCGGTCGTAATTGTCGCCGTGACGGCCGACCGGGATCTTGAAGTCAAGTTCGCTGTAGCACTCATAGGGCTGCGAGCGGCGCAGGTCCCAGGCGAGGCCAGAGCCGCGCACCATCACACCGCTGAAGCCCCAGTCGAGGATCGTGCGCTGGTCAACCACGCCGATATCGACGTTGCGTTGTTTGAAGATGCGGTTCTCGGTCACGAGCCCTTCGATCTGGTCGAGTTTCTCAGGGAATTGCTCACACCAGGTGGCGATATCGTCGATCAGGCGCTGAGGCAGATCCTGGTGGACGCCGCCGGGACGGAAATATGCCGCGTGCATCCGGCTGCCCGATGCGCGCTCATAGAACACGCAAAGCTTTTCGCGCTCCTCGAAGCACCAGGTGATCGGCGTCAGTGCACCCACGTCCATCACGCCGGTGCCAACGTTGAGGAGGTGGGACATGATCCGGCCGATTTCCGAGTACATCACCCGGATGAGGCTGGCGCGGCGGGGCACTTCCACACCCAGAAGCTTCTCGATGGCCAGGCACCAGGCATGTTCCTGGTTCATCGGTGAGCAGTAGTCCAGCCGGTCGAAATACGGCATACCCTGAAGGTAGGTCTTGTATTCGAGCAGCTTTTCGGTGCCGCGGTGCAGAAGGCCGATATGGCTGTCCACGCGAGTTACAATCTCGCCGTCGAGATCAAGGATCATGCGAAGCACGCCGTGCGCGGCAGGGTGCTGTGGGCCGAAGTTCAGGGTGAACTTGCGGTCGTCCATGTCGGCGATGTGGGCGGTATCGGCCATCTTGATCAGCTTTCCTTCGCTTTCTCATCGCCCGGAATGACACTGGTCATGCCTTCCCAGGGCGAGAGGAAATCGAAATTGCGGTATTCTTGGGCGAGCTTCACAGGCTCGTAAATCACGCGCTTCTCGAGATCGTCATAGCGGACTTCGTAATGTCCGGTGAGCGGGAAGTCCTTGCGGAGCGGCCAGCCTTCAAAGCCATAGTCGGTAAGAATCCGGCGCAGGTCCGGATGGTCCGCAAACTGGATGCCATACATGTCGAACGCTTCCCGCTCGAACCAGTTCGCAACCGGCCAAAGGGAAACCACGCTCGGCACAGCGGTTTCTTCATCGGTGCGGATCCGCACGCGGATGCGGTGGTTCATCCGCATAGACAGCAGGTGGTAGACCACCTCGAAACGCTCAGACCGCTCCGGATAGTCCACACCGCAAACATCGATAAAGGTTTCGAAGTTGCACTGCTGGTCATCGCGCAGGAAGCGCAGCAGCGGGATGATATGGTCCCGCTCGGCAAGCAGGGTCAGCTCGCCCACGCGGATCTGCCAGCTGCGCACGGCATCGGGCATCCGGCTCTCGATATGGGCGGCAAGTTCGGAAAGCGCCTGAGTATCCATCATCGTCACCATCAGCGCTCGAGCGAGCCTTCTCGCCGGATCTTCTTCTGCAACTGCAGGAAGCCGTAGACGAGGGCCTCAGCGGTGGGCGGGCAGCCCGGAATATAGATATCCACAGGAACGATGCGGTCACAGCCGCGAACGACGCTGTAGCTGTAGTGATAGTAGCCGCCGCCATTGGCGCAGCTGCCCATTGAGATCACGTAGCGCGGCTCCGGCATCTGATCGTAGACCTTGCGGAGCGCCGGCGCCATTTTGTTGGTGAGCGTGCCGGCCACGATCATCACGTCCGACTGGCGCGGCGACCCGCGCGGAGCCATGCCGAAGCGCTCAAGATCGTAGCGCGGGTTGCCGGCGTGCATCATTTCCACGGCGCAGCAAGCCAGACCAAACGTCATCCACATCAGCGATCCCGTCCGGGCCCAGCTGATCAGATCATCCGCGGCGGCCGTGAAGTAGCCTTTGTCCGCAAGCTGATCCGACAGACCGGAATAGAACGGATCATCGTTCCCCGGTTTGAAGCCGCCTTCGACCCCTGCCCGCGCGCCGCCCAGCGCATAGGGTTTGTAGGAATTGTCAGACATCATTCCCACTCCAGAGCGCCGCGGCGCCATTCATAGACAAAGCCGACGGTCAGAACGCCGAGGAACACGACCATCGACCAGAACCCGACAACACCAATCTCGCCCAGGCTGATCGCCCAGGGGAACAGGAACGCGACTTCCAAATCAAAGATGATGAACAGGATGGCGACGAGATAGAATCGCACATCGAATTTCATGCGGGCATCATCAAACGCCGGGAAACCGCACTCATAGGCCGAGTTCTTTTCAGGATCGGGCTTTGAAGGGGCCAGAAGGACGTTCCCGATCACGAAAAGGCACGAAATCGCCGCGCCGATCACCAGGAAAATGATGACCGGCAGATAGTCGAGGGCAAGCCGTTCAACTTCCGTCATGGTGCAATTGCTCCTACTGCGTTGCCGCCCGATTAGGACGGTTTCCCGCCGGGCGCAACTGACGCGCATCTGTAATCGCAGCGCATGCCACTATATCCTGCTAAAACGCGAATTCATCGGTCACCTGCTGCGACGGTCGGTCACGGAGAAAGCAGGAATACCCTGTAATTGCGAACTATTCTCAATCAGAGTCGCGCGTGTTGCTCATAATACGCAGCGGCGCCGATCAGGGGCGCAGTCGCTTCCCGCATCAGCCAGACCGGACAGTCTTCAAGGTATTGGCTCATCGGTCCGCGCGCCACGAATCGTTGCCTTGCTTCTGATGTTTTGAGGAAGTCCGAGATGCGCTCGCTGACCCCTCCAGCCAGCACCACGCCGCCCAGCGCGCCATTGGCCAGAACGAGGTCTCCTGCTGCGCCCATTACAGCCAGAGCACGTACCGCAATAAGGGTCCGAAAGAGCTCGTCGCCGGCATCAGCTCGCTGGCGCATTTCTTCGGGGCTTAGCGCCACGCGCTCCCGCCCGAACATTTCGCAGAACGCCGAATACACCTCATCCAGCCCACTCCCCGAAGCGACCAGCTCGTTTGAGACATAGCCATGGTCGCGCGTCAGCACGCGGGCGAGTTCATGCTCCACGTCCGTGCGGGGGGCATACGCCATATGCCCCCCTTCCCCGGAAATCACGCGCCAACCGCCGGCCGGCTCTGTCAACAAGGTGGCGACGCCAAAGCCCGTGCCGGGCCCCGCGACCAGAACAGGGGCACCCGGCTGAGGTGTGCCAGGCAAGACGCAATCGAATGTCTCAAATGCAAACTCGGGCACCGACCGCGCCATCGCGTGAAAATCGTTGATCAGGCAGACTTCCTGAAATCCAAAACTGGTTTTCAGGGCGCTGGCGGATACATGCCAGCCGCGATTGGTCAGCGTAACCTCCTGATTCTCCACAGGACCTGCCAGGGCGAAACAGGCGGCGGCAACAGAAACACCGGTCCGGTCGAGATACTCTTGGAGCACCGCGTCAAAAGATCCGAAGTCATCTCCCGCCAACTTTTCGAAATGCTCAATGCGCAGCTGGCCCCCTTTGCGCGATGCCAGAGCAAAACGCACATTTGTGCCACCAATATCGCCCACCAGTACCCCGGCTCGCATCCCTCAGGCCCCAGAGCCAAGAAAGCGGAACGGGCTGGCGCCGCAATCGGCGGTGCTTGCGGCCTGCCGGAATAGATCAAACATTTCGCGGCCCAGGCCCATCGCCGGACGGTTGGGCCGGAATTCTGCGGGTGTCCGGGCAGCAAATTCCGAAGGCTCGACTTTAAGCTCGAGGCGCCCAGCCTCGCCGTCCAGCCGGATGATGTCACCGTCCCGCACCCTGGCGAGCGGCCCGCCGCGCGCAGCCTCCGGCGCCACATGGATCGCCGCCGGTATCTTGCCACTCGCGCCGGACATTCGCCCATCCGTGACGAGCGCCACCTTGTATCCCCGGTCCTGAAGTACACCGAGAACAGGAGAAAGGCCGTGCAGCTCCGGCATCCCGTTGGCCGCAGGCCCCTGAAAGCGAACCACGGCGACGAAATCCCTGTCGAGACGTCCTGCGTCAAAAGCTTCGCGCAACGCTTCCTGCGTATCGAAGACGAGGGCGGGCGCCTCCACAATCCGGCTGCTCTGTTTCACGGCAGAAACCTTGCAGACACCCCGCCCGAGCGGTCCATCCATCAACCGCAAGCCGCCATCGGTCGAAAAAGGGTCGCTCGCAGGACGAAGCACATCGCTGTCGCCGCTTACCTCGGGCGCAGGCCGCCAGGCAAGCTCGCCACCTTTCAGGAAAGGTTCCTGGCTATATCCGGCCAGCGTCCCCATCACCGCTGATGCATCCGCATGGATCAGGCCAGAATTGATCAGCTCCCGGACAAGAAAGCCCATGCCGCCCGCCGCGTGGAAATGGTTCACATCCGCGCCGCCATTGGGATAAATCCGCGCCATCAGGGGCGTGACATGTGAGAGGTCTGCAAAGTCTTCCAGCGTCACGTCCAGCCCTGCAGCAGCAGCCATGGCCGGAATATGCAGCGCATGATTGGTAGAGCCCCCTGTCGCCATCAGGCCAACGATTGCATTGACCAACGAACGGGCATCTACGAGTTCCCCGGCAGGCCGATAGTCATCGCCCTGCGCTGTTATTGCCGCCGCACGCTGCGCCGCGGCGCGCGTCAATGCTGCCCGAAGGGGCGTGCCCGGATTGGTGAAGGCAGCACCGGGCAGATGCAGGCCCATCACCTCCATGATCATCTGGTTTGAATTGGCCGTCCCGTAGAAGGTGCACGTGCCTTGGGAATGATAGCTTTCAGCTTCTGCCTTCAGCAATGCAGCCCGGCCCACTTTGCCTTCAGCAAACAACTGCCGGATACGGACCTTCTCCGGATTGGGAAGGCCCGAAGGCATTGGGCCCGCGGGAACGAAAATTGAGGGTAGCCAGCCAAATCGCAGCGCCGCAATGACAAGCCCCGGCACGATCTTGTCGCAAACGCCCAGATGCAATGCTGCATCAAAAGCGTCATGCGACAGGCCAATGGCCGACGCCATCGCGATAATGTCGCGGGAAAACAGCGACAGCTCCATGCCCTCCTGCCCCTGCGTGACACCGTCACACATGGCAGGCACGCCACCGGCCACCTGAGCCGCCGCGTTCACTTCCCGCGCGGCGTCGCGGATAATCTGCGGGTAGCTTTCAAAAGGTGCATGAGCAGACAACATGTCGTTATAGGCCGTGATGATCCCAATGACCGGCCAACCAGCCCCCAGGATCTGAGCCTTCTCGATCACCGCACACCCAGCAGAAGCATGAGCAATATTCCCTTCATGCAGCCGCGTGCGTGCATACGCTTTGGGTCGCCGAGAACGGATCATCTCCAGATACTCGGCGCGCGAGTCCTTCGATCGCGCTTCGATGCGGCGGGTTACTTCCTCAACAGTGGGATGCAGTGGCGTCATGGCTCAAGGTGCCCAGATAATGGAGAGGCGGCGGCCCAGCCCCTCGATGGCCCGGCGTACCGGAAACAGCTTCTCGTCGCCCGTCAGCGCCTGGTCGAGGGCAGATCGTTTATCCTCTCCGAAGATCAGCAGTATCGCGGCTTCCGCATTGCATATGGGGTCCGCCGTCAACGTCATACGGTGACGGTAGTCTCCAGAAACAGGCGTATTGCCTGCATCTATCGCCGCAATCACAGCACCATCCTTGGGATACATCGCCTGTTCCAGACCGATTGAGCCTGGAAACCAGCTGGCTGTGTGCCCATCTGGCCCCATGCCGAGAAGCACGCAAGAGAGTGGTGAAAGATGCGGTGCGTAAGCAGCGGCCCGACTTGCCACCGCGCTGGCCGGCTCGGCGTCTGTCGTTTTCATCGGCAGAAAATGCGCTGCAGAGGCAGGCCCTTTTAGAAGCTTGTCACGCACAGATTTTTCGTTCGATCCCGGATGATCCGAATCTACCCAGCGCTCGTCCACAAGTCCTATATACACCTTTTCCCAATCAAGCTTCTCTTCGGAAAGCAGGCTGAACATCCGGCCCGGCGACGAGCCGCCAGAGACCATGACGCTTGCCTGCCCATTCCTTGCGATAGAGCGGGACAGTTGAAGTGCGGCAAGTTCTGCAGCAAGCGCCGAAGCTGCTTCCCGGTCATCCAAAACTATGAGGCGTGCATCCAACAATTTCAGTTCTCCTTCCACCAGCTTCGATTATCCCGGTCCATCAGCATGGCCGCAGACATCGGGCCGTCCGTGCCGGCAGGATAAGTTTCAGGCTGGTATCCACTGGCTTCCCAAGCCTCAATCAAACCGTCCACCCAGCGCCAGGCCGCTTCGACTTCATCCCGCCGCATGAACAGAGAAAGATTTCCGCGCACGACATCCATGAGCAGGCGCTCATACGCATCAGGATAACGCAGCATGAAACTCTCTGCATAAGAAAGGTTCAAAGGCAATGACTTCACCCGCAATCCACCGGGCCCCGGTTCCTTGATCTGCACATAGAGACGGACAGCTTCATCCGGCTGCAGACGGATCACCAGCTTGTTCACATTCGTGGACTGCTC
>NZ_NCJT01000219.1 GCF_002282565.1 Hyphomonas sp. 34-62-18
GGCTGGTCCACACCGCCTTCCCCATCCGGGCGATTGGCGATGATCGTCTTGAAACCGGCAGCGGCAATTTCTTCCACGTCCGCTTCTGAAATCTGCGGCGCAACGGCAAAGTCGGGCGTGACCCGGCGGATGTCAGCCATAGTGTTAATTCTCCTGCTCCTGCAGCCATCGCTTGATCGGTGTGCCCGACAAGCTAAGGAGTGTTGGGGGCCCTGCCAAGCTGGCTGATGGCCGTGG
Source organism: Hyphomonas sp. 34-62-18 (assembly GCF_002282565.1). Classification (GTDB taxonomy): domain Bacteria; phylum Pseudomonadota; class Alphaproteobacteria; order Caulobacterales; family Hyphomonadaceae; genus Hyphomonas. The sequence continues at coordinate 238 of NZ_NCJT01000219.1, forward strand.
CCTTATCAACCCACTGTGACAAGAGGCTTTTTTACTTGTGACGATGCTTCAGCGCGCTTTTGGACGTATCCCGTGGGGCTATACGCTCCGGCGCCTGCTGATCGCAATCCCCACGATGCTTGCGATCATCACGGTGGCTTTCCTCATGATGCGGGCCGCGCCCGGCGGGCCGTTCGACGGGGAACGCAAACTCCCCCCGGCCACGGAAGCCGCAATCGCCGCAAAATTCGGCTTCGACAAGCCGCTTCACGAGCAATATTTTGACTATGTCGGCGGCGTCCTGCAGGGCGATTTCGGCCCCTCCTACAAGACCCTCGGCAAGAGCGTGAACGACCTCATCTCCGATGGCCTGCCCATCTCGATGACGATCGGCGCCCTCACCATGCTGGTCGCCCTGATTGTCGGTACCTCCCTCGGCATCTTCGCGGGCCTGAGGCAAAACACGGCAGCCGACTACGGCGTGATGGGCTTTGCCATGTTCGGCATTTCCGTGCCCACCTTCGTCACCGGCCCGATCCTCATCCTCACCCTCTCCCTCGGCGCCGGCATCTTTGCCGTCGGCGGCCTCGGCACCTGGCCCAACATTGGGATGAGCTGGCACAACATGACCCTGCCGGTTCTTACCCTCGCCCTGCCCCAGATCGCCATCATCTCGCGCCTGATGCGCGCCTCGGTGATCGAGACGATGCGCGCCAACCATATCCGCACCGCGCGCGCCAAGGGCCTCGCCGAGCGCGACGTGATTCTGCGCCACGCGCTACCATCAGCCCTCCTGCCGCTCGTTTCCTATGCGGGCCCCGCCATGGCCGGCGTGATGACGGGCTCGGTGGTGATCGAGAAAATCTTCGGCCTGCCCGGCCTCGGCAGCTATTTCGTCGATGGCGCCCTCAACCGGGACTACACGCTCGTGATGGGCGCGATCATCGTCTACGCCGCCCTGATCATCGTACTCAACCTTGTCGCAGACATCCTCTACGCGATGCTCGATCCGAAAGTGAAATACGACTGATGGCCCATATCGACCCGATCCTTGACCCGACCGGCCGTGTCGAAGCCGTCAAGACCGCCATTGCGGGGGGCCGCTCGCTTTGGGATGACGCCCGCGCCCGCCTCCTGCGCAACCGCGCGGCTGTGGTCTCGATGTGGATCCTCGGCTTCCTCGTCCTCGTCGCCATCTTCGGCCCGATGGTCTGGGTGCATGACTACCGCACGATCTCCGACCTGCGCACCATCGCGCCCACCACGGAGAACTGGCACATCTTCGGCACAGACCTGCAGGGCCGAGATCTCTTCGCGCGCACCATGATCGGCCTGCGCATCTCGCTGATGGTGGGCGTGGTGGCCACGGTCGTCTCCCTCATCATTGGCGTCACCTGGGGCGCCACGGCGGGCTATCTCGGCGGCCGCATCGACAATTTCATGATGCGCATCGTCGACGTGCTCTACGCCCTGCCCTTCATCTTCTTCGTCATCCTCCTGCTCACCGTGTTCGAGCGCAACATCGTGCTGATCTTTGCCGCCATCGGCGCCATCGAATGGCTGACGATGAGCCGCATCGTCCGGGGGCAGACGCTCGCCATCAAGGGCAAGGAATTCATCGAGGCGGCCCGCGCCGCCGGCGTTTCCCGGCGCGGCATCATCTTCCGCCACATCCTGCCCAACGTCATCGGCCCGGTCGCGGTCTATGTCACGCTCACCATCCCGGTGGTGATCCTGGCCGAAAGCTTCCTCTCCTTCCTCGGTCTCGGTGTGAACGAACCGCTCACCTCCCTCGGCGTGCTGATTTCAGACGGCGCCAAGATGATGGAAGACAAGCCCTGGATGCTGCTCATCCCGGCGGGTGTCATGTCGGTCGCGCTCCTGTGCCTCAACTTCATCGGCGACGGCCTGCGCGACGCGCTCGACCCGAAGGAGCGCTGACATTCCCGCCATGTTCAGGGCCGCCGCTCTCTGTCTGGCATTGACGGCCGCGCTGATTGCGCCAGCCTGTGCATCCCCCCAACCAGAGGCCGACATCTCCATGCCCCAGCCCGCCGTCCACACCTTCCCCTCGTTTGACGGCACGCTCATCAGCTATCAGACGCTTGGCGAAGGCCCGCCCGTTCTCCTGCTCCACGGCTTCAGCGGCAATGCGCAGATCAACTGGTTTGGCCCCGGCATCGCCCAGAAGATCGCGGCGGCGGGCTACACCGTCATCGCGCCGGACCTGCGCGGCCACGGCGCCTCGTCGCTTGCAGACCCGGACGCTCCCTGGCCCCGCGACGCCATCGCCCGCGACCAGATCGCCCTGATGAAACATCTCGGGCAAAAGCCCTATGGCGTCGTCGGCTATTCCATGGGCGCGCTCAGCGCCCTGCGCTACCATCTCCTCTCGCGCGATGGGGAACGCCTCCTCCTCGGCGGCATCGGGGACTCGGCTGCCGACGAAACCAACACCGACCGCAACACCGCTTTCCGCGCTGCGCTCGACGCGGCCATCGCCGGCGAGGACACGCCCACCGCAAAGGCCATGCTGGCCCGCGCCAAAGCCACCGGCGGCACCCTCGAAAACTACCGCGGCGCGCTCTCCTCACGCCTCTATACCGGCCGGGACCTGCTCGAAACCTTCACCATCCCTACCCTCGTCCTCACCGGTAAGGACGACCTCGACAATGGCTCCGGCCCGAAGCTCGCGGAAATCATTCCCGGTGCGGAGTATATTGAACTCACCGGCAACCACCTCACCGCCGTCGGCGACCCAGCCTTCCCGGAAGCGATCATCGCTTTCCTGAACGCGGGGCGTTAAGACCCTCACCCGCCCCCCCTCCCAATAGTCATAGGGAGGGGGCAAGTCATGCCGCTGGAGAGGTCTGCCTGCCCCATAGAGCAACAGGCCCCCTCCCCATGACTAAGTGGAGGGATGGGGTGGGGTAGCGTCAGGATAAACGCGCCCCTATCCAACACGCCCCCTCCGATAGATCAGATGAACACTTACCCAGGCCCCCGGTCTCTGCCTTGCGCAAACCCGGATGGCCCCGCCAGTCCGGCCGCAGGGCATTGCTGAAGCGACCCTTCAACGCTGCTGATCTTTCATGGCTAGCCCTTCCCCGCCCAATGGCTGTAAACTCGCCCTTAGCGGCAGGCGCCGCCCAGAGGAGACGCGCGATGAAATGGCAAGGCGGACGCAGGGGCGGAAACATCGAGGACCGGCGCGGCCTGAGCCCCGGCGCGGCCGTTGGCGGCGGCGGTATCGGCATCATCATCCTCGCCCTGATCGGCTATTTCGTGTTCGGCATGGAGCCACAGCAGATCGCCGAACTCGCGAGCCAACAGCAGCAAGGCGCCGGCGCCCCCCAGCAGGCCGGTGTCGAAGGCACACCCGCCGATGAGGCCGGCCAGTTCGTCGATGTCATCGGCGCCAATATCAACGATGTCTGGCAGGGCTCGCTGCAAGGCTACAGCCCGCCCCGCGTCGTCCTCTACGAAGAAGGCACGGGCACAGGCTGCGGCTATGGCCAGTCTGCCATGGGCCCCTTCTACTGCCCCGCCGATCAGACCGTCTATCTCGACCTCTCTTTCTGGCAGGACATGGAAACCCAGCTTGGCGCATCCGGCGCAGAGTTTGCCCGCGCCTATGTCATCGCCCATGAATTCGGCCACCATGTGCAGACGCTGACCGGCGCCTCCCAGCAGGTGCGCCAGGCCCAGCAGCAGGCACGCAGCCAGGAAGAAGCCAACCAGTATTCCATCGCACTCGAGCTTCAGGCCGATTGCTATGCCGGCTTCTGGGCCGCCAACGCTGCCCGCGCCTCCGGCGGCGCCGTCGCGCTGGAACCGGGTGATCTCGAAGAGGGCCTCAAAACGGCCAATGCCATCGGCGACGATATGATCCAGAAACGCATGCAGGGCCGCGTCACGCCGGAAAACTTCACCCACGGCACCGCCGAGCAACGCATGACCTGGCTGCGCCGGGGCTATGACAGCGGCGATCCGAACGTCTGCAACACCTT
>NZ_NCJT01000519.1 GCF_002282565.1 Hyphomonas sp. 34-62-18
GCGCCTTCCCCCTGCAGGGTGTAGAAGGCCTCCTTGACGGAATAGGTCATGGCGCCGCGCCCTTCCCGGCCTGCCAGCGCTCCCATCCATTTGCCCGCAGCTCACACGCCGGGCAGGTGCCGCAGCCATAGCCCCAGGCATGGCGCGTGCCGCGCTCTCCGAGATAACAGGTATGGGTTTCCTCCGCGATCAGATCGGCCAGCACGTCTCCGCCCAGGTCCTGGGCAAGCTGCCAGGTGGCGGCCTTGTCGAGATACATCAGCGGGGTCTCGATACGGACGTCGGCATCGAGGCCAAGGCGGAGGGTTTCCTCCTGCGCTTTCATCGTATCGGCGCGGCAGTCCGGATAGCCCGAATAGTCTGTCTCGCACATACCGCCGACAAGGTGGCCGGCCCCGCGCCGCACGGCCAGGGCGCCTGCCAGCGTGAAGAACAGCAGGTTGCGGCCCGGAACGAAGGTGTTGGGCAGGCCCGCAGCGGTCATGGTGATCGCCACATCATGTGTCATCGCCGTCGCGCCCAGCGCCTTGAGGACGGAGGCGTCGATCATGTGGTCGTCGCCCAGCTTTGCCCCCCAGGCAGGGAACGCGGCGCGAATCGCGGCGAGGAATTTCGGCCGGCAGGCGAGTTCGATGGCATGGCGCTGGCCATAGTCGAAGCCGATTGTCTCGACGCGGTCGAACCGGTCGAGCGCCCAGGCAAGGCAGGTGGCCGAATCCTGACCGCCGGAAAACAGGACGAGGGCTGAAGAAGGGGCATGTTTCATGACCGCCGCTCTATCAGCGCCGCCCGCCGGGGCCAAGGCTACGCAACGGAAGGCGTCACATTTTTGACACCGGGCCTAATTGTTTGGCCTTTCGAAGTACGTCTTGTTGGCTGGGGCCTCTGCCCTCGCCCTCAGCTTCTTCGGCACCGCGTATGCCCAGGAAGAAACCGCTCCGGAAGATGACCGGCGCCTTGGTACGGTTACCGTCACCACACAGAAGGTCGAGCAGTCCATTCAGGACGTTCCGATTGCCGTTTCGGCCTTCGACGAGGAAGCGCTGAACAAGATGCAGCTGGCCGGTGGCCCGGACCTTGTGAAATCGATCCCGAACGTCTCCTTCACCAAGGGGAATTTCAACGGGTTCAACTTCAAGATCCGCGGGATCGGCGCTGACCTTGTGGCCCAATCGGGCGATGCCGGCGTCGGCATCCACCAGAACGACGTTCCGCTGACCGCCAACCGCCTGTTCGAAGCCGAATTCTTCGACATGGAGCGGATCGAGGTTCTGCGCGGTCCTCAGGGTACGCTCTATGGCCGGAACGCAACCGGTGGCGTGTTCAACGCGATTACCGCCAAGCCGGTGCTTGAAGAATATCAGGGCAACGTCTCGGCGACGCTCGGCAATTACAACACCAAGAAAATCCGCGGCATGCTGAACGTCCCGATCGGGGACAAGGTGGCCGT
>NZ_NCJT01000220.1 GCF_002282565.1 Hyphomonas sp. 34-62-18
AGCCCCACCCTTGTATTGTGTTTTTGGTGTAGGGATTGGGTGACAGGCGGGGTCTGTCCCCACCCTTGGTCTTTGAGGACCGCGAGTTAGCGAACGGCCCGCCTGTCAGTTTGAGTTTGCCCTGAACAGTTGACAGGGGCGGGTGTTGGACGCGCCCGGCCCCGCATGACAAGGACAGGAACACCATGCCCCAGAATGTCATCGGCGTCGATATTGCCAAAGACTGGATCGACACCCATTGCCTCGATAGCGGGCGGCCGGGCCGTCTGGAGATGACGCCCCGCGCCCTCAAAGCCTTTGCCCGGCGCTGCGCCGGCGCACTCGTCGTGTTTGAAGCCTCAGGCGGTTATGAGCGCCCGCTTGCCGAGGCGCTGGGCGCGGCGGGCGTCGCCTATGCCCGGATCAACCCCCGGCAGGCCCGCGAGTTTGCCCGCGCCACCGGGCGCCTGGCCAAGACCGACCGGGTGGATGCAGAAGTCCTCGCCCGGATGGGCCGGGCGCTGGAACTTGCGCCCACCCCGCCGCCCGATCCAACGCGGGAGAGGCTGGCGGCGCTGATGGCCCGGCGCGACGATCTCACCGGAGAAGCGGCACGGGAAGCCTGCCGCTTGAGGCAGGCACGCGACGCGTTCGTGCGCGCCGACATCGCCAGCCTGATCGGGATACTGAAGCGCCGTATCGCCCGGCTTGAGGCGGAGATCGCCGCCCTGATCAAGGCTCATGCGCCTCTGGCCGAGACCGAGGCCCGCCTGCGCTCAGCGCCAGGCATCGGCCCCATCACGGCGGCCAGCCTGATCGCCCGGCTGCCGGAGCTTGGCCATGTCAGCCGCGGCGCTATCGCCAACCTCGCAGGCCTGGCCCCGCATGCCTGCGACAGCGGACAAATGCGCGGCCAGCGCCGCATCTGGGGCGGACGCAAGGACGTGCGCACCAGCCTCTACCAGGCTGCCTTCATCGCCAGCCGCTACGACCCCGCTCTGAAGGCTCTCCGCAAAAAACTGCAGGACGCCGGAAAGCCCTTCAAAGTCGCCATCATCGCTGTCGCCCGCATCCTCCTCACCCAGCTCAACGCCATCCTCCGTGAGCAGAGAAACTACCGGCCCGGCGCCTGAAGCGAACAACAGTTGCTAGGGCTGCTATCGGCTGGGCTAGTGTTTTTGTGGAGAATGCCCCCACCCGCTGCTCGGGCAATCGCAGTGCGATTGCTTGTCCTCGCAGCCCCCATGAAAATGGGGAGGGTTGGGGTGGGGTGTTCGCGGGGGGTGTTGTTTGTTTTCAGCCGGTTGGTGAAAATTTGGGCCTGCCAATCCGGCTTGGGAGCGGGTGGGCGCAAACTTGGCCCCATGTCACCGCAAGACCTTTCCAACCTGACACCGCGCCGCCGCCTGCGGCCTGGCAGCGAGCGTGAGCTGCGGCTGATGCGGCTTGTCTGGCTGGCCGGGTGGCGGCTGGAGGATATTGGCGGATTGCTGGGCGTTTCGAAGGCGACGGCGTCGCGGCGGCTGAACCGGTATGCCCTGATGGGGCCGGCGGCGCCGGGCGAAATGGCGAAACTGCTGGCGGCGGTGATCAATGACGCGGTGGCCGATGGGCTGGTGTGTGGCGGGCCGGGCGAGGTGAAGGAAGCGGTGCTCACCTATCAGCGGATGGTGGGCGCGGCGCGCGTGGCGCAGGCGGCGGAGACGCAAATGAGTAGTCAGAGGACGGAGCAGCAGGAAGAGGACTATACGGAAGATGCAATCGACAGGCTGGTCGCCATGGACCTCGCATTGGAACAAGCGGCATTGGGAAGCGCTGAGGGCTGGGGGGAAGGACGGGCTTTCGCAAAGGAAACAAAATCTGTTGAACCGGTTTCCGTTCCTCCTCGAGCGACGGGATACACAGGCGCCGCCGCCGGGCCTTCAGCGCACATGGTTGCTTTCGGGGGGGCGTGGTGCGGGCAAGACGCGGGCGGGCGCCGAATGGGTGCGCTGGGCGGTTTTACAGGCGGGCTATCGCCGGGTGGCGCTGGTGGGGCAGAGCCTTTCGGCGGTGCGCGAGGTGATGATCGAGGGGCCGAGCGGCCTCCTGGCGACTTCGGCGGAGATCGACCGCCCGGCCTGGCAGCCTTCGCGCCAGCGCCTTGAATGGGCCAACGGCGCAGTGGCCTATGCCTTTTCGGCGGAAGACCCTGAAAGCCTGCGGGGCCCGCAATTTGATCTCGCCTGGTGTGATGAAGCCGGCGCCTGGGGCAAGGGAGAGGCGGTGTGGGACAATCTTCAGCTGGGCCTGCGCCTGGGGCCGCGCCCGCTGGCGATGGTGACCACCACGCCGCGCGCCACGCCGCTGATCCGCAGGCTGAAGGCAGACCCTGGCACAGTGGAAACGCGGACGGCGACGGCGGAGAATGCGCGCAATCTTTCGCCGGGATTCCTCGGCTGGATGACGGCGGCCTATGGCGGCACGGCGATGGGGCGGCAGGAGCTGGAGGGGCATTTCATCGACGACCCGGAAGGCGCGCTGTTCCTCCGCTCACAGATTGACCTGCTGCGCGTGGCGGCAGCGCCGGTAATGCTGGACGACTGTATCGTGGCGGTGGACCCGTGCATTTCGGCAAAGCCCGGCGCGGATGCGTGTGGCATCATCCTGGCGGGGGTGAAGGAGGGGCATGGCTATGTGATGGGGGACGCGTCTGCGCCGGGGCTGGCGCCGCATGTGTGGGCCGGGCGGGCCGCGGCGCTGGCAGAGGCGGCGGGGGCGAGCTGCATCCTGGCGGAGGCAAACCAGGGCGGGGACATGGTGGCCGAGATGCTGCGGATGACGGGGACGGGGGTGCCGGTGCGGCTGGTGACGGCGCGGCTGGGCAAGCGGGGGCGGGCCGGGCCTGTGGCGGCGATGTATGCGCAGGGGCGGGTGAGCCATGCGGGGCATTTTGACATGCTGGAGGATCAGATGTGCCGGTTTGGAACGGCGGAAGCGGCTGGCTCTCCTGACCGGGTGGACGCGCTGGTCTGGGCGCTGTGGGCGCTGATGGGCGAGGGGCAGGGGCCGCGCGTGCGGGTGCTGTGAAGAAAAAAGCTGGGCGGAAGGGAACAGGCCGGTATGGTGGGGGCAGACATGCAAGCGGCCGGCGAGGGATCATGACGGAAAAACCAACAACACTTTCCGGGCGGGAGCAGGATCTGCAATTGCCGCATGAGGAACGCGTGAAGCTGTGGGGGCACCGGCGCTATGTGGGCGGGGGAGACCCCGAGACCTGGTATGGCATCGGGCGGCGGCAGTATCACTTCCTGGTGTCGCGCGGGCTGACGCATGCCAGCCGGTTTCTGGATGTGGCGTGCGGGTCGCTGCGCCTCGGGCAGTATCTCATTCCGATGCTGGACGCGGGCAATTATTTCGGGCTGGAGGGCGAAGAGGCGCTGGTGCAGGCGGGGCTGGAGCATGAGCTTCTGTTTACCGTGGCGCAGGCGAAACAGCCGAGATTTGCCTTCAACTATGCGTTCGATCTCAGCACCTGCCCGGGCTATGACTATGCGATTGCCCAGTCACTGTTCACGCATCTGACGCTGGAAGACATTGGCCGGTGCTTTACCGCGATGCGCCCTGTGGCGGCGCCCGGGAGCCAGTTCTTCTTCACCTTCTTCGAGGGCGAGGAGGCCCACAATCCGGAAGGAGAGTCCCACGCCAACCGCAACTGGCGGTACCGGTTTGAAACGCTGAAAGCGGTGGCCGAGGCGGCAGGATTTGACTGCACCTATATCGGCGATTGGGGGCATGAGCGCGGCCAGATGATGGCGGTGGCGACGCCGGCGGGCTGATGGGGCGGGCCGGTTGCGAGAGGCGGAGGGGCGGCGAAAATGGCCTCTGGTTGACTTTTCCGGCGGCGCAAGCCAATGGATGCCATGTCAAAACACACGAAACCAGAAACAGTTATCGAAGCGCTCGAGGCGCTTTATTCGCAGGCGGTTGACGCCCTTTCCAACGCTCTGAACACTTTCCTGCATGACGGCACGCCGCCGGACCCGCGCCTGCGGGACGAGGGCGCCTTCTGCTATCCGCAGCTGCGCATTGTCTATGATCCCGAAGGACCGCCGCCGCCGATTTCGCGCGCGTTCGGGAAATTCTCCGAAGCCGGTATCTATATCACCACCATCACGCGGCCGGAATTCTTCCGCGATTACCTGATGGAAGTGCTCACCCCGCTGATGCGGGATTATGATGTGGACGTGTTCGTTGAACGCTCGGCGTCTGAAATTCCGTATGCCTATGTTTGGGACCCGTCACAGGCCGCGGGCCTGGAAGAGATTGCGCCGGCTGAGCTGGTGCGCTGGTTCCCCTCGCCGAAGCTGACGTTGATTGGCGACGAGGTGGCCGATGGGGAGCCGTTCGAGGCGGGCGAGGAGCGGCCGCTGGCGCTTTTTGATGCGCAGCGGGTGGATTTCTCGCTGAAGCGGCTGCAGCATTATACCGGAACGCCAGTGGAGCATTTCCAGCATTATGTGCTGTTCACGAACTATCACCGCTATGTGGATGCGTTCTGCGACTGGGCGCTGGAGCAGCTGAGCGGGGAGAGTCGGTATACTTCGCTCTCCGTACCCGGAGGGCTGGAAATTTCCCAGCCGGATGAGCATAGCCGGGTGGCGATTGACGGCTCGCCCTGGCGGCGCTTCCAGATGCCGGCTTACCATCTGCGGGCAGCAAATGGCGCAGGGATAACGCTGGTGAATATCGGCGTGGGGCCCTCGAACGCCAAGACGATTACCGATCACCTGGCGGTGCTGCGGCCGCAGGTTTGGCTGATGGTGGGGCATTGCGGCGGCCTTCGCCATTCCCAGTCCATCGGGGATTATGTGCTGGCCCATGCTTATCTGCGCGAAGATCATGTGCTGGACACGGTGCTGCCGCCGGAGATCCCGGTTCCTCCGATTGCGGAGGTTCAGGTGGCGCTGCAGCAGGCGGCGGCGAAGGTGACCGGCGAGAAGGGCGAGGCGCTGAAGAAACGGCTGCGCACGGGCACGGTGGTGACCACGGACGACCGGAACTGGGAGTTGCGGTTTACCGCGTCTGCCCGCCGGTTCAACAAGAGCCGGGCGGTTGCCATCGACATGGAAAGCGCGACGATTGCGGCCAATGGCTTCCG
>NZ_NCJT01000006.1 GCF_002282565.1 Hyphomonas sp. 34-62-18
GTGGGGGTAGGCTGGGGGAATTTTACTCGCGGCGTTTCAGCTCGCAGCGCCGATTTCCTGGATCAGGGCGCTGACGTCTCCACCATTTTTGTCCAGCATGGCCTGGAACTGGGCGCGTTGTTCGATGGCGAACCAGAGGCCCATGGCTTCGATGTCGGTGACCTTCCAGCCATTATTGTCGTTCACGCGCCAGGTGACCATGTGTTCCTTGTCGTCCACGCCGCTGACCTTGGTGGTGACAATGGCGTCGCCCGGCTTACGCTCCACGGTGCGCAGGATTTCAACTTCGGCTTCGGAGAAGTCTGCGAGGTGTTCGCGCAGCTGCACGCGGGCAAAGGTGCGGAAGGCTTTCAGGAATTCGGCCTGGGTAGCTTCGTCCATGCTGCGCCAGTGGCGGCCCATGGTGAACTGGCCGACGCGCTCAACATCGATCACTTTCAGGATTTCATCCGCCTCCTGATCGGAGATGGTGGAGTCCTGCAGCGCGCTCAGTGTACGGTCGACGGCGGTTTCCACCACCGCTTCGGGAGTGGCGCCAGAGGCGGCGGCAGGCTGGGCCAGGAGGGCGAGGGAGAGCGCAAGGCCGGAGAGGGCGTGGCGCGTCTTGAGGGCTGGGAGGGTCTTCAGGACTTGCATGTTCGGCTCCATCGGTTCGGTGTCGTATCCGGAAGGATTTTGACGTCGCTGATGAACGCGCGGGCTTGCAGATAGGTTCCCGAAGGCGCAGAGAGAGGGGGTAATGCCCCGTGCCGTCAGGCATCGACACAGACCTGTTTCTGGCCGCCAAGGCCTTGTATTCCAAGGGTAACCACGTCCCCGGCGCGCAAGTAACGCGGCGGGGTGCGCGAGAGGCCGACGCCGGGGGGCGTGCCTGTGGAAATCACGTCGCCCGGCTGCAGGCTCATGAATTGGGAGAGATAGCTGACGATATGGGGCACGCTGAAAATCATCGTTGAGGTGGAGCCGCGCTGCATCGCTTCCCCGTTCACGTCGAGCCACATGGAGAGGGCGTGAGGGTCTGCCACCTCATCGCGCGTGGCAAGCCAGGGGCCGATGGGGCCGAAGGTGTCCGCGCTTTTGCCTTTCACCCATTGGCCGGTGCCTTCCAGCTGGAACGCGCGTTCGGAGACATCATGGATGATGCAATAACCGGCGACATGACCCAGGGCATCTTCCTCGCTGACATATTTCGTCTGTTTACCGATGACGATGCCCAGTTCGACTTCCCAATCTGTCTTTTCCGAGCGGCGGGGAATTTCAAGATTGTCATTCGGGCCGCAGATGGCGCTGGTGGCCTTGAAGAAGACGACAGGTTCTTCCGGAACGGCGGCGCCGGTTTCAGCGGCGTGATCGGCATAATTCAGCCCGATACAGATGAATTTGCCAACGCCCGCGACACACGGGCCAATGCGGCTGGCAGCGGGCAGGACCGGCAGGCTTGAGAGATCAATCCGGCGCAGCTGGTCCAGCACGGCATCGGCGAGGGCAGGGCCGTCCCAATCATCAATCAGGGCGGAGACATCGCGGTAAAGGCCGCTGGAATCCAGGACTGCCGGTTTTTCGCGCCCTGCCGGGCCAACTCGCAGGAGTTTCATCTCATCGGTTCCTAATTGGTCCAGCCGCCATCCACGACGTGGATGGCGCCTGTGGTGAAGGAGGCCTCATCTGAGGCGAGATAGACGGCCAGATGCGCAATTTCCTCAGCGGTTCCGAGGCGGCCCATGGGCTGGCGCGCGATGAACATCTGGCGGGCGGTGTCATAGTCACCCTGCGCCGACATGCGGCCCTGCAGGGACGGCGTATCGACCGTACCCGGACAGATGGCGTTGCAGCGGATGTTGCGGCCGGCATAGTCTGCGGCGATGGCCTTGGTGAGGCCGATAACGCCGGCCTTGGTGGCGCCATAGGCGAAGCGGTTGGGCGCGCCGGTGACGCTGGAGGCGACAGAGCTCATGTTGACGATGACGCCGCCGCCTTTCGCCAGCATGTTCGGCAAGGCGGCGCGGCAGGTTTCATACATGGAGGTGAGGTTGATCAGGAGGGAGCGGTCCCAGTCGGTGCGCGCGCACTGCTCGATGGTGCCGTGATGAACCCAGCCAGCGACATTGAAGAGAATGTCGAGATCGGCATGGGCCGCAAAGAGGCGGGCGATGGCGGCGGGGTCTGTCACGTCCAGCACATGCGTCGTGATGTTGGCGCCCGCCAGCGCCCAGAGCGCATCTGCGTTGATGTCGGTGGCGATGACATGGGCGCCCTCGCGCGCGAAAGCCTCTGCGGAGGCGCGGCCGATGCCAGCGCCAGCAGCGGTAATCAGTGCCTTTTTCCCTGCCAGACGGCCCATATTATGCTCCTGATCGGTTGAGATAGATGCGCCGGGCATTGCCCGCCCAAACGGCGTGTTGATGTTCCGGGAAGAAACGATTTATCAGGCGCGCGCCCTGCGCAGCCCAGCCGGCATAGTCGCCCGCAAGATTGAGAACGGGCCAGTCGCTGCCCCACATCACGCGGGACGGCCCGAAACAGTCGCGCATATGGGCGGCGATCTCTCCGAGAGCGTCATCACTGGTGCGGGCGCCGGCTTCGGTGAGCAGGCCGGAGAGTTTGCAGGCGACGTTGGGGCGTTGGGCGAGGGCGGCGAGGTCTTCGCGCCAGGGGGTGAGATTGCCGCTGGCGATCTGGGGTTTGCCGCCATGGTTGAGCACGATCTGCAGGGCCGGGTGGCGGTCTGCAAGCTGCGCCATGACAGGGATGAGATCGGCGCGGGCATGGCCATCGAAGACGAGGCCGTGGTTTGCCATCGCCTCCAGGAGGGGCGAGAAAGCGGGGCGGAGAATCCATTCCGGGTCCGGAAGGTCTGCGATCATGGGGCGCAGGCCGAGCATGCGTGGGTCTACCGCGCGGCGGGCGATTTCGGCGGCGGCATCCGCCGCCTCGAAATCCACCCAGCCGACGACACCGGCAACTCGCGCGTCGCCGTCCGCGAGGGACAGTAGGTAGTCCGTTTCGGCGGCGGTGGCGGCGGCCTGAACGAGGATAGTGTGCGAGATGCCGGCGGCGCGGGCGGCAGGCCAGGCGTCGTCGATCTGGAAGTCGCGGTAGATCGCGCCGAGGTCTGGCGTCATCCAGTCATAATCGCCGCGTGCCAGGCGCCAGACATGCATATGGGTGTCGATCCGCTCGATCATGGCACGGGCGCCTCAGCCGAAATGAGGCGCCGGTCTTTCAGGGCCGTCCAGAGGGCGGGATCAATCGTCTCGCCGATCCAGCGCGCGATCTGGTTTACCTGGGCGGCGGATTGCGCGCCGGGCACGACGGAGATGACCGCAGGATGGGCCTTGCAGAAGTGGAGCGCCGCCGCAGGGAGCGACGCGCCATAGGCCGCGCAGACCTTGCGCAGCGCCTCGGCGCGCTCCACCGCCCAAGCGGGCGCGGCGGCATAGTTATAGTGCAGCGTGTCACCCGGGCCAGCCGCGAGGAGACCGGAATTGAAGGCGCCGCCGATGATGATCCGTACACCCGCGCGGTGGCATTCATCGAGGAAGGGCAGCGCGGCGGCATGTTCGAGCAGCGTGTAGCGCCCGGCGAGCAGGATGACATCCAGATCGAAATGGGAGAGCACGTCCCGGCAGACATCGATCTCGTTGACGCCGAGGCCGATAGCGCCGGTGAGCCCTTCCCATTTCATGGCGGCCATTTCCGGCAGGGCTTCTTCCAGGGCCTGGGCGAGGATCTGGGGATGGGCCGCGCCGTGCGTCATCTCGCCAATGTCATGCAGCAGGAGGGCATCGACGGACTTGACGCCCAGCCGGGCCTGGCTGCCCTTGAAGGCGGCGCGGATGCCGTGGGCGGAGTAATCAAACACCGGAATGTAGGCCGCCGGATTGGCAAAGCCATTGTCTGGAACGGCGCGCCCATTCGCAGGCTCCAGCCGGCGGCCGACTTTGGTGGAGAGATATGGCCGGGCCGTTTCGGCCCAGCGATGGGCGCCAATGCGCTGCTCGCTGAGGCCGTGACCATAGAAGGGGGCAGTGTCGATATAGGTGAGGCCAGCCGCCTGTGCTGCCGCCAGCGCATGGCCGGCGTCAGCGTCAGAAATTGCCGTATACAGATTTCCAAGCCCGGCAGCGCCAAGGCCGAAAGACGGCAGGATCAGGGGGGCGGGTGCGGCAGTCATCAGGCGAGCGCTTCCTCCGCCCAGACCTTGCCATTCGGGAACTCATGATCAGCCATGCTCTGGGGCCAGAGGTCCACCGAATAGCCCGGCGCCAGCGGGGCAAGATAGCGCCCCTCGCGGATTTCGATGGGGTTGCGGAAGTGCTGGTGAAGGTGGGCGGCGTGTTCGATAACGCGGCCCTCCATCGTGCCGGAGATGCAGATATAGTCGATCATCGACAGGTGCTGCACATATTCGCAGAGGCCAACGCCGCCCGCATGGGGGCAGACGGGGATGCCGGCCTTGTCCGCCATCAGCATCACGGCGATCACCTCATTGACCCCGGCCAGGCGGCAGGAATCAATCTGGCAGAAGCCGATCGCTTCAGCCTGCAGGAACTGTTTGAACATCACCTTGTTGTGAGCGTGCTCACCGGTTGCCAGCTGGATGGGCGCAACCTGGCGGGCGATTTCCTTGTGGCCAAGCACATCATCCGGGCTGGTGGGCTCTTCCACCCAATAGATGTCGTAAGGGGCGATGGCCTTGATGGCAGCGATGGCCTGATCGATGTTCCAGACCTGGTTGGCGTCCACGCTGAGCTTCACGTCCTTGCCGAGCGTTTCCCGGAAGAGGGCGCAGCGGCGGACATCGGAGGCGAGATCACCGCCCACCTTGATCTTGAAGTGGCGCCAGCCGTCTGCATACGCATTTTTCAGCAGGCTGACGATCTGGTCATCTGTGTAGCCGATCCAGCCGGCAGAAGTTGTGTAGGCGGGATAGCCTTCGGTGAGCAGGCGCTCGATACGGGCGGCCTTGCCGGGCGCCTGGGCCGTGAGGCGGGCGAGGGCGTCTTCCTTGCTGAGGAAGTCCGCAATGTGGCGGAAATCAATCGCAGAGACGAGCTTTTCCGGCGAAAGATCGGCCACATAGCGCCAGAGCGGCTTGCCCGCGCGCTTTGCCAGGGCATCCCACACAGCATTGTTGAGCGCGGCGGCGGCGAGATGCACCACGCCCTTTTCTGGGCCGAGCCAGCGATACTGGCTGTCATTCAGCAGCAGGCGTGCGGCGAGGCCAAGGTCTGCCTCGAACTCATCCAGGCTGCGGCCGATGAGATGTTTGCCGAGGCCGTTGATGGCGGCAACGCAAAGATCCGTGCCCCGGCCGATGGTGAAGGTGAGGCCGTTTCCATCCGGATCGCCGCCGCGCATCTTCAGCGTCGCATAGGCGCAGGAATAGTCCGGGTCCGGATTCATGGCGTCAGAGCCGTGGCTGTCCCGCGATGTGGGGAAGCGGATGTCTCGGGCCTCAATACTTTCAATCATGCCGTAGGTTCCAGTGTGTCAGGGGGTAATCGGCATGGTCAGCCGGTTGGGAGAATGGGCCACAAGGCCAGAGCGGGGTGTCAATTTTTCCTCCCGGGAAAACGTCTTTTGGCCGCCTCTTTCGGGTGGCCTCTGAGAGGATTGTTAGGTAAAGAGCGTTTCATATGCAAGCGAGATGTTTGTATATGAACTCAATGTGACCTCGCGTCAGGCGGGGCCAAATGGCAATCTGGCAGCAGAAACGCGGGAGGACGCGATGCAGCGCAAGGCAATGATGATCCGGCTGAAGCCGGAAAAGATGGCGGAATACAAAGAGCTGCATGCCAATGCCTGGCCGGCGATCCTGCGGCAGATCACGGCGTGCAATATCCGCAATTACAGCATCTTCCTGCGCGAACCGGAGAACCTGCTGGTGGGCATGTTCGAATATCATGGCAGCGATTACGAGGCCGACATGAAGGCGATGGCGGAGGATCCGGAAACCCAGCGCTGGTGGGCGCTGACGGATCCGTGCCAGAGCCCGCTCGAGTCAGCGGCGCCGGGCGAATGGTGGGCGCCGATGGAAGAGGTGTTCCATCACGATTGATGCGTTGCCTAGCGGGGAACGTGCCCCAGCGTGGCGGAGATGCGCGCAGCGGCCTCTGCCACGAGGTGGGGCGCCTCTTCCAGCGAGACACGCGCGCGGCGGGTGACGACGAAGGGCACGGTGAGGCTGGCGACGGCGCCGCGGCTGGTGGCGTCGAAGATCGGGGCGCCGATATCGGTCACCCCATCGACCATGCGGGACGGCATGCAGACAAAGCCTTTCTCACGCACGTCCCGGGTCTGTTCATAGAGCGTCTCGAGCTCTTCCGCGCTGGCGCCGGCGGCTTTCAGGTCTTCCACCATCTTGGCCTCATGGGCGGGCGAGGCGAAAGCGAAGAGGACGAGGCCGGAGGCCGATTTCATGATCGAGCGGCGATGGCCTAGACGGACGCTGAAGCCGACATCGTCCGGGCTTTCCGTCCGTGCAATGACGACGATCTGATCGGAGCTGACCACGGCAAGCTGGATCGACTGCATCATGCGGGAGGCAAGCGCCGACATTTCCGGCAGCGCGGCTTCGTGCAGGTCCATCTTGGGCGGCGAGCGCATGCCCACTTCAAACAGCCGGTTGGAGAGCTGCAGTTTTTCCGGATCGTCCGTACGCTCCACATAGCCGCGCATTTCCAGCACGACGACCATCCGGTAGATCTCACTGCGGGAGCGGCCGAGATTGCGGGCGATATCCGAGATGGATTGCGGCGTGCGCAGGCTGGCCAGGCATTCGAGGATATCGAGGCCTTTTTCCAGCGCAGGGGCTTTATAGGGCGCTTCCGTCATTGATCGCCAGTGTCCTCAGATTGCTCGGTTCGTTTTATATATGAACCGGAACTGTAAAAATATCCATCCATATCAGGGGCGAATTTCGCGGAAGGCGCGGCGCTCGGGAAAGGCTCAGGCGCGCTTTTCCCCGGCGGCGAGCATCTGGCGGGCAGCCTTCTCGGCGAGGTCCACAGCGCGCTCGATTTCGTCGGCAAGTTTGTGTTTGGCCGGCGCGGCGGCCCATCTTTCATGCGGGAGGATGAGGCATTCTACCAGCAGGGCAGCGGCCAGATCGGCCAGATAGCCAGAAGCCCGGTCAAGCTTGAACTCTGCGGCGATGTATTCCGCATAGACATCTTTTTGTCCGTGTTCGTACTGAGTCCAGGCAAAGGCGAGTTCGCGGTCATGGCGCAGATTGTTCCACAGGGCGGCGTCTGACTGGGCGGCGCTGCGGCGGATGGCGGCATAGGCGAGGGCTTCCTCGCGGTAGAACTCGAAAAAGCCCTTGCTGGCGCGCGCGGCCCAGGCCCTTTCGCGCAGCGTATCCACGCCCTGGGCGGCGAGGCTGCTGGCGAGGTCATTCTTGGAATTGAAATGCATGAACAGCGTGGTGACGTGAATGTCTGCCGCGTCCGCAATGGTCTGCATTGTAGTGGCGGCAAAGCCGGTCTTGCTGAACTGCTCGAATGCGACGTTCAGGATCTTTTCGCGCGTGCGCCGGCGGCGCTCTGTGCGGCGCGGGTATTTGATCTCCGAAGCCGTCTGCGGCTCGGCCCCCTGGACGGGCTCCGCCTTTTCCGTTTTTGGGGATTTTGCCATTGAAATTCTCTTGTCCAGGGTCGGTGTGGTTTGCCGGGTCAGTCTAGGATGAAACGCGGATGCGTCAAAGTTGTTCGGCCCTTTTGCGTGCCAGTGTTTCAACAGCGTTTTCATGATCCTGCTTCGAGACAGGATAGAAGCTCATGATGATGAGCGCTGCGGATGTGAAGATGAAGGTCGCCACTGTCAGCGCCAGTGCCAGATCATTCACCGTTGTGAGGTCTACGGCGCCGGGTTTAGCGTCATTCGGGAAGCCTACAAGGGTAAGCAGCAGGCCGGAGACGAGCACGCCCATGCCGGAAACCGTCTTGCCAATGAAGGTTGCCGCCGAAAAGAGCAGGCCCTCGGACTGGCGCCCGGTGGTGAGCTGGATCTGGTCAGTGGCGTCGGCAATCATCGAGGCGGTGAGGATGGCGGCGGCCACCACGGACATGCCGACGACCGCCTGGAATGTGAACAGCAGGGGCAGCAGGACGGGATTGTCATTTTCCGGGAAGAGGCCCGCAAGCCGCAGCAGCACCGGAACGACAATGCCTGTCAACGTAACGGTGAACAGGGTCAGCGTCGTCCATTTCTTGCCGAACGCCTTTGACAGCGGCAGGGCGATGACCAGCACCAGGATGACGCCGATGAGGCCGGCCGAAGTGAGTACGGCGATCTGGTCACTCGTCAGTTCCCAGAAATAGGTCTGCATGTAGATGGTGAGCGCCGCATTCAGGCCGCCGGCCATCGAGCCGAAGATGCTGCCGATGAAGATGGGCGCGTTCACGCGGTGGAACAGCGTGGCGAACATCTCCTTCAGGGTTTCCAGGAAGGGTTTGCGTTCCGGCGGGGGCGGGCTGATGAGGCTGGAGATGCGGTTGTGCGTGCCCAGGCTGGAGGCAAAGATGGCCGTGGCCATCAGGGGCGCGGCAATGAAAGCGTAGGTGTGGTAGCCGGCGCTGTCGAGCAGGCCACCGGTAGAGGCGGCGTCATCGGAGAAGATGGCCGTGAACACGAAGATGCCCATCACGATGCCCCCGGCAACGCCGAAGAAATACCGGTAGGAGACCAGCTCCGTGCGCTCATGATAGTTCTGCGTGAACTCTGCCAGAAGCGCCGTAGACGGAATTTCATAAACGCCGATGAAGGTGCGCGTGATCGTGGTGAGGATCAGGAGATAGGCGAAAAGAAGGGTGTGGGACACCTCGGCGGGAGGAAACCAGAGGAGGAAGTAGAAGACGCCCACAGGCAGGACGGAGGCATACATGAAGGGGTGCCGCCGGCCCCATTTGCTCCGCAAGCTGTCAGACCATTGGCCGACCACCGGATCCAGGATGGCGTCCACAACCATGGCAATCATGATTGCGGCGCCAACCCAGGCGGCCGGAAGGCCCATGACCTGATTGTAGTAGAGCATCAGGAGGGCGTTGAAGCCATGGTCCTTGATACCGAACGCAATGGTTCCAACGCCGTAGACGAGTTTCGTCGACCAGGGCAGTTTTCCAGCCTTGTCAGCCATGGACCGCTCCCCCAGCCGCAGGATCAGAAGCGCACTTGCAGCTGAACGCCGTAGGTGCGCGGCGGGGTGAGGTAGAGCGTCGTGGCATAGCCGCCGGGGGGGACCGCCGTCAGCGTGCCGGTTGCCCCGTCATAGCCCTGCTCGTCGAACACGTTCTTGACGTAGCCGACGACGCGGTAACGGTCTTCCGGGCTCGTCCAGACGCCGACGAAGTCCACCTGATCAAAGGCTTCGGTTTCCGAATACGGACGGTTGAAGACGCCGTGATAGGTGGCGTCCTGCCAGGAATAGTTACCCGACACGGTGAGGTCGCCGCTGGCGCCGAGCGGGATGTCATAGCTGACATTGAGGCCCAGCTTGTTGGGGATGGTGCGCGGCAGCATCTGGCCTTTCAGGTCCTGCGGCTGGTTGCCATTGGCGTCAATCGTGCCGACGGGTTGGGCGCCTGGCTGCAGGCCGAGCGGATCCACGACATCGATGAAGCAGCAGGCGCTGCGGATTTCGGAGTCGTTATAGGCATAGCTCGCCATGATGCGGAGCTGTTCCGTGGGCGTCCACATCGCCTCGAGTTCAACACCCTGGGCGCGCGAATCCTCAATGTTGAAGAAGCGCGTGAGACGAACGCCATTCTCCACCACATCCAGAGGTGCCTGGAGGCCATCATAGGCATAGTAGAAATAGCTGGCGTTCAGCTGAAGCTGGTCTCCGAAGGCTTTCTTCATGCCTACTTCATAGGCATCAAGGGTTTCCTTGTCGGTCAGCGGGAACTGGCTGATGCCGCCGGCATTGAAGCCGCCGGATTTGTAGCCCCGGCTGTAGCGGGCGTAATAGTTCGTGCTCGCATCCGGTTGCCACTGGATGCCGGCCACGCCCGAAAGCGCGCTCCAGTCCGCGGCCAGCCGGCGGCGGGCAAGGCCCGTGTCCGGATCAATTTCCACCGTGCTGGCGACGCCCGGGGCATCGGTATAGGACACTGTTGCCGCCGTCAGGTCGATCACCGGCGCCAGGGCGCCCGAGCCGCCGAGCGAGATGCCCGGAATGATGCCATAGCCGAGCACGCGCAGCTGCTCGGAGCCATATTTCTCGTCCTGCGAATAACGCAGGCCGCCGGTCAGCGTGATCGTGTCGGTGACGGCATAGTCTGCCTGGCCGAACACGGCGTAGGACTTGGTGTTCAGGTCCGAAATCGCGGTGACGAAATCGCCACTGGGGTTTGGCGCGGCGCCAAACGGAGCGAGCATCTGCGGCTGGGCCGCATTTCCGAAATGCGATTCCTGGTGGGCATCTTCGTAATAGGCATAGGCGCCCAGAATCCACCAGAGATCCGAATCTGTCGTGGACTGAACAGTCAGCTCATGGCTGGAATAGGCGCGGTCTTCCACATAACCGAAAGTGCGGGAGGGGAAGATGGTCGCCGGGCCGCAGACCGGGCCAACATTCTCAAGCAGCCAGGCGCAGTTCGGCCCACCGGTGAAAAGTTCGCCCGCGGCAATGTTCGCCGGGTCGAGCGGATAAGTGTAGGAGATGACGTCGGTGCTGTCGTCATCGCGGTTCGAATTGTAATCAAAGGTGCGGTAGCCGCCGAGATATTTGATATCGACCGTCGGCAGGCTCCACGTCGCGATGGCCGCGAAGCCGTAATTGCCGTCGATGTTTGACTGCGTCGGCGTATTCACGTTGAACTTGCGGATGTCGTCAACGCCCGGATTGGTGGTGGCCGATCCAGCCTGGGTGAAGCCGGGGATGAGATAGCCAAAGGCGTTGCCCGGCGTCAGGTAGCCCGGCGGGAAGGGGAAGGTGTCATAGGGCGAGGCGAGGTTGGTGCTGCGATTGCGCAGCGAGGCATCAAGATAATCGGCCTTGAGCCAGAGATTGAAACCCTCTGCCGGGTCCATGTCGAGCTGGAATTCCGCATACGTTGTTTCGTTGGCGCCGCCTTCGCTTGGGCCGCCGGCAACGTTCTTGAAATAACCGTCTTCCTGATTGCGGAACGAGCCGCCCAGCTTGGCGCGAACCTTGTCTGTGATCGGGCCGGAAACGGCCGCTTCGACTTCATAGGTCTGATAGTTGGCGATGCCCGCGCGCGCTTCGGCGGTGAAGGTGTCAGTGGGGCGTTTGGAGATGACGTTGATGGCCCCGCCGATGGAGTTACGGCCATAGAGCGTACCTTGCGGACCGCGCAGAACTTCGACGCGCTCGACGAAGAAGTCGCTCTTGCCGACGGCGCCAGTGGAGGAATCATAGATCCCGTCGGCATAGGTCGCCACGCCGGGGTCTGAGCCGTTAGTGTTGGTCTGGCGGCCCACGCCGCGGATGAACACGCGGTCGTCGCCCGAAGAGAAAGCGAGGCTGGGCGTGAAGCGGGCAAAGTCTGCCAGGCTGTCGAGGGCGAGTTCCTGGCGGGTTTCCTCGGTGAAGGCCGTGACGGAGACGGGCACGTCATTCAGGCTCTGTTCGCGCTTGACGGCGGTGACGGTCACCTGTTCCAGACGTTTTACCTCGGTGGACTCAGTGTCTTCCTGGGCGATGGCCTGCCCTGCGGCAACAATGGCCAGCGCGCTTGCGGCTGCCCACAAAGATGGTCGTTTCATTGTCGTCTTCCTCCCAATCATCCTGTTTTGAGTGAGCCGAGGCCTGGATGATTTTCGTCAGAATATGGTCGATTAATCTATTTGCATAGTGCTATCTTGAGCTTCCCTAGCGTCCGGTGGCGTGGCGGCTTCGGGCAGGGCCTGCTTGCGCCGCCAGTCTCCCAGCTGTTACCCCTCGGGAAATCCGGATTTTTGGGGAGCGCCGCGCATGAGACATTGGATACTGGCCGTGGGCCTGAGCCTTCTGACGCTGGCGGCCTGCGCCCCGCAGGCGCCCCAACAGGCCGCGCCGCAACTAGAAGAGACGCAAGGCGCCGATCCGCTCGCCAGCCTGCCGCCGCCGAGGGAAGGCGTGGTGACCGACCGGTTCGCCCGGCTGGCGCTCTCCTGCGTTCACAAGGAGTATCCCAACAAGATCAGCCATGTGCTGAACTCGGCCGCCGATGCCGCTCCGCCGCGAGCGCTCTACCCGGCCTTCTATGGCTGTTTTGACTGGCACTCCTCAGTGCATGGCCACTGGCTGCTGGCGCGCCTCCTGAACACCGGCCCGCAGACGCCGTATGCGGACGCGATCAAGGCGGCGCTGGCGCAGAGCTTTACGGCGGAGAACATTGCCGGGGAGGTCGCCTATTTCCAAGAGCCGGACCGGGCCTCGTTTGAGCGCCCCTATGGCACCGCCTGGTTCCTGCAGCTGATGACGGAGCTGCGCCAGGCAGACTATCCCGAAGCGGCGGCCTGGGCCGAGACGCTCGCTCCGCTGGAAACGCTGATTGCGGACTACACCAGCGCCTGGCTGCCCAAACTCGTCTACCCTATCCGTGCGGGCACACATAATCAGACCGCTTTTGCCTTTGGCCTGATGATTGACTGGGCCGACGCCACCGGCAACACGGCCTTCCGTGAACAGATCGCTGCCAAGTCATTGGAATTCTACAGCGGCGACGTTTCCTGCCCGCTGGCCTATGAGCCTTCGGGGGAGGACTTCCTCTCGCCCTGCCTGATGGAGGCAGACCTGATGCGCCGCGTCATGAGCCGGGAAGACTTTGCCGCCTGGCTCACCGCCTTCCTGCCGCTGATCCCGCAGGATGGCCGCGGGGACTGGCTGGCGCCGGGCGTGGTGCTCGACCCGTCCGATGGCAAGCTGGTGCATCTTGATGGGCTGAACCTTTCCCGCGCCTGGGCGATGGAGGGCATCGCGTCGGCCCTGCCGGAAGCTGACCCGCGCCGAGCCGCGCTGCTCGCCTCGGCAGCGGTTCACAAGGAAAGCGGTGTCGCCGCCGTCAGCGAGGAGCACTATGCCGGCAGCCACTGGCTGGCGAGCTTTGCCACCTATCTGGAAACCCGCAGAGGCATTCCGGCCGAATGAAAGGGCGGCTCTCCTTCGGTCCCGGCGCGCTGGTTGCGGCGGCCTTTATTGGTCCGGGTACGGTAACGGCCTGCACGCTGGCCGGGGCAAATTTCGGCTTTGCGCTTGTCTGGGCGCTGGTCTTTGCCACGCTGGCGACCATCATCCTGCAGGAAATGACCGTGCGCCTTGGCATTCTCGGCGGGGCAGGGCTCGGCGAAGCCCTGGTGGCGCCGGGCACGCCCGCAGCGCTGAAATGGGGCGCGATTGTGCTTGTGCTGGCAGCGCTCGCGCTCGGCAATGCGGCCTATGAAGCGGGCAACATCACAGGCGGCGCGCTCGGCCTGCGCGCGATCCTCGGGGAAGGCGAGAGCGTGCAGCGGATCGCCGCGCTCGCCACGGGCCTCATCGCCGCGCTCGTCCTGCTGCTTGGGCGCTACAAGACGCTGGAGCGGTTTCTGATCGGGCTCGTCATCCTCATGAGCCTTGCTTTTGCCGCGAGCCTTGTGCTGGTCCGGCCCGATCTCGGCGCGATGCTGGGTGGCCTGCGCCCGCAGCTGCCAGACGGCAGCCTGCTGACGGCCATGGCGCTGATCGGCACGACGATTGTGCCTTACAATCTCTTTCTCCATGCCGCCGCCGTTCGCGAGCGCTGGAAGGAGAATACCGAAGGCGGCCTTGCCGCCGCGATTGCCGATACGCGTGTTTCCGTTGGTCTTGGCGGTCTCATCTCCATCCTTGTGCTGAGCACGGCGGCGGCGAGCCTCTTTGGCGCCGGGCTGGTCATCAGCAGCGGCGCGGACATGGCGTCGGCGCTGGAACCCGCTTATGGCCCGGCCGCGCGCATCCTGGTGGGCGCAGGGCTTTGCGCAGCGGGGCTGTCCTCCGCCATCACCGCGCCGCTCGCCACCGCTTATGCCGTTTGCGAAGTGATGGGGCGGCCGAAATCCGGCTGGCTGTTCAAGGGAATCGCTCTGACGGTTGTGGCGATAGGGCTCGGCGTGGCGCTGCTCGGCATCCGCCCGATTGAGCTTATCCTGGTGGCGCAGGTGGCCAATGGCCTGCTGCTGCCGGTTGTGGCGATATTCCTGCTCATCACGATGAACCGGAAATCGGTGTTGGGCGATCATGTCAATGGCCCGGTGCGCAATGCGCTTGGCGGTCTTGTCGTGCTGGTGGCGGCGTTCCTCGGGCTGCGGCTCATCCTGCGCGCGGTGGGCATCTGGCCATGACGCGCAGCCTCTGTCTCAACGCGGACATTGGAGAGCTTCCGGGCGAAGCGGGCCGGGCGCTTGACCGCGCGATCCTGAGCCAGGTGTCCCGCTGCAGCATCGCCTGCGGCGGACACGCGGGGGATGCAGAGTCGATGGCGCAGACGCTGCAGATGGCGCAGGAATATGGCGTGCTTGGTGGCGCGCATCCTTCCTATCCGGACCGGGAAGGTTTTGGCCGTTCCCGGAACAATGTGTCAGCGGAGGCACTGGCGGCCTCCCTGAAAGATCAGGTCTTGGCGCTGCAACATATAGCGGCGGCCACCGGCGGGGCGGTCCACCATATCAAGCCCCATGGCGCGCTCTATAATGATGCCGCCAGGGATGCAGAGCTTGCGCAGATGGTTGCCGGGCTTTGCGCCGAGACCGGTATCCCTGTTCTGCTTGGCCCACCCGCCTCGGAGATGGAACGGGCGGCCAGGGAGAGCGGCCTCACCTATATTGCCGAGGGCTTCGCCGATCGCGCCTATGAGGCCGATCTTAGCCTCACCCCGCGCAATCTTCCGGGAGCGGTGTTTCATGACGCCGAACGCCAGATCGCGCAGGCGCTGTCCATCGCCCTGCGCCATGAAGTGACCACCCGCACGGGGGAGACCATTCCGCTTCATGTGCACACCCTCTGCCTGCATGGGGATACGCCCGGCGCAGCGGAGAATGCCGCCCGCCTGCGCGCCGCGCTGGAAGCGGGCGGCGTGACGATACGCCCATGAGCGCGCCGGAGATTTTCTTCGTGGGGGATGATGGCCTCGCCGTCAGGGTGGCAGAGCGCGCGGCGCGTCATGGCCTCGCCGGGGCGCTGCGGGCTTCGGGGAAATGGATCGATGTCGTGCCGGGGAAGGGGGAAGTGACCGTCCAGTTCGACCCGCTCGCGATCGCCCCCGCAGCGGCAGAAGCCCTGCTTCGGAAACAGGCAGAGAATATTCCGGAAGCGGAAGAAAGCGCGGCCGGCGCTCTGACGCTGCACATGCAGACAGATGACGCAGCTGCGCCAGACCTTGCCCGCCTCGCTGCCGAGAATGGCCTGACGCGAGAAGCCTTCCTTGCGCGCATTGAAGCCTCGCCGCTGACCGTGGACATGATGGGGTTCACGGCCGGGTTTGCTTATGTTGCGGGGGTGGACCCGGCCCTGGTGGCGCCGCGCCTGGATACGCCCCGGCAGAAGGTTCCGGCTGGCTCTGTCGGCATGATTTCCGGCCAGCTGGGTTTCTATGCCCTGGCGGGGCCGGCAGGCTGGCCGATCATTGGCCGCATTGCCGAGCCGCTTTTCGACCCGCGCAGGGAGGCGCCTTTCACGCTTGAGGCGGGCCTGCGCCTTCACCTCTCGATTGGGCGGTAGGCGGATGGTGCTCACCGTTCTCAAGCCGAGCCCTCTCGCCACCCTTCAGGGCAGCGCCCGCGCAGGCCTGCGCCATCAGGGCATCCCCGCCAGCGGCCCGGCAGACCCGCTCTCCATGGCGCTTGCCAACCGGCTTTGCCTGAACGCGCCCGCCGCAACGGCCATCGAAATCACCTTCGGGGGCGCGTCCTTCGAGTTTCGTCAGGATACGGCCTTTGCCTTTGCGGGCGCGGTAACCTTCGCCACGCTTTCGGGCGTGCCGGTGCTGGCGCACGAAACGCTGGAGGCGAGACGGGGAGACGTGCTCACCTTTCCTCATCCTGCCGCCGGCGCGCGCACCTATCTCGCCATTCCGGGCGGCTTTCGCGCAGACACGCTGTTTGGCAGCACGTCCACCTTTCTGCCTGCAGAGTTTGGCGGCTATTCCGGCCGCGCGCTGCGGGCGGGCGACGAATTGGAAAGAGCAGGCGCGGCGAGTAAACCCCCGCCTCTCGCCACGCCTGCTCCCCTGCGGCCGCACATTGCGCGCGCCCACAGTCTGAGGGCGGTTCCCGGCCCGGACTTTGCAGCCCTGGCGCCCGCCGTCTGGAACGAAACCTTCCAGACAACCCGCCGAATGGACCGCACCGGGATCGAGCTTGCCGGCAACTGGCCGAAGCCAGAGAACGGCGCCCTGCGCCCCAGCGCCGCGCTGTTTACCGGCGCCGTGCAGCTCACGCCGTCGGGAAACGCCTTTGTTCTGCTGCCGGACGCGCAGACAACCGGCGGCTATCCGCATGTCCTTCAGGTGATCCGGGCGGACCGGCACCTGCTGGGCCAGATTGCGCCGGGGGACCGCCTCAGCTTTCTGAACCGATCCGTAGACGGCGCATATCAGGACCTCCGGGCGAAAACCGGATATCTGGACAGCTGGTTGCCGGGGTTCCGCTTTTAGGGCGGTGGCCGGTCGTCCGGTGCCCCATCGCCGCCATAGCAGCGTTCATCCATTTCCCGCTTGCGCGCATGCGCGGCAACCCACCATGCGCCGAGCACGAACCCGAAACTCGTCCCGACCCAGAACATTACAAGAGAGATAAACCACGTCACATTCCACACCTCCTCGGTGATCCAAGGATTAGGGAGCGGATCCCGGCCGGACTATCGCGCAGCGCCGTATTCCAGCGCCAATCCCCAGCTTGTGCGCCGGCCCTGTGGAAAGTCTTCTTCTGTTCGCCGGAATCGACCATCCGTATACGTGGTTATCAGAAGTTAAGCAAGAATAGAATTACGAATAAGTCATGACACGGACGATGCATGTTGCTTCTCTGTCATAAGGTGCTGCTGACAACCCCCATTCCGGGCGCGGCTGTGCCGCCATGAGACGACGCGGGTTGATCAATCTGCCTGGGGCGGAGACGTTCTCCGAATCTCGCGGCGATGGGGCAGGCTTCTTTGCTGCAGCTGCCGGAACATGGTTCCGGCGCGGCGCGTTCGAGTGGCCTGCATGCCGTTGGGGAAGGGTGCGGGAGGGCGCAATTCCGGTCACGTGGGTGTGATCCAACCCATGACCCACTGGGCACGGCTCGGCTCTTGACAGAAATAATAGATGGATGTCCAACAAACATTATATGGCCGGATAGGCGATAAATAAGACATCCCTGGGAGGATACATTGTCATTCAAACGTAACGTGCGGCTTCTGGCCGGTACGGCCCTTGTCTGGTGTGCGGCGCTCGAAGGCGCCTGGGCACAGGAGGCCACCACCCCTGCGGAGCCTGAAGCCACCGAACCGGCCGCCGCGGAAAATGACCGCCGCTTGTCCACGGTCACGGTCACCGCGCAACGCCGCGAAGAGAGCGTTCAGGACGTGCCCCTCGCCGTAACCGCCGTCACCGGCGATCAGATGGCGGCCCTTCGCGTCGAGAACATCGAGAATATCAGCCTCGTTTCGCCGAGCATCACTTTCAGCAAGACGAACTCGCCGGTCGCCTCGTCCAACATCCAGATCCGCGGCATCGGTACCACTGGCCAGTCCCGCGTGTTCGAAGGCGCCGTGGGCGTTTTCATCGATGGCGTTTACAGAACGCGTTCCGGCCAGGCCCTGTCCAGCTTCCTCGATATGGACGGTCTGCAGGTTCTGCGCGGGCCCCAGGGCACGCTGTTCGGCAAGAACACGTCTGCCGGCGCGCTGCTGCTGAATTCGGCCTCGCCGAACATGGACG
Source organism: Hyphomonas sp. 34-62-18 (assembly GCF_002282565.1). GTDB lineage: Bacteria > Pseudomonadota > Alphaproteobacteria > Caulobacterales > Hyphomonadaceae > Hyphomonas. The sequence continues at coordinate 17,883 of NZ_NCJT01000006.1, forward strand.
AAGTTTCCGGCTTCGCCACCGCCAGCTATGGCAACTACAACGCATTTGACGTTTCCGGCGCTGTGAACATTCCGGTTTCGGACACGTTTGCCCTCCGCGTGGCCGCCAGCCATTCCGAGCAGGACGGCTTCCTGAAAAGCCCGGAAGGCAACACCGAAGGCGATCAGAATGTGGACGCCTTCAAGGTCAGCGCCCAGTGGGAGCCGACCGATACGCTCTCGCTCAAGCTGATCGCGGACTACACCAAGCAGGACGATGAAGTCGGCTATGCCACGGTCAACGCTGTGGATGGCCCGCTGACGCCGCTGATCAATGTGCTGACGGTGGCCAACGGCCTCGCCGTTCCCTCCAGCAACATTGATGACTACGAAACCAGCATCAATACGCCGACCTCGAACAATGTCGAAGACAAGGGCATTGCGCTGCTGGTGGACTGGGAGTTTGGCCCCGGCACGCTGAAATCGGTCACCGCACTGCGCGAGTATGATACTGTTCAGGACGCCGACGCAGACTTCACCGGCGCAGACATCCTGAACATCAATGAACTGTTCAACTCGCAGTTCTTCTCGCAGGAATTCACCTATGGCGGCGAACTCTCCGGCCCGGTGAATGCGAACTACCTGTTCGGCGTCTTCTATTCCGATGAAGAGCTCGACATGGGCCGCAACCTGTCGCACGGCACGCAGGCCCAGCCTTTCTGGAACACGCTGCTCGGCGCCCAGGGCGTGCCCTCGGCCATCATCAATGCGGCGCCGGGCGAATGGGCGCGCGAAGTGCTCATCGGCAAGGCCGAATCCCTCGCGCTCTTCACGCACTGGGATTTCGCGCTCACCGACAAGGTCAACCTGATCGCGGGCCTGCGTTACTCCGAAGACGACAAGACCGGCCAGTTCTTCTATGACTTCTTCCGCGATCCGGTGTTCGATCCCTTCGCAATCGCTGGTTCGGGCCCTGGCCCGGAATACGCCCGCGAATTCTCCGATGAGGCTGTCTCCGGCACGCTCAGCCTGCAATATCGTCTGAACTCGGACGTTATGTATTACGCCAGCTACAACCGCGGCTACAAGGCCGGCGGCGTGAACGTTGACGCCAGCGGCGCCGGCGTTCCCGGCAGCTCGCTGAACCCGCTGGATACCGGCACGCCAGCCGATCCGGTGTTCGCCCCGGAAACCATCGACGCCTATGAAATCGGCGCCAAGGTTGACTGGATGAACGGCGCGGCCCGCACGAACGTCGCTGTCTTCTATAACGACATTCAGGATCTGCAGGTCGCCCAGTTCCTCGGGTTGATCTTCACCATCCTGAACTCGCCGGAAGCAGAATCCTATGGTGCGGAGTTCGAGCACACCCAGGCGCTGACCGACTATCTGACCTGGAACGCCTCGGCCACCTGGCTGCCGGAAGCAAGCTATGGCGATGACGCCGGCATCGGTGTCCTCTCCGGCCGCCGCTTCCCCAATGCGCCGGAGCTTTCGGCGAACACGGCGCTGAACCTCAACTATGAACTCTCCGGCGGCAAGGCGCTGACGGGTCTTCTGCAGGTTCAGTATATGGGCGACCGGTTCACCAACACGGCGTCAAACCTCAAGGAAGATGCAGTCGCGCTGGTCAACGGCAATATCGGGCTCACATTTGACTCCGGCATCTCCGTGTCCGCCTTCATCCGCAACGCGTTCGACGAACGCTATGTGACGCAGCACTTCAACACTCCGATCCAGGACACCGACCGGAACGGCTATGTGGCGTCGCCGCGCACCTTCGGTGTGTCCGTCCGCAAGACGTTCTGATCGAAACCCAATCGCCTCGGCGGGGGACACCACGCCCGCCGCGGCCTCCACTCCTTACGCAGGCGCACAATGAGGCGCCTTGTTTCCTCCCCGAAACTCGCGCGCTGCACAGATTGTGCAGCGCCGCATTTTCCAGCGGTTCTGTCCTCCATTTGACAGGCTGTTGCAAACACGCATCAATGTTCATGGTGCGTACAAAAAATAATCGGGCAGCGAAAAATCGTTGACCCTGAATCTCGGGGGAGATCATGAAACAACACGAGCGTCGGCAGCAGTCGTCGGATAAACTCATCAATGCCTGTCTGGAGCTGGCCTCCGAACAGGGCGTCTCAGCGCTCACATTTGATAATATCGGTTTGCGGGCCGGTTACAGCCGCAATCTGGCGTTCCAGAAATTCGGCTCCAAGAGCGGCCTGCTGGAAGCCGTCATCAATCATCTGCACGAAGTGATGTCCGAACGCCGCCGGCGGCAGGATCTCGATTCCCTTTCGGGCCTTGAGGCGCTGATGCTCTATTGCGACGTGCATATCGCCGCCCTCGACAAGACATCTGAGATGAAGGCCTATTTCATCCTGATGAGCGAAGCCATTGCCGCTATGTCTGAGATGCGCGAGCAGTTTGTCGGCTCTCACCAGCGCTCGGCGACAGAGCTGATGCGCATCATCCGGCTGGGCCGGGAAGACGGGTCGATCCGCAAGGATGTGAATGTCGAAATGGCCGCGCGCCTCATCGGCACGCAGCTGATCGGGCTTTCCTCGCAATTCCTGATCGAGCCGAGCTTCAATCTGAAGAAAGCCCGCAAGGAGCTGCATCAGGTGATCCGCGCGGCCTATGGCACGGGGCAGGAGAGCGTGTCGTCGCGGAAATCTGCCGCAGCAGTGCCGGGAAGATAATTCATCCGTTCACGGCCGGGAAAGCTGGCGATCCGGTTGACGGTTATCCAGCGCGCTTATAGCGTCCGGCTCAGCAAATCATCGGAGAGACAGATGAAAACCCAGGCAGCGGTCGCCTATACCGGACAGCCCGGTTTCAAGTATGAAACCGTGGAGATTGAAGCCCCGCGCGCTGATGAGATTCTCGTCCGTGTGCTTGGCGTTGGCCTCTGCCACACCGATCTTGTGTTCAGCTCCGGCGCGGCGCCCTATCCCTTTCCGGCGGTTTTCGGTCATGAAGGTTCCGGCGTGGTTGAGGCGGTCGGCGCCAATGTCAAAAAGGTGAAGGCCGGCGACAGCGTGCTCATCACCTTCCGCTCCTGCGGCGCGTGTGACCGCTGCGACACGGGCGACGCTGCCTACTGCCGCACCATGCCGCTGCTCAACTATACCGGCCGGCGCACGGATGGCACCTCGGCGATCAGCAATGAAGCCGGCCCCGTCTCGTCTAACTTCTTCGGCCAGTCCACCTTTGCCGGCCATGCGATCACGTATGAGCGCAATGTGGTGAAGGTTGATCCGTCGCTCCCGGTGGAGATCATGGGCCCGCTCGGCTGCGGCATCCAGACCGGGGCAGGCGCAGCCATGCGCTCGCTCGCCGCCAAAAAGGGATCGGCCTTCCTCGTCACCGGCGGCGGCTCTGTGGGGCTCAGCGCCGTGATGGGCGCAAAGATCCAGGGCTGCGCCACCATCATTCTGGTGGAGCCGATGGAGTCGCGCCGCAAGCTGGCGATAGAGATTGGCGCCACCCATTGCATTGATCCGGCGGCTACGGACGATGTTCCCGCTGCGGTGCGCGCAATTGCGCCGATGGGTGTGGACAATGCGCTGGATACCACCGGCATTCCCGCCGTTCAGGCCGCTGCGCTGGCCTGCCTGGGCTCGAAGGCGACCCTCGGCCTCGTCGGCGTCAGCGCGCCGGGCACGCCGATGCCAGGCGATGTCAACACCGTGATGACGTTTGGACAGTCCGTAAAAGGAATAATCGAGGGCGATTCAGACCCGGATGAATTCATCCCGGAACTGATCGAACACTTCAAGGCAGGCCGTCTGCCATTTGACAAGCTGGTCAAGAAGTTCCGCCTCAGCGAAATCAACGAAGCCATCGCCGCCCAGCATCATGGCGACTGTGTGAAGGCGGTCCTGATCCCCTGAGCGCGGCGGCGCTCTGCCCAGCAGGGGAGGGCCGCCAAGAGCGGGCAGGCGGGTAATTCTCCTCTCAGGCGAGTTTGCGACGGGCCGTGCATGGCTGCGCGCCGGGTCCGCTGCGTCCTATTGGAGCCTGTCATTTGAGTCTCTCACGCACAGAATCGCACCCGGATGACCTGCTTCAGCAGCTTTCCTGTGGGTTTGGCGGCACTTTCTGGCTCATCCACAGGCTCCGTCTATAGGTCCGGCATTTAAAATTGATTGGATCAATAGCTTCGCCTGGCGCACTATGATCGGATAGATTCACACGCAAGGAGAGAAACAATGGACGGCAATGATCTGCCCCCTCCCGACAAGTGCCCTGTCATGCACGGCGCGATCACGGTGGCGGGTAACTCCAATACGGCCTGGTGGCCGGAGACGCTGAACCTCGACATCCTGCACCAGCACGACACCAAGGTCAGCCCGCTCGGCAAGGACTTCAACTATCGCGAAGCGGTCAAGACGCTCGACTTTGAAGCCCTGAAGAAAGACATGCACGACCTGATGACCAACAGCCAGGAATGGTGGCCGGCTGACTATGGTCATTACGGCGGTCTGATGATCCGTCTCGCCTGGCACTCCGCCGGTTCCTACCGTCTGGCCGATGGCCGCGGCGGTGGCGGCTCGGGCAACATCCGCTTTGCCCCGCTCAACTCCTGGCCGGATAACGGCAACCTCGACAAGGCCCGCCGCCTGCTGTGGCCGATCAAGAAGAAATACGGTAACAAGATCTCCTGGGCAGACCTTATCCTCCTGGCCGGCAACATCGCTTATGAGAGCATGGGCCTGAAAACCTATGGCTTCTCCTTCGGCCGCGAAGACATCTGGGCTCCGGAAAAAGACGTCTACTGGGGCGCCGAGAAGGAATGGCTTGCGCCGTCCGACACGCGCTATGACAATGTCGACGATCCGTCGACTATGGAAAACCCGCTCGCCGCCGTGCAGATGGGTCTCATCTACGTCAACCCGGAAGGCGTGAACGGCAAATCCGATCCGCTGAAAACCGCGCTGCACGTCCGCGAAACCTTCGCCCGTATGGCGATGGATGACGAGGAAACCGCAGCCCTCACCTGCGGCGGCCACACCGTCGGCAAGGCCCACGGCAATGGCGACGCCAGCAAGCTCAGCCCGCCGCCGGAAGGCAACGACCTGGAAACCCAGGGCTTCGGCTGGCTGAACCCGCATATGGATGGCAAAGCCACCAACGCGGTCACCTCCGGCATCGAAGGCGCCTGGACCACCCACCCGACGAAGTGGGACATGGGCTACTTCAAACTGCTGTTCGGCTATGAGTGGGAACTGACGAAGTCGCCCGCCGGTGCCAGCCAGTGGCGCCCGATCAACATCAAGGAAGAAGACATGCCGGTCGATCCGACGGATCCGACCAAGCGCGTCATGCCGATGATGACCGACGCCGATATGGCGATGAAGATGGACCCGACCTACAACGCCATCTGTCAGAAGTTCATGGCCGATGAGGCCTACTTCTCCGACTGCTTCGCCCGCGCCTGGTTCAAGCTGACCCACCGCGACCTTGGCCCCCGCGTTCGCTACATTGGCCCCGATGCGCCCAAGGAAGACCTGATCTGGCAAGATCCGGTCCCCGCCGGCAACAAGTCGTATGATGTGAACGCCGTCAAAGCGAAGATCGAAGCCTCCGGCCTTTCGATCTCCGAAATGGTCTCCACCGCCTGGGACAGCGCCCGCACCTTCCGTGGCTCTGACCTGCGCGGCGGCGCCAATGGCGCACGTATCCGCCTTGCCCCGCAGAAGGATTGGGAAGGCAACGAGCCTGCCCGCCTCCAGAAGGTGCTCTCGGTGCTTGAGCCGATCGCCAAGGAAACCGGGGCCAGCGTGGCAGACGTGATCGTCCTTGCCGGGAATGTCGGTATCGAGAAGGCCATCAAGGCGGCCGGTCTCAATGTCGCCGTTCCGTTTGCGCCGGGCCGTGGCGACGCCACAGCAGAGCAGACCGATGCGGCCTCCTTCTCCGTGCTGGAGCCTATCGCCGATGGCTTCCGTAACTGGGTGAAGCAGGAGTATGTCGTGAAGCCGGAAGAGCTGCTGCTCGACCGTGCCCAGCTCCTCGGCCTCACCGGCCCGGAGATGACGGTCCTCCTCGGCGGTATGCGCGTCCTCGGCACCAACCATGGCGGCACCAAGCATGGTGTGTTCACGGATAAAGTCGGCGTTCTCACGAACGACTTCTTCGTCCACCTCACCGACATGGCCTATCGCTGGGTGCCCAAAGGCAAGAACGCGTATGACATCGTGGACCGGAAAACCGGCGCCGTGAAGTTCACCGCAACCCGTGCAGACCTTGTGTTCGGCTCGAACTCCATCCTGCGCGCCTATGCCGAAGTCTACGCCCAGGACGACGCGAAAGAGAAGTTCGTCAAGGACTTCGTTGCCGCCTGGACCAAGGTGATGAACGCAGACCGTTTCGATCTGCAATAACCGGTCATCGTCCTAAAAAATGGAAAGGGCGGCTCGTGAGGGCCGCCCTTTTTTCTTGTTTGCATCAGGGCAGGGGCGATTACCCCGCCTGTCCATCGAGCGCCAGCTGTACCCATCGCCGGGTTGCTTCATGAGGACTATTCAGGCCCGCGGCAACATCCTCCCGGTAGCGCGGCGCCACCCGTGCCAGCACGCGGGCGAAGAAAGTCTGAAGCCGGGCAATATCGTCCTGGCTGTCTCCATCCCAGGTCTCCACGCGGTCCCATTCTTCGGCCAGTGTATCAAGGCGCCGCAGCATCTCGCGGATCTCCACCACGCCGCATTGCGCCGCCATCTCGGCCACCTTCGCTTCCTGAGGCAGGTCGAAAGTATTGACCCGCATGAACGCAAGCGTCATCAGGTGTTGAAGCCGAGACGTCCAGTTGGCGAGTTCGCCTTCCCATTCTTCGCAGAGTGCATCCCAGATCGCTTCGGCTTCATCCGCCCAGAAACGTTCTTCCGCCACATCCTCAAAGCCGGAATTCACCGGATCATCGGGCTTGTAGCTGTTCTGGTAGACTGCGTCCCATCGCTCGATCCGCGCCACCAGATCGGTGCTCAATCCCAAGCTGTCAGGGTTCACATTTGTCCCGGACTCATCATCCCATAGCGGCCAGCACTGGTATTCCGGCGCCAGGCGCAGGCAGCTCGGCGGTTTTGTGGGGTCATAGTCCGGCCCTTCATCCTCGCCTGGATCAAGAAAGTCCGGATAGCTTTTGCCCTTTTTGCCAGAGCGGCGGCTACCCGTATTCGTCAGCAGAAAGATGAAAGTGACGGTCACCGCCCCGATGGCCACCAGATCGGCCACAAGGCCGGCGATCCCCGTGCCCAGCCAGCTTCGCCACAGGCCATGCTGTTCCACCACCACTACAAGGGCAAACACGCCCACATAGATCAGGAGCGCGTTGCGCGTGGCCGCCCGGCCGCGCCGCTCCGCCTCATCGGTCACGGGCCGGTGGCGCGCGGCCCAGGCAAGGTATCCTCCCTGCGCCAGAATATTCAGGCTGAAGATCACCAGCGCCGCCCGGCTCTGCGCCATCAGGGAAAGGCCGGACGCGAAAGTCAGCCAGCCACCGATTGTCAGCAGTCGGGTTGCCGTCTCTTCAACGCGGTCGCGTTTCAGGGTGATGCCGGCAATCGCCTGGTCCAGCAGCCGGTCCATCGCCATGCGCCGGATGAGCACCACCCCGCCCAGCGTGTAGAAAAGGCCAAAGGCAAAGAGAATCCAGGGCAGGGCGGTCAGCATGGCGGTCTGTCAGCTCAGGGAAGGCAGAAGGTGTCTGCTCTACCGTTAGCCGTGATTGCCGATGCGCCACCAGCCCCTGAAACGGGGGAGGTCAGAGCGGCTTAACCGCCAGGCGGATGATTTCGGTGAAGCGCTGTTTCAGCTTTTCGCGCAGCTCAGGATCATCCGTCAGTTTGCCAGAGATATGCTGGCTGATCGACATGCCGAGCAGGATAGAGCCGAAAAGCTGCGAGCGCACCTTGGCGTTTTCCCCGCCAATCACTTCGGCAAAGGGCTCGTGAAACCGGTCATCGATGGACGCGCGCACAATCGGGCCGGCAATCGGGGAATTGCCCGAATGCAGCATGATGAGGATGTCCTCCATCGGCTTTCCGTCATCTTCCGGGTCGAACATCAGCTCGCCCACCCGTTCGGGCAGGCCTTCCAGCTCATTGCCGATCACGTCCACGCCGCGCTCGCCCGAGTTCATCACGGCGGCAAACAGCTCTTCCTTCGATCCGAAATAGCGTGACACCAGCGCCGCATCCGCCCCCGCCAGGGAGGCAATCTCGCGGATGCCGACATTCTCATAGCTGTCGCGTGCAAACAGGGTCCGCGCCGCACAGAGGATGGCGTTTTTCGTGCTGGCGGCGTCCCGGCGCCGGATGGGTTGACCACATTTCATACGTTTTCCTACCCTACAAAAATTAATTTGTCATCACCTGTTGACTTAGGCTTCCCGCGACGTCATATGCGGTCAACAGCTGATGACTTACAGGCGTCTCTCCACCGGTTCGCCTTGTTTATGAAGGAAAAATGAATGCGTTCGCGCCATTTTGCAACCGTTTCCGTCCTGGCAACGGCACTTGTCGTTGGGGCATGCAGCGCGCCCCAGGCGCAAGAACAGGGCGGTCCTCCCCCGCCGCAGGTTGAAGTTGCTGTCCCCCTCTCTTCCCAGGTTGCTGACTGGAACGGTTATACCGGCCGGTTTGAGTCTGTGGAACGCGTAGATGTACGTGCCCGCGTCAGCGGTTACGTGAAATCTGTCGCCTTTGAAGATGGCGCCCGCGTCAAGGCAGGCGACCTCCTGTTCACCCTGGATGATCGCCCGTTCCGCGCCACGCTCGGCCAGGCCGAAGCTCAGCTGGCCCAGGCCAAAGCCCAGCTCGGTCAGGCCCAGTCGGATCTGGAGCGCTCTGAAAAGCTCGCCGAGTCCGGCGCCGTTTCGGTCGAGGAACTCGAGCGCAACCGCACCAGCCTTGCCAGCGCCCAGGCCAGCGTTGCCGCCGCCGAAGCCGGGGTTGAGGCGGCCCGCCTTGATTTGAGCTTCACTCGCGTCACCGCCCCGATTGATGGCCGTGTTTCGGCCCGCAATGTGGACCCCGGCAACCTCGTCGCCGGCGGCAACTCGGCCGGAGACATCCTCACCACCATCGTCCGCGATGACGAGCTTTACTTCACCTTCAACGTCTCCGAGGCCGACTATCTGCGCTACGCCCGCGCCGAACAGTCCGATGGCGCCGTAAAGGCAGAGGCCCGCCTGCAGGATGAAGCCAGTTTCTCCCGTTCGGGCGAAGTCATCTTTGCGGACAACCGCATGGGCGACACCACCGGTTCGATCCGCGTCCGCGCACTGATCGAGAATGAAGATGGCCTCATCCGCCCCGGCATGACCGGCGAGGTGCGCATCAATGGTTCGGCGCCTTATTCAGCGCTGATGGTGCCGCAAACGGCCGTTCAGACCGATGGCGCCCGCCGCATCCTGTTCCTGGTCAACGAGCGTAACGAGGTGGAATCGGCCCCGGTCGAGCTCGGCCCGCTCAGCGGCAACATGCAGGTGATCGCCGGCGGACTGGAGTCGAATGACCGCGTGATCGTCAATGGCCTGCTGCGGGCCCGTCCGGGCGCTGTGGTCAACCCCGTCGCGGTGCAACTCGATTATGAAACCGCCCCGGCAGACACGGTCACCGTCCAAAGCCGCCCGGCCATGACGGCCCGCCGCATCGCCAACTGATACGCGGCGGCGGCCGCCCGGCCGTCAGCCCATTCCATTCTCTTCCTCCCAGAGAGACGAACCCATGCGCCTGTCCCATTTTTTCATCAAGCGGCCGATTTTTGCGGCCGTAATCTCGGTTGTGATCACCCTGCTGGGCGCCTTTGCGTTCCCGCGTCTCCCGCTTGCTCAGTACCCTGAAATTGCCCCGCCCACCGTTGTCGTCACCGCGTCCTATCCCGGCGCCTCCGCAGAGGATGTGGCCAACCAGGTCGCGGCCCCGCTGGAGCAGGAAATCAACGGCGTGGAGGGGATGATCTACATGACCTCTTCGTCCACGGCGGACGGGGTGGTCATGTTGACCATCACCTTCGAGCCGGGCACGGATCTTGATACCGCCCAGGTTCAGGTCCAGAACCGCGTCTCCCGCGCAGAACCGCGCCTGCCAGAACAGGTGCGCCAGACGGGCGTGGCCGTGAACCAGCAGGCGTCCGGCTTCCTCCTGCTCGTGGCGCTGGTCTCGCCCGGCGGCCAGCTTGATCAGGATTATGTCGCCAACTATGCCGCTTCCACCATCAAGGACCGGCTGCTGCGGATCAATGGCGTCGGCGGCATCGAAGTCTTCGGGGGTGGCAACTATTCCATGCGCGTCTGGATCAATCCGGAACGCGCCGCTGCGCTGAACCTCACCTCCAACGACATTGTCGCCGCCCTCCGTGCCCAGAACATCCAGGCCGCCGGCGGCACGCTCGGCCAGCCGCCTTTCTCCGAGGCTGGCGCGCCCCCGTTCCAGATCCCGGTGCAGGTGAGTGGCCGTCTGATCCAGCCCGAAGAGTTCGGCGATGTCGTCATCCGCCGCGATGAAGATGGCTCCGTCGTGCGCCTGCGGGATGTCGCCCGTGTGGATATCGGCGCCGAAACCTATCTGATGCGCTCCTATTTCGATGGCCAGCCCGGCCTTGGCCTCGCCGTGTCCCAGCTTCCCGGCTCCAACGCGCTCGACACGGCGGAGAAGGTGCTGGCAGAAATGGAACTCGCCAGCCAGGAATTTCCCGAAGGCCTGGAATACATGATCCCGTACAATCCGACAGAGTTCGTGGAAGCGTCTGTGTCGGCGGTGGAGCACGCGCTGATCGAAGCGGTGTTCCTGGTGATGATCGTGATCCTCGTCTTCCTGCAGACCTGGCGCGCGGCCCTTATCCCCATCCTCGCGATTCCGGTCTCCATCATCGGCGTGTTCGCCGTGCAGCTGGCGCTCGGCTATTCCATCAACTCGCTCTCCCTGTTCGCTCTCGTGCTCGCGGTCGGCATCGTGGTCGATGACGCGATCGTCGTCGTGGAAAACGTCGAACGATCCATCCGCGAAGGCAAAAGCCCGATGCAGGCGGCGCTTACCTCAATGAACGAGGTGGGCGGCGCACTGATCGCGATGAACCTCGTGCTCGTCTCGGTGTTCGTGCCCACCCTGTTCATGGGCGGCATCCCAGGCATCTTCTATGAGCAATTCGCCGTCGCCATCGCCTCGGCCGCGGTCATCTCGCTGCTGGTCTCGCTCACCCTGTCTCCGGCTCTTTGTGCCCTGCTGCTGAAGCCGCACGAAGAACACGGCCACAAGAAGGGCAACCCCATCCTCGCGCCGCTGCGCTTGGCCGGCAATGCCTTCAACAGCGGCTTTGACTGGCTGTCGAACGCCTACGGGTCGCTCGTCGCCAAGCTCGTCCGTATGCTGGTGATCGTGATGATCCTCTATGCGGCGCTTCTGGCCACCACCGGCTGGCGCCTGACGGCCACGCCCACAGGCTTTATTCCGGAGCAGGATCAGGGCTTCCTGATCGGCGTGGTTCAGCTTCCTGCCGGTGCCTCGCTTGAGCGTACCAACACCGTGATGCTGCGCATCGTCGAGGAACTTCAGGCTACCGACGGCATCCAGGGCGTCGCGGCCATGGTCGGCATGGATGGCTCCAGCTTCTCCTCGGCCTCCAATGCGGGCACCATGTTCATCCGTCTGGACGATTTTGAAGACCGCAAGGGCCGGGAAGATCTCACCGCCGTTGCCATCTCCCAGCGTCTCACAGGCCAGTTCATGGGCAGCTTGCCTGAAGGCAACGCCTTCATCATCGCCCCGCCGGCAGTCCAGGGTCTCGGCCAGGGCGGCGGCTTCAAGATGATGATCCAGGACCGTGGCGGCGTCGGCACAGAGGCGCTCCAGCAGGCCACCTTTGCCATGATGGGCGCTGCCGCGCAGGACCCCCGCGTCACCAGCGTCTACACCACCTTTGACACCAACTCGCCCACCGTGCGAGTGGAGGTGGACCGTGACCGCGCCCAGCTTCTCGGCGTTGAACCGGCCGATGTCTACGCCACCCTCGGCACAAATCTTGGCTCCACCTATGTGAACGACTTCAACTTCCTGGGACGGACGTTCCGCGTGACCGCCCAGGCAGATGCCCCGTTCCGCGAAACCGCCGCCAGCATCGGCCAGTTCCAGGTGCGCTCGTCCACCGGTGAAATGGTGCCGGTCTCGGCTGTGGCCAAAATCATTGATGGCTCCGGCCCGGTCCGCATGGTGCGCCACAACATCTTCCCCTCTATCGAGCTCAACGGCCAGACACCGGCCGGCGTCTCCACCGGCGATGCGCTGAATGCGATGGAAGAGATCGCGGCTCAGGTTTTGCCCGATGGCGTCAGCTATGAGTGGACCGAGATCGCCTATCAGGAAAAGGCCGCCGGCAATTCCAGCACGATGATCTTCGTGATGGCCGTTGTCTTCGTCTTCCTGGTGCTCGCGGCGCAGTATGAAGCCTTCACGCTGCCCTTCGCGGTTATCTTCATCGTCCCGATGTGTATCCTCGCGGCCACCATAGGCATCAACATCGCAGGCATGGCGAATGACATTCTCGCCCAGGTCGGTCTCATCGTCCTTGTGGCGCTGGCCGCCAAGAACGCGATCCTTCTGGTCGAGTTTGCCAAACAGCAGGAAGAAAACCACGGCGTCACGCCCCATGAAGCGGCCGTCTCCGGTGCCCGGATGCGTCTGCGCCCGATCCTGATGACGTCGTTTGCCTTCATCTTCGGGGTCTTGCCGCTGGCTTTTGCCACCGGGGCAGGGGCCGAGATGCGCCAGTCTCTCGGTATCACCGTGTTCTCCGGCATGATCGGGGTGACGCTCTTCGGCCTCATCTTCACGCCCGTCTTCTATGTCATTGGACGGAAGATCTCGAAAATCCTTCCGGGATCAAACCGCCGCCATGACGATCACATACCCACGCCGGTCGAAGGAGGCCAGGCATGACACATCTCAAACTCACTGCGCTGTCCACGGTTGCCGCGCTGGCCCTTGCGGCCTGCGCCACAGCCCCCGCCGCGCCAGATGGCACCATCGCCCCGCGCATTGATGGCGCGCTTGTTTCGGCAGAGACTGCCGGCGTTGCGGCCGCGCCTGTGCCGAAAGACTGGTGGCGCCTCTATAACAGCCCGGAACTGGACAGCCTCGTCCACACCGCGCTCACCAATAACCGCTCGCTGGCCGGGGCGGCGGCAAACCTGGAACAGGTGCGCGCCGGTCTCACCGAGGCCCGCTCCGCGCTCCTGCCGTCCACAACGGCCACGGCCAATGGTCAGTATGCGCGCGATCCCAGCTTCGCCCCGGGCGATGTGGAAACCGATGTCTATTCCCTCGGTTTCCAGACCAATTATGAGGTCGATATCTTCGGCCAGGTCAGCGCCAGTATTGAGGCGGCCCATCAGGATGCCGCCGCTGCCGAGGCGGCCTACCAGTCTGCCGCGCTGATGGTCGCGGGCGAAACTGCCCGTGCCTGGATCGATTATTGCGCCGGCAATATCCAGCTTGAAACCGCCGAGTCGAATTACGGCCTGCAGGAAGAGACCCTCGCGCTCACCCGCACGCTGTTCGATGCCGGCCGCGGCATCCGCCTGGATGTCGTGCAGGCCGAGGCCGCGCTCCGCCGCGCCGAAGCCGACATTCCGTCCGTGCGCGCCGCACGCGACGCCGCCTTGTTCCGCCTGGCCCGCCTGACTGGCCAGACCCCCGCAGAGATGAGTAATGCGGTCCCCGCATGCGAGAGCATGCCGCAGCTCGTCTCGCTCCTCCCCACCGGGGAAAGCGCAGCCCTCCTTGCGCGCCGTCCGGATGTGCGCCAGGCGGAACTTCAGCTTGCCGGCGCGGCGGCCCGTGTGGGCATCGCCACGGCAAATCTCTACCCGTCGGTCAGCATCGGGGGTTCGGTCTCGACTGCCTCGATGGGCGGCACGGGGGACCTCTTCAAGGAAGATGGCCTCAGCTTCGGTCTCGGCCCGCTGATCAGTTGGAACTTCCCGAACATCGCCGCCTCCCGCGCCCGCCTGAAGGCGGCAGAGGCTGGCGTCGATGTGGCCCTCGCCAATTTTGACGAGACCTTCCTCACCGCTCTGGAAGAGGCCGAAGTCGCCCTCACCAACTATGCCGCCGAGAAGGAACGCTACGCCGCCCTGGAGGCCTCCGCTGCCGCCGCCGAAGAGGCCGCCGAACTCGCCCGCACGCGCTACCGTGTCGGTTCGGACAACTTCCTCGCGGTCCTCGACGCGGAACGCACCTTCATCGAAACCCGCACCGCGCTCGCCCAATCCGAAGCGGCAAAGGCCAGCGCCGAAATAAACGTCTTCATGGCCATGGGTGGCGGCTGGGCTGACTAGCTCTGGCTCCACCAGTGGCCCGGCACGGCGCGGAACAGCCCCAAACTGTTCCGCGCCGTGACTCCATTTGGGGTCGTCTGCAACGGAATGAAATGGCGCCTCAGGTCTCAAGCAGCCCCACCCCAACCCTCCCCACATCCGTGGGGAGGGGGCAGCCAGTACTCTGTTGAAACGCCACCTCACCCCGCAAAGCGACAGGTCCCCTCCCCATGACGATGGGGAGGGATGGGGTGGGGCCCCTCTCAGTCAAAATGCAACACCGGCCGCACACCTCGCACGTTCCGGTCGCTCGTGCTGGGCGCTACTCGGCCCGCTTGCGATCCGGCAGCGGCTCGTCCGGCGAGATCAGGATGCGCGCCGCTGCGCCATCCGGGTCATCAAACTGGCCAGAGCGAACCGCCCAGAGGAATCCGACAAGACCCATAGCCCCCATCATCAGGGCAATCGGGATCAGGAAGACTAGGCCGCTCATGCCTGTTTCTCCGTGTTCAGAGTAAGCCTCAAGGCGTTGAGGCAGACGATAATCGACGAGCCCGACATGGCAATCGCGGCCACCAGCGGGGTTGCATGCCCCATGATCGCTATCGGCACGGCCACAAGGTTATAGGCTGCCGCAAAGCCGAAATTCTGCAGCATCACCGCCTTGGCCGCCCGCGCTGTCTTCACCAGCCGGGGCAGGGGCGCCAGGCCGCCGGAATAGACCGTGTCAGAAGCAGACTGGCTCACATCCAGCGCGCCGCCGGGGGCTGCAGAGGCATGCGCCAGCGCGAGGGCCCCAGCGTCATTCAGGCCATCGCCCACCATCAGCACCTTGCGGCCTTCGGCCTGCAGCGCTTCCAGCCGGGCCACCTTGTCCTGCGGGCTGGCGCTTGCCGTCCACTGATCAATGCCAAGGCTACGGGAAACCTCTGCCACGGCTTCGGCCCGGTCGCCAGAGACGATTTCCATCGTCATGCCCATCGCCCGCAGCCGCGCCAGTGTCTCGGCGGCACCAGCCTGAATATCGTCCTCAAAGCGCAGCTCTACGGGCTTTTCCTGGCCACGCGCAAAGTACAGTGTGGCGCCGGTATGCCCGGTTGCCTTCGCGCCCGTCCATTCGGCAGAACCGAGACGGCAGGCAACGCCGTTGACCTCTCCCTCAAGACCAAGGCCGGGACGTTCCTTCACGTTTTGCGCCAACGGCCCCGGCCCGGCAGCAGCGGTCAGGGCCCGCGACAGCGGATGCCGGCTCGCCCGCGCCAATTGGGCGGCGTCTGCCAGCAGGTCCTTGGAAATTTCATTGGAAACAAGGCGCGGTGTTCCGAGGGTGAGGGTGCCGGTCTTGTCGAACACAATATGATCGCAGGCCGCTATCCGCTCCAGCGCGTCGCCGGATTTCAGATAGGCGCCGCCTTTGAACAGGCGGCCCGCCGCCACCACCTGAACCACCGGCGCCGCCAGCGCCAGGGCGCAGGGGCAGGTGATGATCAGCGTAGAGACGGCAATCAGGATTGCCTCGCGCAGACCCATGCCGCCGATCAGCCACCAGCCAAGGAAGGTCAGCAGCGCCGTGGAATGAACCAACGGCACATAGAGAGAAACGGCCTTGTCGGCGATCTGACGATAGGTCGAGCGCTTCTGCTCCCCGGCTGTCAGCATCTGGCTGATCTCGGAGAGCAGCGAGTCGGCGGCCGCCGCTGTCGCCCGCCCAGTCAGCGGTTGGGAAAGGTTGATGGACCCTGCCATCAGCTTCATGCCGGCCCCCGTCCAGCGCGGCAGGCTTTCGCCGGTCACAAGGCTTTCATCCACCTCGGACTCGCCGCCCTCGATCACCATGTCCACCACCGCGCGCTCGCCCGGCGCCAGCAGGATGCGGTCGCCCGGCTTCACCTCTTCCGAGCGCACCGATTGGGGCGTTCCGTCAGCGGAAATGCGCGTCACGGTCCGGCTTGCCAGCGCGGCGAGGTCCCGCGCGGCCGACCAGGCCCGGCGCCGCACGCGCGCATCCAGAAACCGCCCGATCAGCAGGAAGAACAAGAGCATGCAGGCGGCATCGAAATACGCATGCTCGCCACCGCGGATCGTTTCTGCCACGCTGACGGAAAAGGCCAGGATCAGCGCCAGCGAAATCGGCACATCCATATTGGTGCGCTTCTTCTTCAGCACGCTCCAGGCAGACTTGAAGAAAGGCCGCCCCGAATAGATCAGCGTCGGCAGGGCAATCACGCCGGAGAGCGCGTGCAGGCCCTGCCGGGTCGCTTCCCCCATTTCGCCATGCCCGCCCCAGACGGAAACCGACAGCAGCATGATGTTGGCTGTGGCAAACCCCGCTACGCCCATGGCCAGCAGCAGGGACTGCTCCTCCTTCTTGTGGGCATCGTCGTCCGTGCCCGTATCAAGCGGCGCAACGCCATATCCCAGGCTACTGACTGCTTCACTTATCCGGCGAGGCTCCAGATTGCCCGTCCAGGCAATGTCCAGCTTCCCATTGGAAAGGTTCAGCCGTGCGCTCTCAACGCCCGGCAACGCCGCCACCGCCCCCTCGATGCGCGAGAGGCAGCCGCCGCATTTTGCGCCGCGCACGGTCAGCGACAGGCGGCTTTGCTTGCCCACCTTGCGCACGAAGGCGGCCGGGTCAGAGGTGTCCGACCCGCTCGGCGGCGCGAGCCCGCTGGGGCAGCCATTGGTGTCGAGGGCGAGGCCGGTCATGGCACGATGATTTCCCGGCTGGCGCGGAACTCGAAGCCATCCGTTTCCGGATCAACATCGGCGGCAAGATTGACGCTCCAGGCGCCCGTATGCAGGTCGCCAAGTTCCGCCACATACTCGCCGCCACCGGCGGGCGTGAGCGTGACAACCCGGTCAAGAGCCCGGTCGGTTGGGTGGCGCAGCTGTGCCTGGGTGCCGAAGACGGGCAGGGCGCTGCCGTCGCGCGTCATCAGGCGCGTGGTGAGGAGGAAGCCCTGATTGGTTCCGCTGATGCCGATTTCGGCGTTCCAGCCAGCGGCCTCCTGATGCGCGCGGCGGGCCAGTTCCTGATTGTAGTCCAGGCCCGTCAGGTAGGATTTCTCCACATCTTCACCGGGGAAGCTGGTGATAGCCGCCCAGAGGAAAATGCCGTTCACGACAAACATGAAGCCGAAGAAACCCAGGAACCAGAGCAGGGCATGCCAGCCCTTCATCTTGCCTTTGCCGGAATTTTCGAGGGACAGGGAAGCAGCCATTATTGGTCTCCTGTTGTAAAGGGGGCGTCCGCTTCGGCGATTTCGCCGCTAGCCACGTCCTTGATCTGTACCGTGAGGGTCGTGCGGCGGGAGAGATTTTCCGGAGAGGCGGTTACCAGCAGCCGGTACCGCTCCACGCCATGGGCATCTGTGGTGACCTGAAGCGTGCCACCCTCTGGCGCCGGGCCAAGGCCGATGATTTCAAAATCTGCTTCCGGCAGGCCCTCCACGGAAACATCAACGGTGCGCACATCTGTGGACTTGTTGACGAGTTTCAGCGTGTAGCCATTGCGGATGCGGCCATCGGACAGCCGGATGAAGGGTGGTGACCGGTCTTTCAGAACGTTGAACTCATAAGTCGATTTGGACGTATACCCCCACAGCATCAGCAGGCTGATGGCGGCAATGAGGATGGCGTAGAGCACAGTACGCGTGCGCAGCAGCTTGTAGCGCGGCTTTTCTCCGCAGGCGCGGGCAGCCACGGCCACATCTGTATCATAAGCGATCAGCCCGGTCGGGCGGCCGACCTTTTTCATCATGTCGTCGCAGGCATCAATACAGAGGGCGCAATGGATACACTCCAGTTGGGCGCCATCACGGATATCGATCCCCATCGGACAGACCTGCACGCATTGCTTGCAGTCGATACAGTCGCCCCGGCCTTCCCAGCTCTGGTCTTTCCGGTGAGGGCCGCGCGGCTCGCCGCGATCATAGCGGTAGGTGACGTTGAGGGCGTGCTCATCGGTCAGCGCGCCCTGAATGCGCGGCCAGGGGCAGAGATAGGTGCAAACCTGCTCGCGCATGGTGCCGGCCAGGGCATAGGTCGTGAAGGTGAGGATGGCGGCGAAGAAATAAGCCGTGAG
>NZ_NCJT01000221.1 GCF_002282565.1 Hyphomonas sp. 34-62-18
AAGGCTTCGCCAACGCGGTCGATGTAGGGAACGAGGTGGGCGCCGCCATTGTCAGCCTCATCCAGAGGCTTCTTCCGGATCGCAATGTGCAGTTCGTTGGCCATCTGGAGCGGGACGAGCGCTGCGAGGACTATCTCTTCGCGCTTTTCGGGCGTCCACTGATCTTTCCGGGCGATCAGCTCGTCGTCCCAGTAGCGGTCGTCCGGGATGGCCATCATCGGTTCGTAGACGGTGTCATAGTAGTATTCGGTGAGCCCAGCGAGCTGGCGGTCTGCCGGGCGGCCGGTGATGGCGGTGCAGATTTTCTCAAACGGATTGTCGCGTTCGGGTCCAAGGTTTCCGACGATGTTGTATCCGGTGATGTAAGCAGTGCGCCAGACATGCTCGTCCTTGAGCTGGTCTTCGGTCATATCGTCGATGTACATGTCCCGGTCGAACCGGCTGGCTGCAGCGGACATGGCGGAAAGCATGGAGGCCTGGACAGCTATCCGGGCATCACTGGATGCAGGTGTGCCGGCGCTTTGTTTCTTCTTGTCGCCCTGTTGCCCGAAATGGCCGATGAGGCCCAAGACGACCAATACCGCGATGGCCAGGATGACCCATGTTTGCGCGCTGGAAAAGTCCATGCCCATTGTTCCCCTTTGAAGCGTCTCCTGTTGAAAACAGGATCAGGGTTGGCCAAGAGGATTAACATATTCTTTTTCCGACAAGGCAGTAGCGGGATTTCTGAGCGGCGCAGGCGGGCAAATTGCGGGCGGAGACGATGATCTGCAACCTGAACAGGCGGACGTGGCAGCGTTCACTTACTATTCAGCGCTCCAAACCTATACGGGGCCCTATGAAACGCATTCTCGCTATCTTTGCCCTTTCGGCCCTGACTGCTGCCCCCGGCGCCCTGGCGCAACAGGGCGGCAACCCGTGGGCGAACCAGTTTTCGCCCGGACAGGCCCGAGAGGCCGTGCGCGAGGGCAAGACCGTGCCCCTCAGCAGGATCTTCCAGCAGCTGAAGCGCGAATATGGCGGCTACCAGCTTGGCGCCGAGCTGTATTCCCGGGATGATGGAACTACATTTTACGAAATTGACTGGATGACCGAGGACGGCCGCAAGGCGCATTTCACCGTGGACGCGCAGAGCGGATCGGTGACGAACCGCCGCGGTGGCTGAGCCGGCCCTACGAGTTTTTGGAGAAGACACATGCGTATCCTGGTTGTTGAAGACGATGCAGACCTCCGCCGTCAGCTGGCCGATGTGCTCTCGCAGTCCGGCTATGCCGTAGACTTGGCCGCAGACGGTGAAGACGGCCAGTTCCTGGGCGAGACCGAACCCTATGACGCGGTGGTGCTGGACCTTGGCCTGCCGAAGATCGATGGGGTGAGCGTGCTGAAAAGCTGGCGCAAGGAAGGCAAGACCTTCCCGGTGCTGATCCTAACCGCCCGCGACCAGTGGAGCGAGAAGGTATCTGGCTTTGATGCCGGGGCCGATGACTATCTGACGAAGCCCTTTATCACCGAAGAACTACTGGCACGCCTGCGCGCGCTGCTGCGCCGGGCGGCAGGCCATTCGGCGGCGACGCTGGAATGCGGCAAGCTGATGGTGGATACCCGTGCGGCCCGCGCGACGGTGAATGGCGAGCCGATCAAGCTGACGGCGCATGAATATCGCGTGCTGTCTTACCTGATGCACCATCAGGGCCGGGTGGTGCCACGCACGGAGCTGGTGGAGCATATCTACGACCAGGATTTTGACCGGGATTCAAACACGATCGAAGTGTTCATCGGCCGCCTGCGCCGCAAGATTGGCCAGGACCGGATCCAGACCGAACGCGGCCTGGGCTATCGCCTGATCGTGCCTGAGGACGAAGCGCGCGTTGCAGGCTGACGCCGAACGCGGCTAGTGCTCACTCATGAGTGAGGCCGGCACCCCGAAACGCAGCCTGATTGACCGCTGGTCCAGCGTCTCGCTGGCCCGGCGTGTCATGATTGCAGCGCTCGTCTGGGGCCTGTTGGTGCTGATCGGCGGCGCCATTGCGCTGTCGGCCATCTACCGCGCACAGACGCTGTCCCTGATTGAAGATGATCTCGAGCAGACGCTGGTCACCCTATCGCGGGAACTGACCCGGGAGAATGCGTTCCTTGCGGATGGCCGGGTGACTGATACCAACCGGAATTTCTTCTCCAATGATGCGCGTTTTCAGACCCAGTATTCCGGACATTACTGGGCAGTTGTCGGCCTCACGCCAGAGGGCGAATCGCGCTGTAGAGCTGCCGGGCGTTGCGCAGTATGCGAACTATCCTGGCCCATTGGATCAGGTATCCCGCGTGGCGGCGATGGCGATCATCGTGGAGAACCGGCCGACACCGCTTGTGCTGATCGCCGCTGCAGACCGCACACCGAACGACGAAGCTGCAACGCGTTTCAGGGATATGCTTTTGGTAACCATGATCGCGCTGTTTGGCGGCGTCTTTGCGGCGATGGTTTTGGCGGTGCGGTATTCGCTCAACCCTCTGCACAAGTTGGAAACGGATGTGGTCAAAGTGCGTGAGGGAGAAACGCAGAAGCTGTCGGGCGACTATCCGGCAGAGGTTCGTCCGCTGACGGAAGAGCTCAATAAGCTGATTGAACACAACCGCGAGGTGGTTGAGCGGGCGCGCATGCATGTGGGCAATCTGGCGCACGCGCTGAAAACGCCGCTGGCCGTGCTGCGCAATGAAGCCAAGGGAAGCTCCCAGCTGGATGATGTGGTGCGCCGGCAGGCCGAAGCGATGCAGACCAATGTGGAGCATTATCTCAAGCGCGCGCGCATGGCGGCGCGCGCCGAAGCCATTGGCGCGCGGACGGATGTTCGCCCGGTGCTGGACGGGTTGGCACGGATGCTGAACCGCCTCTTTGACGCGCGCGGAATCGAGGTGACCGTTACCGGTGCGCCGGCCGCGATCTTCCGGGGTGAGCAGCAGGACTTTGAGGAGATGGCGGGCAATCTGATGGAAAACGCCTGCAAATGGGCGGCCAGTGAAGTGCTGGTGACGATCAGCGATACTGGCCGCGAACTCGTCATCACGGTTGAGGATGATGGCCCGGGTCTGACGCCGGAGCAGCGCACGGGCGCGATCAAGCGCGGGGTGCGGCTAGATGAAACAACGCCGGGGACTGGGCTTGGGCTGTCGATTGTTACAGAATTGGCAGAGCTGCATAAGGGCAGCTTCGAACTCGGCGATGCCGCCCTCGGCGGCCTCAAGGCAACCCTCAGATTTCCGCGGCCATGAAACCTCTGAACTTTATCATTCTCGGCGGGTGTCTGGCTCTTGGTGTGGGCGGGTACCTGCTGATCGGCAAACCCGGCATGGCAGATCAGCCCATGGCGGCGCGTCAGACGGCGCTGGCCGAAAAGGTGCGCACAGATCCTCAATCGCTGACCGAAGGCGAAATGCTCTCGCGGCTTGAGCAGGCGGTGATCGACAAGCCCGACGATCCGCAGCCGCATTATTTCATTGGCGAGATGTTGCGCACGCAGGGCCGGGCGGAAGATGCCGTGCGGGCCTATCAGTCGGCGTTGCGCCGCGACCAGGATTTCGTGCCCGCGCTGATTGGGCTGGCGGATGTACTCACACAACTGGCAGATGGCATGATCGGGCCGGATGCAACGCGGCTTTATGCGCGCGCCTATCAGCTGGATGAAACCCAGGTGAGCGCCGGCATGCGCGCGGCGATGGGCGCAGCCCAGGCGGGCGACCAGGAAAAGGCCGAACAAGCCATGCGATATATCTATTCCCGCTTGCCGGAAGATGATCCCCGGCGGGAGCGCTTCCGCCCAATGATTGAGGCAATCGGTCAAGGCGCAGAGGAAACTCAGTAACCGCCCTATCTGCCGCACTCCCCAAGGAGAGCGGCTGCGCCTATAAATTACAATCATGCGTGCACGAACCCGACGCCTTTACACCTTCGGCATTGCCGCCCTGCTCATTGCGGCGGCGGCAGCGCTGGCATTCTTTGCCCTGCGCGAGAATGCCAACCTCTTTTACACGCCAGAAATCCTTGCAGAAAAAGGCCTGCCAAAGGAAGGGCGCGAAGTGAAGGTGGGCGGCTGGGTGGAGCCTGGTTCCCTGACGTATGCCGATGGCGGGGCAACGATGCGTTTCACAGTCATCGACAACAGCCCCAACACCATCACGGTCAGCTTCACCGGCGTTGCGCCAGACCTTTTCCGTGAAGGGCAGGGCGTTGTGGCAACGGGGCGCTTCAGCCCCGAGGGCGAGTTTACTGCGCGCCAACTGCTGGCCAAGCATGACGAGAATTACCAGCCGCGCGAGCTGAAACCGCTCGAGGCGGGCGGATGATCGAACTTGGACATTTTGCGGCCTTCCTGGCGCTCGGATTTTCCCTTGCGCAGGCAGTGCTTGGGCTGAAGGGCGAGCGGCGTCTTGCCGGCCTGGCGGCGGTCGCCGGCTTCGGCGTGATGGCGCTATCCTTCCTGATCCTGATCTTTGCTTTCATGCGCTCGGATTTCTCCGTGGCGCTTGTGGCCAACAATTCCCACACGCTGAAACCGATGATCTACAAGATCGCTGGCGCCTGGGGGAACCATGAAGGCTCGATGGCGCTGTGGTGTCTCGTCACCATCGGCTTTGGCGCAATCGCCGCCGCTACTATGCGAACGGGCCGCGAGACCTTTGAAGCGCGGGCGCTCGGCGTGCAGGGCATGCTGGCAGTAGGCTCATTGGCCTATCTGCTGTTTGCCTCTTCGCCTTTCCTCCGGCTTGATCCGGCACCATTTCAGGGCGCTGGTCTCAATCCGTTGCTGCAAGACCCCGCACTCGCTCTGCATCCGCCGATGCTTTATCTCGGCTATGTTGGCTATTCTTTCGTGTTTGCGCTGGCCGCAGCCGGGCTCATGGAAGGGCGTATCGACCGGGTCTGGGCGAAGGAAGCGCGCATCTGGTCTCTGGCCGCGTTTGCCCCGCTGACGCTTGGCATCGCCCTTGGCTCCTACTGGGCCTATTACGAGCTTGGCTGGGGCGGTTGGTGGTTTTGGGATCCGGTAGAGAACGCCTCCTTGATGCCCTGGCTGATTGGCGCGGCGCTGCTGCATTCAGTTATAGTCACGGAAAAGCGTGAGAGCTTTGCGGCCTGGACGGCCTTGCTTGCGGTGTTGTCGTTCCTGTTCTCGATCCTGGGTGCCTTCCTTGTGCGCTCCGGCGTGCTGACCTCCGTCCACGCCTTTGCGGTCGACCCAGAGCGCGGCACGCTGCTGCTGCTGGGACTGCTGGCCTATGGCGGGTTTGCACTCGGCCTGTTCGCGATGCGCGCGCCGTCCCTGCTGGGCGGCAAGCCCTGGCAGCTGATGAGCCGCGAAGGCGCGCTGATGGCCAACAACGTCGTGTTGATCGTGGCGACCCTGACGGTTCTGCTGGGCACGCTGTTTCCCCTCATCGCCGAGGCGTTCGGGCGAACGATTTCTGTCGGCGAGCCCTATTTCAATCTCACCTTCGTGCCGATCCTGGTACTGATCCTGATCCTCCTCCCGGTGGTTCAGGCCTGGGCCTGGGGCAAGGCAGACCTCAAGACCTGGACGCGTTGGGCAATTGGCGGCGCGGCGCTGACAGCCGTGTTCCTTCTGCTGGGCGTTGGCGTGATGAGTATTCCGCTGGGCGCGGCCTTTGGTATCGCCGTAGGCGTCTGGCTGGTGTTCGGCGGCATCTGGGAAATGAAGCGGCGGGCTATCACCTTTGGCCGCGTGTTCAAGATGCCGGCGCGCGTTTGGGCGATGACGCTGGCGCATGTCGGCCTTGGCCTCTTCGTGATCGGCGCCGTGATCGAAACCAGCGGGCGCTATGAAGCGACCCTCGCGCTCGCCGATGGTGGCACGGGCACCGTGGCGGGCTGGGAAATCACGCTGAACGAAGTGCGCGCGATCGAAGGGCCCAACTGGTATGCCGACAAAGCCGTGCTGACCGCCCGCAAGGATGGTGAAAGCGCAGAGCTCCTTCCGATGAAGCGTTTCTATCCCGCAGCGATGATGCCGACGACCGAGACGGCGATCCACAAGACCGGCACCGGCGATCTCTACGTGGCGCTGGGCGAGCAGCGGGAAGTGGACGGCGAGGCACGCTGGGTGTTCCGCGTTTACTACAACCCGATGGTCGATCTTCTGTATCTTGGTGTGGTGCTGATCGGGCTTGGCGGTTTGCTTGCCATGTGGCCGCAGAAACGCGGGCTCAAGCCCTCGGAAGGCGCAGCGTAGCTTTCAGGCCGGGCTGTTCCGGCGGGCCAGTCCCGGTGCCGAGGATAAGTTCGCCGCGGTGAAGCTCGGCAACGGATTCCACAAGCGCGAGACCAAGGCCGGAGCCGGG
>NZ_NCJT01000036.1 GCF_002282565.1 Hyphomonas sp. 34-62-18
AAACAAGGGGGCGGGCGCCGCCGGCGCCGCCGCCGCCGCGGCGGCCGAAATCGCGGTGAAGGCCGCGAGACCGGCCTGGAAGTGGTCGACGCTGAGCGCCCGGCCGATGCCGATGCTGAAGCCGGGGACGAGGACGATGAAGACGATGACGGCGAAGAGGCCGTTGGCACCGCTGAGGCCGGATCGGACGACAGCGACGCCGCGCGCAAGCGCCGCCGCCGGGGCCGCCGGGGCGGCCGCCGCCGCCGCAGAGGGGGCGACGGCCGCAGCGAGGGCGGCGAGATTGCCGCCATTGCCGATGGCGGAGCGTTCCTCGATGGCTTGTCTGTCAGCGCTGATGTGATGCTGTCGGAAGAAGAGCCCGCGATTGGCCTGCCGGCACCTGCCGAGATGTTGCAGATTGAAGCCGAGGCGGCCGAAGCGCCGGTTGCGACCGAGCCCGAGGCGGAGACGGCTGATGAGCCGCGTGCTGGCCGGTCGCGCTCGCGCCGTGGCCGGGGTGGCAGCAAGGCAGCGGCGGATGAGACGCCGGCCGCAGAGGCTGCGCCGACTGTAGAAGCCGCGCCGGAAACGCCCGAGCCTGCTGCAGAAGCAGCTCAGCCCGAGACCGCTCCCGTCGAAGCGCCCGCACCTCAAGCGGCGCCGGAGCCCGAGCCAGAGCCTCAGCCCGCCATGGCGCAAGCCGAGGCCGCGCCTGTAGCCGCTGTCGAGCCTGAACCTGCGCCCGCACCTGCACCGGCAGCCCCTGCCCCCGCCGAGCCTACCGGCCCGAAACGCACCGGCTGGTGGAGCCGCGGGAAGAAGTAAACCCGGAACTCAGACAACGGACGAAATGAAAAAGGCCGGAGCATCGCTCCGGCCTTTTTGTTTGGAATCAGGAAGTATGCGGCTGCCTAGGCAGCCGCTTTTTTCTCTCCGGCCGGCGGGAAGCGGTCGTAGAAGGATTGGCCCTTCTCGGCCATTTCGCGCAGGAGTTTGCCGGGGCGGAAGCGCTCGCCATACTTGTCGGCAAGGCGGTCTGCCTCGGCGACAAAGGCGGGCACGCCCCAGATCAGATCCATGTAGCTGACGCAGCCGCCTGTATACGGCGCAAAGCCCCAGGCGAGGATCGAGCCGATGTCGCCATCGCGCGCATCCTGGATCACACCTTCCTCAAAGCAACGGGCCACCTCGATGGCCTGACGCATCAGGAGACGGTTGGTGAGCTCTTTCTTGAGCGCAGGCGGGCACTCGTCGATCTTGACTTCGACCTGCTCGTTCAGGCCGGGCCAGAGACGGTCGGGCTTGCCCTGCTCGTTATAGTCGTAGAAGCCCTTGCCAGCCTTGCGGCCCACGCGGGCCTTGTCTTCCACAATCCAGGCCATCATGCGGCCGAGCGGGGCTTCGTTATAATCAAAGCCGACAGCCTTCGCCGTGGCGCGGCCGACTTTCAGCGCGGTGTCGAGGCCGACAGAGTCGGAGACTTCCAGCGGACCCATCGGCATGCCGGCCTGACGGCCAACGTTTTCGATGATTGCCGGCTTGATGCCTTCGGAAAGCATTTCGAGGCCTTCCTGGGTGTAGGTGCCAAAGCAGCGGGACGTGTAGAAACCGCGGCTGTCGTTCACGACAATCGGCGTCTTCCGGATCTTCAGGACATAGTCGATCGTCTTGGCGAGGGTTTCCTGGCTGGTTTCCTTGCCCATGATGATCTCGACAAGGCCCATCCGCTCGACCGGCGAGAAGAAGTGGATGCCGATGAACTTGTCCTTGCGCTTCAGCGGCGTGGACAGCTGGGTGATCGGCAGCGTCGATGTGTTGGAGCCGACGATGGCGTTCTCGCCCAGGGCGGCTTCGGCATCGGAGAGCACCTTGTGCTTCAGGTCCATGTCTTCATAGACGGCTTCGACGATCAGGTCGCAGTCTTCCAGAAGTTTATAGTCCGTGGTCGGCGTGATGAGGGAGAGGAGCGCGTCGCCCTTCTCTTTTGTGCTCTTGCCACGCGAGATATCTTTCTCGACGAGGCGTACGGAGTATTGCTTGCCCTTGTCGGCCGCTTCCTGCTTCACATCGACCAGCACCGTGCGGATGCCTGCGCGGGCCTGCTCATAGGCAATGCCGGCGCCCATCAGGCCAGCACCGATGATGCCGACTTTCTTGATCTCTGCCTTCTCGAAGCCTGCCGGGCGGTTTGCGCCTTTCGACAGGGCCTGGGTGGAGAGGAACAGCGAGCGGATCATCGCCTTGGCTTCCGGGCGCTGCTGGGTGTTGATGAAGTAGCGCGTTTCGATCCGCAGGCCGGCATCAATCGGCACCTGGATGCCTTCATAGATGCAGGAGAGGATGTTCTTCTGGGCCGGATAGTTGCCGTAGGTCTTCGCCGCCAGCATCATGTTGGACATGGTGGCCACCTGGCCAGCGCCGGGCGATTTATGCGGCACGCCGCCGGGAACCTTGAAGCCTTTTTCGTCCCACGGGGCTTTCGCCTTGGGGTTTGCCTTCACCCAGGCCTTGGCGCGGGCGACAGTTTCTGCCCCCGGAGCAAGTTCTTGCACCACACCCATGGCATGGGCTTTCTCGGCATTGAAGCTCTCGCCCTGCAGGATCAGCGGCAGCGCGGCCTGAACGCCCACGAGGCGGGGCAGACGCTGCGTGCCACCGGCGCCCGGCAGGAGGCCGATCTTGGCTTCGGGAAGGCCGAACTGGATGCGCGGATTGTCGCTGGCCGCCACGCGGTAATGGCAGGCGAGCGCCACTTCGAGGCCGCCGCCGAGGGCAAGGCCGTTGAGCGCGACCGCCACCGGCTTGCCGCAGGTTTCGAGCTTGCGCAGCGTGCCGTTGAGGGCAAAACCGGCTTCGAACTGCTCTTTCTTCAGTTCGTCGGCGGATTTTTTCTTCTCGCTGCCACCGCTGCCGGCACGGTCGCCCATCTCGCCAAGGTCAGCGCCTGCGCAGAAGCCGCTTTCCTTGCCGGAAGAGATCACAAGGCCTTTGATATCCGCGTTGGAGGCAACCTCATTGGCGATGGCGATGATGTCCGCAACGGCCTTGCCGGTGAGCGTGTTCATGCTGCGGCCGGGCACGTCGAAGATGGCGTGAGCGATGCCATCGGCATCGATGTCGAATTTGAATGTTTCGAGTTTCATGTCTTACTCCTGTTCGCTTTGCGCGCTCCTCCCCCGTTTACGGGGGAGGTGGCCGGCGGAGCCGGTCGGAGGGGGGAGCCGCAAGGCAATTGCTTCGAGGACTTCATCAGTCCGGTTGAGTAGGTCGTCATTGGAGAAGCGCAGAACACGCCAGCCAAGCTCCATGAGCCTCTGGGTGCGGCGCGCATCGCGTTCGAGAGCATCGGCCGAGCCATGTGCGGAGCCATCAAGCTCGATAACGAGCCGGGCTGGAACACATGCAAAATCGGCAATGAAGTCGTCAATCGGATGCTGCCTTCTGAACTTCTGTCCACAGAGTTTCTGTCCTTTAAGCCGGGCCCAGAGAATGGTCTCGGCTCGGGTGAGGGTCCGGCGGAGAGGTTTTGCATGGGGACTGGATCGCCATTCCTGTTCGCGCATGCTGCTCCCCCCTCCGTCCCCCCGGCTTGCGCCGGGGTGCCACCTCCCCCGTAAACGGGGGAGGAGTGCGCGACCGTTACACCCTTTCGATGATCGTGGCGGTGCCCATGCCGGCGCCAACACAAAGGGTAATGAGGCCGGTTTCCTTGTCGGAGCGCTCAAGCTCGTCCAGCACCGTGCCGAGGATCATGCCGCCGGTGGCGCCAAGCGGGTGGCCCATGGCGATGGCGCCGCCGTTCACGTTCATTTTCTCGTGCGGGATGTCGAGCAGCTTCATCATCAGCATGACAACCGAAGCAAAGGCTTCGTTGAGTTCGTAGATGTCGATATCGCCGACATTCATGCCGGCTTTCTTCAGCACCTTCTGCGTCACATAGGTCGGACCGGTGAGCATGATGCCCGGCTCAGAGCCGATGGACGCCATGGCGCGAACCTTTGCCCGCGGCTTCAGGCCCATCGCCTCGCCCATTTCCTTCGAGCCGAAGAGGACGGCCGAGGCGCCGTCCACGATGCCCGAGGAGTTACCGGCATGGTGGACATGGTTGATCTTTTCCAGCTCCGGATAGCGCTGCTTGATCACCTCATCAAAGCCCATCGCCCCCATGCCCGCGAAGGACGGGTCGAGCGCGGCGAGGCTCTGCATGGTGGTATCAGGGCGCATATGCTCGTCATGGGCAAGGCGGATACCGCCCATCTGGTCGCGCACCGGAACGATGGACTTGGCAAAGCGCCCTTCCTTCCAGGCCTGCGCGGCGCGGCGCTGGCTTTCCAGGGCGAAGGCGTCCACGTCATCGCGGCTGAAGCCATACTTTGTGGCGATGGTGTCAGCGCCGATGCCCTGGGGCGTGAAGTAGGATTTCAGCGCGATCTGCGGGTCGGTGGACCAGGCGCCGCCAGCCGCGCCCATGGGCACGCGGCTCATGCTTTCCACGCCGCCGCCGATGGCCATGTCGGCCTCGCCGGTCATGACTTTCGAGGCGGCCATGTTGCAGGCCTCAAGGCCCGAGGCGCAGAAACGGTCAACCTGCACACCGGCGGTGGTTTCGGCATACTCGGCATTCAGAACCGCGATGCGGGCAATGTCGCCGCCCTGCTCGCCCACGGGCGAGACGCAGCCGAACACAACGTCATCGACCTTGGATGTGTCGAGGTTGTTCCGGTCACGGATGGCCTGCAACACCTGCGTGCCGAGGCTGAGCGCGGTGATCTCGTGCAACGCGCCGGAGGATTTGCCTTTGCCGCGGGGCGTGCGCACGGCGTCGTAGATATAGGCTTCGGGCATGGGGTGGCTCCTTTGGAAATCAGGATCTTGGGGTTTCAGCCGGTGCTTTGACCGGGTTGAGCGTGAGAGAGGCGGTGGCTCTCGCGGCTTCCTTGCCGCGGGAGTCGAAAAGGTCAGCCTCGGCGAAGACCATCGCCCGGCCGACATTGCGAAGCCGCGCGGCCACCTCAATGGGACCGACGCGGACGGGGCGGAGGAAATGCGTGTGCAAGTCCACCGTGGAAGGGTATTTGGACGTGCCGGCCTTGATGGTCGTCAGCATGCCGATGGCATCATCCATCATGGCGACGAGATAGCCACCCTGGATATAGCCGGCGGGATTTGTGAATTCCGGGCTGCCATTGAACCGGACGCGTGTGGTCATCGCCTTCGCGTCCAGTTCAATGAGCTCAAAGCCGAGGGACACCGAGCTGCGCGCGGGGTTTGGAAAGACTTCGCGGAGCAGGTGCCGGTCAGGCATGATACCTCAGAGTGTCCTCGCGATCAGCATTTTCATCACTTCGTTGGCGCCGCCATAGATGCGCTGGACGCGCGCGTCGGCATACATCTGGGCGATGGGATATTCATCCATATAGCCGAAACCGCCATGCAACTGGAGGCATTCGTCGATGATCTTGCACTGCAGATCAGAGATCCAGTATTTCGACATCGAGGCCGTGGACGCATCCAGCTCCTCCTTCAGGAGAAGCTCTGTACAGTGATCAGCGAACACTTTTGCGACAGTCGCTTCGGTCTTGCATTCAGCGAGCTTGAACTGGGTGTTCTGGAAATCGGGTGTTCTGGAAATCGAAGATCGTCTGGCCGAATGCCTTGCGGCCTTTGACATAATTGACGGTCTCGTGGATCGCGCGCTCGATCATGCCGACGCCCTGGAGGCCGATGATGTGGCGCTCCTGCGGCAGTTTCTGCATCAGCTGGATGAAGCCCTTGCCCTCTTCCCCGCCAAGCAGGTGAGCGGCGGGCACGCGAACGTCATCAAAGAACAGCTCGGAGGTGTCGGCGGCGTGCTGGCCGACCTTGTCGAGGTTGCGGCCGCGGCGGAAACCGCCTTTGCCTTCCACCGCTTCTGTCTCGACACAGATGATCGAGATGCCCTTGGCGCCCTTGGTCGGGTCGGTCTTGACGCAGAGGAGGATCAGGTCAGCGGTCTGGCCGTTGGAGATGAAGGTTTTCGAGCCATTGATGACGTAATGGTCGCCGTCGCGCTTGGCGGTGGTTTTCATGCCCTGAAGGTCTGAGCCGGCGCCCGGCTCGGTCATCGCGATGGCGGTGACGAGGTCGCCCGAGCAGATTTTCGGCAGCCAGCGCTGCTTCTGTTCTTCGGTGCCATAGGCGGTGATGTAGGGGGCGATGATGGCGTTGTGCAGGGTGATGCCGAAGCCGTCGATGCCCTTCCATTGCTGCTGCTCGATGATGATGGCTTCATGGCGGAAGTCTCCGCCCGCGCCGCCATATTCCTCAGGCACCGAGGCGCCGAGGAGGCCCATCTCGCCGGCCTTCTTCCAGATCTCGCGCGGCACGATACCCGCCTTGCGCCATGCGGGCACATGCGGGGCGCATTCCTTCTCGAAGAACTGGCCCACAGCGTCAGCGAAAATGTCGAGCTCTTCATCCTGGCGCCAGGCAGCCTTGGGGACGTTCAGGGGGCTCTCATGCATCGGTATCTCCACATCTTGTCGTAGCGTAAAGTTGCCGCTTACGTTCACGTCAGCATGTAAGCGTGGCGGCCCGGATTCTCCAGCCGTGCCGCCACGTCAGGGATACCGCGTCAGAATTGCGCGGCGTCCAGCGCCATCATCGCCGAAGCGCCGGTCTTCACCTTGATGAGATGCGCGCCGGCATCCGGCAGCATCCGCTCGACAAAGTAACGGCCGGTGGCGAGCTTGGAGGCGTAGAACGGGTCGCCGCCATCCTTCTTCTCCAGGGCGATCTTCGCCATGCGGGCCCACATATAGGCGAGCGCCGTGAGGCCCATCAGATGAAGGTAATCATGGCTGGAAGCGCCGGCATTGTTGAAGTCACTCATGCCGTTCTGCATCAGCCACATCGTGCCATCCTGAAGCTGGGCACGGACGGTTTTGAGGCCCTCGATGAAGGGCTCAAGGCCTTCCATCTTTTCATTGGCGGAGATGAACTCGTCGATCTCGCCGAAGAAGGAGAAGACCGCGCGGCCACCGTTTGCGCCAAGCTTGCGGCCAACGAGATCCAACGCCTGGACGCCATTGGTGCCTTCATAGATCAGCGTGATACGGCAATCGCGGACGATCTGCTCAAGG
Source organism: Hyphomonas sp. 34-62-18 (assembly GCF_002282565.1). Taxonomy (GTDB): domain Bacteria; phylum Pseudomonadota; class Alphaproteobacteria; order Caulobacterales; family Hyphomonadaceae; genus Hyphomonas. Next base: position 7,104 of record NZ_NCJT01000036.1, read on the forward strand.
CCCCATTCGCGGGTGAAGCCTGAACCGCCATGCACCTGCAGGCCGAGATTGGCGCTCTCATAGCCCTTGTGCGTCAGATAGGCTTTCACCACCGGCGTCAGCAGGGCCATGTAGTCGCCGGCCTTCTCGCGGACTTTCTCATCAGGCGATTTGTGCTGAAGGTCGCCCTGGAAGGCCATCCAGTAGGTGAAGGCGCGGCCGCCTTCGATGAAGGCTTTCTGCTCCAGCAGCATGCGGCGCACATCGGGGTGGACGATGATCGGGTCTGCCGGTTTTTCCGGAGCAGCCACGCCGGTCAGCGAGCGGCCCTGGACGCGGTCCTTGGCGAAATCGAGGGAGTTCTGATAGGCGATCTCTGCCTGGGAAAGGCCCTGCAGGCCGACGCCAAGGCGCGCTTCGTTCATCATGACGAACATGGTGCGCATGCCTTTGTGCTCTTCCCCGACGAGCCAGCCGGTGGCGCCGTCATGGTTCATCACACAGGTCGCGTTGCCATGGATGCCCATCTTCTCTTCGAGGCCGCCGCAATAGACGGCGTTGCGCTCACCAAGGCTGCCATCTTCGTTGACCAGGAATTTCGGCACGAGGAACAGGGAGATGCCCTTAATGCCTTCGGGGCCGCCTTCGATGCGCGCGAGAACAAGGTGGATGATGTTTTCGGTGAGGTCCTGCTCGCCGCCGGAAATCCAGATCTTCTGGCCGGTGATCTTGTAGCTGCCATCAGGCTGAGGCACGGCCTTGGTCTTGATGAGGCCAAGGTCTGTGCCGCAATGCGGCTCGGTCAGGTTCATGGTGCCGGCCCATTCGCCTGACGCCATCTTCGGCCCGTATTTCTGCTTCTGCTCTTCCGAGCCGCCGGCCATCAGCGCCTGGAAGGCGCCATGGGTGAGCCCCGGATACATGCCGAAGGCCATGTTCGAGGAGGAGACCATCTCGGTCCAGGCGATATTGACGACATGGGGAAGCCCCTGCCCGCCCATCTCCGGATCGGTGGCCAAGAGCGGCCAGCCATTCTCGACCAGCTGCTTGTAGGCGTCCGGGAACCCGTCAGGCGTCTTGACGCTCGCATCAGAGGCGCGTTTGCAGCCCTGCTTGTCGCCCACGGCGTTCAGCGGAAACAGCACATTCTTCGCGAACTTGGCGCCCTCATCCAGGATCTGGTCGATCGTCTCGGGCGCGGCATCGGCAAAGCCGGGCAGGTTTGAATAGTTCTGCAGCTCAAGCACTTCGTGGAGCACGAACTGCATGTCGCGGACGGGGGCATCATAACGGGGCATCTTCAGAAGACTCCTTGGAATGAGTAAGTTTGCGCCCTTCAATGCCAAAGCGCGTTGGAAAAGTCATTCCAACGCGCTTCATTATCTTCAAAAATGTCAGTAGCGGGCGATCAGACTTCGTCGAGCTGCTTCCGGGCCACCTGCTCGTAGGCAGCTGCCTGACGCTTGGATTCTTCGGACGGGCCGGGGTTTTCAACAATGCCCTGCAGCCAGTCGATGCCCTTATAGAGTTCGGTAAGGGCGGTATCGATATCCTGGCGTTGGACTTCGAGTTCGCGGGCCTGCTTGCGGAACTTCTCGAGCATCATGCGCGTCTGGGCGCGCTTGCCATCGTTCAGGGCGTAGAGGTCCAGGATTTCGCGGATATCGGCCAGCGGCAGGCCAAGACGCTTCAGACGGACGATGATGGTGAGGCGCGCACGGTCGCGGTTGGAATAGAGGCGCATCATGCCGTCGCGGGCGGGATGCAGCATATCCTTGTCTTCATAGAAACGCAGGGCGCGGGGGGTGACGCCAAACTCGCGGGCGAGTTCGGAGATCGTGTAAGTACGTGATTCTGCAGCAGAAATGGATGAGGTCGGCTTGTGCATGGCTGTCTCCCTTGATGTGCAATCTGTATTGTTCTTATTATTAGTCAGCGCAGACTATCTTGCTTTCCGCGTACGTCAACGTCAATTTTCCGCTTACGCGAACGGAAAGTGTTGGCGCGCCTTCTGACAGCTTCTTGCAGCTCAGCTAGTCCCCGGAATTAACAGAATTAACGCGCCCTTAAGGGAATAAGACGCATTTCTGCAAAGTATGAACAAATCGGCCGTTCGCCTTAACCCGGCGGAGCGGTGCGGGTGCGCAAGGAGTGGGCGCAATGAGCCAGACGGGGCCCTGGAGCGTTAAAGGGATCGATCAGCGAGCCCGGGAAGCCGCGCGCGAAGCCGCGATGGCAGAGGGAATCACGCTGGGCGAATATCTCAATCGCCTGCTGATGTCGGCGGAAGAGCCCTATTATGAGGAGATGCGCTCTCCTTATGAGGGCCCGTCCTATGGCCAGCCCTCCTATCGCAATCCGCCGCGCCCCCCGCGCAGCGACTATCGCGGCGAGCAGCCCCGCCCCCAGCAGGACGCCGCCACCGCGCTTGAGCGCCTCTCACGCCGTATCGAGGCGACGGAAGCGCGCTCCACCCTCGCCATTACGGGCATCGACCACACCGTTCTGGGCCTCGTCGCCCGCATTCAGAACGCCGAGCAGACGAGCGCAGCGGTGGCCGGCCATGTCGAAGGGCTGATCGACGAGATGCGTGCCACGCATGAGGCGCTGCAGGCCAAAGTCCGCCGGATGGAGCAGGACGAAACCGGCAAGCAAAATATCGAAGCGCTGAAAGCGCTCGAAGCGGCGCTCGGGAAGCTCGCCAATCATGTCTATGAAGAAGCCGAGCTGACGCAGAACGAAGCCCTTGCCATCAAGGGCCGCGTCGAGTCCGGCTTTGCCGAAGTCACTGAGCGCGTCGAGGCCATTGATACGCGCGTGCAGCGTTCGCTCTCAGAAACCGCCGCCCGGATCGACCGCGCTGTCGAGCAGGCCGAGCAGCGCGCCGAGGGCGTTACCCGCCACCTGTCCGAGCGGATGGGGCAGCTGGAAAGCGATGTGCGCGCCCAGACCTCGAAACTGGAAAGCCGGCTGGATGAGCGCGCCAGTGAAATCGAAGCGGGCCTTCAGCGCCGCGTCGATGATCTGGAACTGCAAACCGCCGCGCGCGCAGAAGATGTTCAGAAGGCTGAAGAACGCCTGAGCGCTGTTGAGGATGATGTATCCGGCGCGCTTTCCTCCATGGAGGCAACCCTCCTGCGCGTGCAGGAGCGCCTGAACCGCGCGGAGACGACCACGGACGCGGCGCTGAAGGGGCTAGAGTCCACCTTCGCCTCGCTCGACGAACGCATTGACGCTGTTGCCAAGACCGTTGATCCGGAATTGGCTGATCGTCTGCGCAAGGAGTTTGAAGCGCGCTTTGAAGACATCACGCAGCTTGTGCGCTCCACCGTCGACAATGCGCGGATGGAACTGGCCGGGGAGATTACCCGCGCTGCCGAGCAGGACGCTGAAACCGAAACGCAGCTGCGCACCGAGATCGGTGAACTGAAGGCGCGCCTGGCGGAAGTGGAAGCGCGCGATCCGGAAGAACTGACCTCCGGCGTGCGCGAAGAGATCGAGCGCCTCGGCACGACCGTCACGGAACGGATCGACGCGCTGGCAGAGCATGTCGAGACGCGCCTGGAAGAAAGCGAGATCCGCAGCGCTGAAGCCATCGAGCAGGTTGGCGAGCAGGTCACCGTTGCAGCCGTGCGCTTGCAGAAGCGTCAGGACGAAGCGCTCAGCGCGCTGGCCCAGGAAATCGAAGCCAGCCGCAAGACGACGGACGCCCGCCTCTCTGACGCGCTCGCCAGCGTATCCGGGCGCCTGGAAGAGATCCACAATCAATCCACCGACTCTCTCTCGCCGATGCAGCGCGCCATTGCGACGCTTGCCTCACGCCTTGAGAGCCTGGAAGCCTTCACCGTGCCGCCTGGCGCGGAGCTGCCCCCGCCGGCCCTCACCCCTGAAGCGCCGACCGTCTTCACCGAAGAAGCCGGCGCAGACCCCTATGCGGAGACCGAAACCTCTGCTGAAGAGAGCGACGGGGACGAGGGCGGAGACTTTGAAGTCGGCCTTCCCGAGATCGCCTTTGAAGACCTGATGCCGCGTGATGCGCAGGCTGAAGAAGCTGATTTCAGTTCCGGCTTTGAAGATTGGGACAAGCCCGGCGAGGCAGAAGAACAGCCGGAAGAAGAAAGCCCCTTCGGCTCGGACTTTGAAGCCATCCGCGCCGCCGTTGAGCGGCTGAGCAATGTCAGCGCCAACGCCCCTGCCCCTGCCGAAGAGGCAGACGCAGAAGAAACAGACGCCCAGCAGGACCCGCCGGAACTCTCCGCAGCGCCGGCCAGCGAGGACATGTTTGACGACGCGTTCGAGCATGATTTCGAGAATGATCTGGACGACAGCGAATTCATGGCCGGCGTCCCTGAAGCCGCGCAGGCCGATATTCGCGCCGAGGACGAGGATTATGATCCGCTGGCAGAGCTTGCCGGTCTGGAAGAGGCCCGCAGCGAAGCGCGCGAGTCCGACATTTTCGATGACGAGATTGAAGGCCCGTCTTTTGTTGCCGACGCCCGTCTGGCCGCAGATCAGGATGAAGACAGCGCAGGTCTCATCGATACGCTCGACAACGCCGCCGCTGACCGCGACGCTGAAACCAGCGACTATATCGCCCGCGCGCGCCGCGCCGCGCTCGCAGCTGCCGATACGCAGGGCAAGCCGCGCCGCGTCGCTGTCTCTCCGGCCAAACAGACAAAGTCTGGCAGTAACCGCACGCCGCTTCTGATTGCCGCGTCAGCAGCCGTGCTGACGGGCGCCGCCGCCGGCGGGTATCTCTACCTTCGCGGCAAGCAGCCGCATGATCCGTCTCTCTCCGGGCCCGTCGACACTTATGTTGACCCGGTCTTTGCGTCAGCGCCGCCCGCTGACGTTGAGGTGCAGGCGCTGGCAAGCCTCGACACTGAGGCGGGCATTCCAGGAATGGAAGGTCTGCCGGCCGAGGAAGATGAACTCTTCGACAGCGCGGCCGGCGCCATCGAGGAAGACATTTTCGGCCTGCCCGATGCGGCGCCTGCCGAGATCGCACCGGCGCCCGCGCCGGTGGCAGCCCCCAGTGCCGCGCCCACCGCTGAGGTGCCGACCATTGCGTCGTTGAGCCCACAACCGGCGGCAACCTATCCGGCCATTCCGGCCGTGGTGACCATCGAGTCCGAAGCCAATGCCGGCAATGCGATCGCGCAGTACCAGCTGGCACAGAGCTATCTGGCAGAGAATGATCTCGACGCGGCCGTTCCCCTTCTGCGCCGCGCTGCGCTGAAGGGCGCTGCGCCCGCGCAGTATGATCTCGGCAAGCTCTATGAGCAGGGCCTGGGCGTTGACCAGGACATGATCGAAGCGCGCAGCCTGATCTCCAAGGCCGCCGAAGCCGGCCATGTGGGCGCGATGTATGATCTCGCCCTATTCCTGGCAGAAGGCGAAGGCGGCGAGATGGACGAGCGCGGCGCTGCCGAATGGTTCCGCAAGGCCGCCGATCACGGCTTCCTCGACGCGCAGTACAATCTCGGCGTGATGTATGCTGAAGGCATCGGCGCCGAGCAGGATCTGAGCGAGGCGCTTTACTGGTTTGAGCTGGCCACCCGCCAGGGCGACAGTGCCGCCGCGCTGGAAGTGCGCAACCTTACCGGACGCCTGCCTGCCGAAGCCGTCCGCGAGGTGATGGACGCCGCCGATGACTGGACCGCGCTGCCGAGCATTGCGCTCGCCAATGGCCGCTTCGGGGCGCAGCGCTGGAACACGGGCAACCCGCTTCAGGTGCAGGCGGTGCAGACGGCGCTCTCGCGCCTTGGATACCTCTCCAGCCAGCCCGACGGCGTGCTCGGCCCGCAGACGGCAACCGCCATCCGCGCCTATCAACGCAGCGAAGGCCTCGCTGAAACCGGCACGGTGACGCCCGAGCTGATTGACCGCCTCAACACCGGCGCGTCGCGCGGCCGGGGCTGAGGCGCGCCTTCTCTTAGTCTGCGAGTGGTGCGGTGAGGTCTATGCGGCCGGTCTCGATGACCTTGCCGTCTTCGACGCGGCCTTCGACCAGCTCTGAATTGATGAGCGCCAGCACGCGCCCGCCGGTGAAGATGGGCCGGGCATTGCCATACCAGTCGACGCAGGACACTTCGCAGGTGTAACCAGTCTCAGACGGCAGCTCCGGATCGCGGCGGGTCGCGTCGAGCGTTCCGGCCTCTGAGAGCGCGCCCTCTGCGCTGGCGGCGATGTAGCTCATGTCGGAGCTCGCCGACCACCACCACCAGCGATCGGCCTCCTCAGAGCGCGGAACAGTTGGCAGGCCGATCAGGCCGGCCCCATCGGCGCCAATCCGGCTGTTGAACGCATGGCTGCGGTTCTCGCTCTCGTAGCGGCCCTTGAGCTTGAGGGACCCTGAGACATGCGGCTCAGCCCGCAGGTCGATCAGGGAGAGGCTGAGCCCTGTGTGATCATGATAGCCGGTGAGCGCCATGTATGGCCCTGCCCGCTCGGCACGGATCACGTCATGGGTGAGCTCCACCGTGACGGGTTTGTCCGGCGCCGCGACAGGCACGATGATCGCCTTGCCCGCGTCGCGTGTCTCGCCTTCGCCCGGCGGCCAGCTGCCCCAGCCTTCCCTTGCGCCATAGACAAGATGCTTCTCGGTGAAGCGGGCCTCATAGTCTGAGGCGCCGGGCGTCGGCAGATCGAAGTAGCGCCCGCCAGCGGTGTCGAGGAAGACTTCATCGAGATCGCCGAGCGGCACATCGAAGAAGGTGAGGTCTGCTTCGTCCTTGCTGTCCCAGCTGTCACAATCCCGGTGGCGCCAGTCGAGCACGGCGCGGAAGGTGCCCGCGTCCATATCCATCGAGAACTGGTTCTGCGGCGCGCCGCGCACACCGAGCACTGACGGCTTTGCCCCATCGACCGGCAGGCGCACCAGCGCTGAGGGCGCAATGTCCGCCAGCTGTGGACGGGGGCCTTCCGAACAGTCCGGATAGGCGGCACGCTCGCCCATATCCCGCGCCTTCTCATCATCAGTCGGGCTCATCCAGAGCCAGAAGGCATCCTTGGTCACGAGGAACTCATGTGTTTCCGTGCCCACGATCGCGGTGGCCTTGCAGGCAGGCACGCTGCCATCCTTGACCCCGGCGATATCGCACACCGTGACGGTATGGATCACCGGCTTCAGCGTCTGCTGAACCGGCATCCAGATGTCGGTCGCGCTGAACAGCAGCCGGCCATCTTCAAGTTCCGTACGCTCACGGAACCCATCGCCGCCTTCCTGGCGCCATTCGCGGATGACGGGGATGTCGAGTTCGTCCCACCAGCCCCGTCCGACAAGATAGATCGGCGTATGGATGACGAGCTTTCCGTCGATCATGCGTGTGGCGTAGTTGGAGCCGGAATAATAATCGTTGGACGAAATGTAGAAGGTCGCCTGACGCGTCACCTTCCCGTCCTCGCCAAGGTTCAGCACCGTGTATTCGGTCGCTTCCTCGCGATAGGAATATCCGGTCACCAGAATGGTGCGCCCGGCAACGAGCACTTCATCATACCAGGTGTCTTCGTCGCTGGAGCGATAGACATCGGCGCGGTCTGCCAGCTTCAGCCCCGGCTCACCGCCCGGCATGAGATCTGTCACGAAGAGGCGGCCATCCTGAAGGATCACAAGATGCTGGCCGATCTGTTTGATGATGCCGCCTTCATCGACACCGGCTTTCTGGTTGTTCGTGATTTCAGGATTGGCGCTGGAGTCTGGCGCGGCGCTGCCGGTCACCACAACCTCCTGCGCTGGCGCAGCCTCCGCCGCAGGGGGCGGCGAGCCGACAGCCATCGCCATGTCCGTTGGCGGAGCGGCGGCAACCGGTGGATAGTAGCGCCCGATACCGCGCGCTTCGGCAGCCTCGCGCGTTGCCTTGATCCAGTCCTTGAATTCCTCTTCGCTGCGGAACTTTGACAGCGATGGCGAGCGCAGCGCGCTGAGCGCCGGGTCTTCAAACGCGGCAAGTGTTTCGTCCTGCTCCGGCACTTCAAAACCGGCATACCGGTTTTCCAGCGGCGCGGGTGGCTCCGGCACATCCACGAAGGTCTGCTGGGGCTGGAAATACGTACATCCGCTGACGGCCAGAGCGACCAACGGCAATCCAACAAATCGATTCATCATGAGCGTCCCCTCAAACTTATCCGCAGACTACCGCATGCGAGTGCGGCGGAGTAGTGGCAGAGACGTGGCGAGGCTGGCGCGGCGTCCGGTGTTCCCTTCTCCGGAAAACCGATCTAGTCCTCTGGCCCATGACGAACTCAAACGACATGCCCCTCGCCGCCAAACCCATCAATCGCGCTGCTCATCGCCGCGGGGATGAGGCCTGGCTTGAAACAGCCATCCAGCAGGACAACGCACTGATCCTCCTTCTGCGCGCGGGCGAACCCTTCGTTGCGCGCGATGGCGGCCTCTACTGGTTTGGCCCCGAAGCGCTGCGCGTATCGCCCGGCAGTCCGCGCCTCTTCCTCGGTGAAGACAAGTCCGGCGCGCCGGTCTTCGCCCTCGATCTTCCGGCGAAGTTCGATGTGGATGGTTCGCTGATTGCCGGCGCGGGCGAGTTTCTCGATTTCCGTCAGGCCTCGGCCCGCATGCCGGACATGGATGCCAACTGCGCATCGACCGCGCGCAGTCTTTTCCTGTGGCACCAGAGCCACAGGTACTGTGCAAAATGCGGTGGGCAGAATGGCATCGTCGAAGCCGGGTGGAAGGCGCAGTGCGCCGAATGCGGCGCCGAACATTTTCCGCGTACCGATCCTGTGGCCATCATGCTGGCCGTGCGCGGCAACCGCGCACTGATCGGGCGGCAGAAATTCTGGCCGGCGGGCTTCATGTCCTGCCTCGCAGGCTTCTGCGAACCGGGTGAAACGATCGAGCAGGCGGCCACGCGCGAGATGTTTGAGGAAGCCGGAATCCACTGTGATCCCGCCAGAGCAGAGTATGTTGCGTGCCAGCCCTGGCCGTTTCCTTCTTCGCTGATGATGGGCTTTATTCTGCCTGCTGACTCCGAGGAAATCGTGATCGACTCGAAGGAACTTGAGAGCGCGCGTTGGGTCACGCGGGAAGAGATGCGAGACATCCTCAACGGCACGCATGGCGAACTCTTCTGCCCGCCACCGACCGCCATCGCCCACCATATCATGAAGGTATGGGCCTTCCGGAACGATTGATCGTATACGGACTGCTACACGGATTCTCCTCATTTGTGAAAATCAGGAGTTGATTTCTCCCGAATCACGATATTATTGGCTGGCCAGATGATAGGAGATCAGACATGGCAGTTGCAAAGAAACCCGCCGCTAAAGCTGCCACCAAAGCAGCCCCGGCAAAAAAACCGGCCGCTAAAGCTCCGGCCGCTAAAGCAGCACCGGCTAAGAAGCCTGCTGCCAAAGCTGCCCCGGCGAAAAAGCCGGCCGTGAAAGCCAAAGCAGCTCCTGCTGCTAAAGCTGCTCCGGCAAAAAAACCGGCCGCCAAAAAACCGGCCGCTAAAAAGAAGTAAGTCTACGGACAATCTTCACATGAAACGGGCGAGCTGGTCTCGCCCGTTTTTTATTGGAAAAACAGAACACTATCAGCATTTCATGATGCACCGTGGCGTCTACGCTTTCTGGCTTCCTAGCTTTTACGTACCGCGCACGCTGCTTCCCGCGTATCAACCCTTGGCCGCCCTGACCGGCGTGGCGCGCGCTACCGGTTGATCTCCGGCCAGGCCTTGTCGGCCTCGGCGATGAAGCCGGGAATGTCTCCTTCCCACTTCTTCTGAACCGATGCGCTATAGTTGAGGTAGAGCTTCCCATCGACGATCTTCCAGAAGCGTGCGTCGCCCTTGGCGTGATACCCCTGGCTCACCGCCCAGGCACAGTAGCCGCCATATTGCGGCGCATACTTTTCGGGATCGGCAAGGAAGGCATCGCGGTTCGCCGCGCTGACAAACCGGAAGGTGGCGCCCTTGAACTCCGCAGTGAAAGCCTTCTCGCCCTTGATGGGTTCTCCGGCCGTGAAGTAGGCAACCGGATCATATCCCTGCACCGCAATATCGGAGAAGAGATCGGTATAGACCGGCGGCTCCGCGGCGGCAGGCAGCGGAAGGATCAGCGCAGGCGAGGTGGCAAGGATCAGGGCGGCAAAGAGGGCGCGGGTATTCATCCGTGAGGAACCTTTTCTGAGGCGGTAAGCGTGGATGAGGGCGGCACCAACGCATTGGCCAGCGCACGCGCCACATCAAAGAGGGTTGCGCGGCCGGCGATCAGCATCGCAATCGAGGAGAGCCACACCACGACCGCCATGGCGAACAGGCCTCCGCCGTCTTCATTCGGATCAACGCCCAGCGGTGTGAAGAGGTGGAAGCTGACGGCCCCGGTCATCACCGCCACGGCGATCAGCGCGCCGATGGTGCGAAGGCGCTTCAGGCGCGGCACGAGGCTGGCGAGCAACAGGGTGGACGCGACAAGTTCTGCGCTACCGATCACATACTGGCTGAAGAGGCCCGTCTGCGAAAAGAGGCCACCGGCGCCAAGGCTCGCTGCCCAGGCATCGAGCTTGCCGAAGATGGTCTGCGTCTCCGGCGCGTTGGTAAACTTGAAGCGCAGGCTGTCGAGAAATACGCCCGCAGCAACCAGGCTGTAAGCTGGCCCGGCGAGACTTTTGATTTGAATGGCCACGGGTCCCTCCCCCTATCTGTGGTCCGCTGACTTACGCCCGCTTGGGTTTTTTGCGCAAAGCAAGTACTCGTGAGCAATCCACACAGCCGCGTGATCGCGGCCCGTCAGCTTCCGGAGGACCGGTTTGGACAGAATTGAAGCCATGCAGCTGTTCGTGCGTGTTGCCGATGCCGGCAGCTTTTCGCGGGCCGCTGCCGATCTTGAACTTGGCCAGCCTACCGTCTCACGGCGAATCCAGGATCTTGAAGCCAGCCTCGGCACAACCCTCTTCCAGCGGACGACCCGCGCCCTCAGCCTCACCGAAGCGGGCGAACGCTTCTACCGCCGCGCGGTCGACATCCTGACAGAGTTTGACGAGGCCGAGGCCGAAGCGCGCGGCCTGGAACATTCGCCGGTAGGGTTGCTGCGGGTGTCTTGCTCGCACTCTTTCGGGCGGCGGGTTGTGGCGCCGGCCGTGTCTGTTTTTCTGGCGGCCTATCCCAGCATCCGGTTCGACCTCATCTCAGACGATGCGATCACGGACCTTGTTGCCGATGGCGTCGACATCGCTTTCCGCCTGGGAGAGATGCGCGACTCGCGGCTGATGGCAAAGAAGCTGGGCGAGGCGCCGCAAGTGCTCTGGGCATCACCGGATTATGTCGCCCGCCACGGCGCGCCGCATACGGTGGAAGACATCGTCAACCATAAAGCCGTCGTCTTCCGCCACACACGGCAGACCATCTGGGATCTGCGTCGGGGCGAGGAACATTTCGAAGCGCGCGTCGATGGGCCCTTCCGCGCGTCCTCGGGTGAGACGCTGCTGGAAGCGGCTGCAGGCGGGCTCGGCATTCTGCTGGCGCCTGCCTGGCTGGCATCTGAATGTTTCGGGGATCAGCGGCTGGTCCGTGTGCTGCCGGAATGGCAAGGCCCTTCCCTGCCGATCCACGCAGTGTGGACCTCAGGCAAGCTGCGCGGCAAGGCGCGGCTGTTCGTGGAACATATCGAACCAGCCATCGCGCATGCGTGTTCGATGGCACGGCTGGAGGCGGCTACAGCCGCGCGTTGAGCGCCTTTGGAAAGACGCCGAGAATTTTCAGGGACTGGGAGAAGAAGCCAAGCTCCTCCAGCGCCAGCTGCACCGGGCGCTCGTCCGGGTGGCCTTCGATCTCGGCATAGAATTGCGATGCCTCGAAGGAGCCGCCCACGAGATAGCTCTCCAGCTTGGTCATGTTGACGCCATTGGTGGCAAAGCCCCCGAGGCCTTTATAGAGAGCGGCCGGAATGTTGCGGACTTCAAAGATGAAGGCCGTCTTGGCCGGACCATCGCCGGCATCAATGTCTGCCGGCTCGCGGGACATGATGACGAAGCGCGTCGTATTGTGGGCCGCGTCTTCGATGTTCTCCGCCAGGATTTCCAGGCCGTAGACTTCGGCGGCAAGGCGCGGGGCAATCGCGGCGATGCTGGGGTCGCGTAGTTCGGAGACCTCGCGGGCCGCGCCCGCGGTGTCGGCTGCGGTGACCGGGTCGATGCCATGCTTGCGCAGGAAGTTGCGGCACTGGCCCAGGCCCATGATGTGGGAGCGCGCCTTCTTTACCTCCTCCAGCTTCGTGCCCGGCAGGGCCATCAGCTGAAAGCGGATGGGCAGGTAGTATTCGCCGGTGATGTGCAGCTGGGTGGTGGGCAGCAGATAGTGAATGTCGCCCACCCGGCCCGCGATCGTGTTTTCCACGGGGATCATGGCCAGGTCTGCCTCGCCGCGCTCTACGGCGGTGAAACAGTCTTCAAAAGTCCGGCAGGCCATCGGTTCGAAGCCGGGGAACGCTTCGCTGCAAGCGATATGCGAGTTCGCGCCGGGTTCGCCCTGATAGGCAATTTTGCTGGTCATGCCGGAATTCCCTGTATGAATGACCCCCGGCATGCGTCTGATCGCCGCGACGGCGGGGGGAAGCGCCCCGAACAGGCACCCGTTATATTGTGCGCACCCGGTTAGCGTGCCAAAAGGCGCGCGCCAAGACAGAATAACGCTACAGATTCGAAGGAATGCCTCATGGGAGAGCTCGGTCTAAACAAGATCTTCGGAGCGCTGCTCGCAAGCGCGCTCGGCATCATGTTCCTCATGCAGCTCCCGAACGTGGTGTTCGCCAGCGGCGCGGGCCATCACGGCGATGAGCATGGCGAAGCGGCCACGCTTTCGGAGAAGATGTGTCAGCAGTTCCATTATTGCGTCGAAGTGGCTGAAGCTGCCGGCGCTGGCGCAGCTGCTGCAGAAGAAGTGTTCGACCTGGGCGCAGCCCTCGCCAGCGCGGACCTGTCGCGCGGTGAGCGCCTGTTCGCCAGCCAGTGCTCGACCTGCCACACCATCAATCAGGGCGGCGC
>NZ_NCJT01000222.1 GCF_002282565.1 Hyphomonas sp. 34-62-18
GACAGCGACAGGGCCTGCCATTGCAGCCCGCCCTCCAGCAACATCGGCCGCCCGGCATTGCCTGCCCCGGAAAAGCTCTGCGCCAGTTCTTCTTTCAGCCTGTCAAATTGATCAGCCGGGATGCGCCCGCCGCCGCCATAAACCAGCGCGCCGGAAGGCTTGGCCGCATTGTCGATCAGCGCCTTGGCCCAGTCTGCCCCGGCATTGTGCAGGTCCAGCGCCCGGCGCGCCGCCGCCAGCGGCGGAAGGCCCATCGCCTCGTCTGCAGGATTATAGAGCTTCACCTGCAGCATCGGGCACCAGCCGCTCGCCTCGCGCCCCACGCGCCGCTCCCGCCCCTGCCCCTTCACGGCCCAGGCCTCCACCCAGCCTGCAGCATCCTTCACCGGACGCACCCGTCCTGTACGGATCGGAAACAGTGCCGCTACTGAAGTTTCGCCGGGAAGTCGCACGGCCTCCACAAAGGCGTTCCCCGTCAGAAGAAGCTCCGTATACACAGCTTCCAGGAACCCCGCGGTCGCCGCTTCCGGCATAGGCTGGCGCATCAGGCGCGCAATATTTTCATTTGCGCATTTCAGCGGAATGGACGCGGCCGCCTCGGCCACCATACGCACACAGCGATAGGCAACGGCATTCTTCAGATACCCGTCCCGCGTCAGCGCGCCGGCCTCGCGGCTGCCCCAGCTGGCCGCGCGGGGCTCGCTCAGCGCCACCAGCGGCCATTCAAGATGGCCCGCCGATTTCAGCTCCTGTCTTGATTTCGCAAATGGCCAATTCCAGCTCAAAGGTCCGCTCCGTGGTCACTGCCGGCTTGTTCCGACAGTCCCAATTCTGGACGCGTGGGCTCCCCCACCGGATTGGCAGGTGCGCGTTTTTGCAACGTCAGCGCGCTGGCCTCTGAATCATTGACGATTTTTTATTCTGGAGGGGTGTTCAAAAGCAGGGATAACGGGTGGCCTTGTCCCCCCAAATCTGGCAAGAGCCGGATCTCTGACAGAGACAGGAACAGAAACGCAAAATGTCTGCCCGCGTCATTTCGATCGCCAATTCCAAAGGCGGTGTCGGCAAAACCACCACTTGCGTCAGCCTCGCAGAAGCCTTTGCGGCCTCGGGCATGCGCACCCTGGTGATTGACCTCGACACCCAGGCCAATGCTTCGCTGCTGATCTTCGGCAACAATGGCGACGAACATCTGTTCGAGGCCATCAATGACTATATGACCATTTCTGACTGGCTCCTGGAAAACTTCTTCGCCGGAGAGCAGCGCCGCCTGGGCGAGTTCATCATTACGGACGCCAGCGACGTCACTTTCAAGGGCAAGTCCCTGCCGCTGGATCTGATCCCGTCCTCACCGCGGCTTCGCAAGACCGAGCGCGAGCTGATCTTCGAGCTGACGGCCAAGGGCTACGCCATGGAGGCCCTGCAGAATCAGGTCGGCAAGCGCCTGCGGGACGACCTCAACCTGCTCAAAGCCCAGTATGATGTGATCCTGTTCGACTGCCCGCCCGGCATTTCGGTGATGACGGAAACCGTCCTTGCTGCCAGCCACCTGATCATCGTGCCCACAATTCCGGATTTCATGTCCACCTTGGGCCTCGACCTCTTCACTGGCGACATCATGAAGAATCTGCGTAACCGGGACATTGAAACGCTCCCGGTTGTCCTGGCCACCCGCTATGATGGCTCTTCCCATCAGCAGGTCGTCCTCGGGGCGATGCGGGAAGCGTCAAATGCAGCGGAAACCGAATTCGCGATGTTCAAGACCGTCATCCCGATGAAGCCGGGCTTTGCCTCAAACCCCATCGAGCTCGGGCCAGAGCCGACGCTTCAGGCCAAATGGTCAGGCGAAGCGCTGCAGATCATCGAACAGCTGCTCGCCGAAGTCCGGGAGAAGGTTGCATGAACGCTGAAGGCGAGGTGTCCGGCATCGAGGCGATCAACGCCCTCCTGCGCCTTCAGGAAACGCTCGGCGTCGCCGAGAAAGACTGGGCCGCAGCCGCCGGCATGATCGTTAAGAAGCTGCTGCTTTCCGCCGGTCAGACGCCCGAAAGCCTTGCCCTTGCCCAGGCCGCCATCGGGCAGGATGCCTTCAACGTCCAGCTCAAATCCCTCACCCACCATCAGGCCCGCCAACTTGCGCGACGGCTCGACAAGCGCGTGCCGGATTTTGAAGTCTCCACCGCTTCGGCCGCTGCCGCCCATGTGCGCAAGCTGCTCGCCGCAGTGAAACTGCCAGAAGCTGAGCCCGAGCCAGAGCCTGTAGAGACCCTCGACGTTGAAACTGCCGCCCCGGAAGAAGCCGCACAGGTTCCAGCAGAAGAGGCCGAGGCAGAAAAACCCGAAGAGAAAAACGACCCTTGGGGCGCCACGGCTCTCAGCCTGACGGACGACGCTGAAACGTCGAAGCCTGAAGAAACCGGAACGGACTCTACGAGTCCGCCCCCGCCGCCACCGCCCGGCAGCGCCTATTTCGGCCGTAAGTCCTTCCGCACATGAGCGCTCCGGAGGCTTCGGCCACTCCGAAGCTCGATTTCTTCGTGATCGGCGTACAGAAGGGCGGCACGACCGCGCTCGCCACCTATCTGCGAGGCCATCCCGGCTTGCAGATTTCCAGGCGCAAGGAAGTTCACTTCTTCGACGAGGAAATGGCGGTGGACTGGTCTGCGCCGGACTATTCCCGCCTTCACGAACAGTTCGACTGGGATGTTCCTTCGGTGCAGCGCGGCGAGGCAACGCCGGTCTACATCTACTGGCCGCAGGCCCTTGAACGGCTTCATGCGCACAATCCGGCGGCCAGGCTGATCGTGCTCCTGCGTCATCCGGCATTGCGGGCCTACAGCCTTTGGCGCATGTCATGGCAGCGCGAAATCGAGAATCTTCCATTCGACCGCGCGATCACAGTGGAAGGCAGCCAGCGCGCGCCGGAAGATCCTGACCGCTATCACCGCCACTTTTCCTACATCGAGCGCGGCTTTTACAGCGGCCAGGTTCGCAGGCTCCTTTCCCTGTTTCCCGCCAATCAAGTTCATTTCATCCGCACGGACCAGTTGTGGGCATCCCTGTCGGCCACTCTTTCGGGTATTGAAACCTTCCTCGGTGTGGCGCCCGCGCTCGGTCGCGAGGCGGAGCTTCTGTACATCCTTCCCAAGATGCGCCGCCGCCGGCAGGTCGAGCAGGACGTTCCGCCCACTGATACCCGTCGCTATCTCGACGCGCTTTATCATGCAGACATTGCCGAAACCGCCCGGCTCACAGGTCTGGACCTGTCAGATTGGCAAAGCCCTGACTACTCGGAGCCGATGCAGCCCCGTTGAGCCCCCCTGAACAGGGGAGCGCCCTCAACGCCAAATTCCCTCAAACATCAAGGCACGTTTGTCCCCTAGCATCACAGGGAGCCTGCCTCATGCGCATTCTCGCACTCGCCGCCACAGTGGCAACCCTAGCTTTCTTCGCCGCCCCCGCCAGCGCCCAGACGGAGTCTGAGCCTGCCTGCAACGCCGGCGACGCTGAAGCCTGCTTCTACACCGGCGCCGAATATGCCCAGGGCCTCGGCGCCCCGGAAGATAAGCAGAAGGCCGCCACCTTCTTCCTCAAATCCTGCGACATGGGCATCCCCGATGGCTGCACCACAACGGGCTATTTCTACACCAATGGCGACGGCAACGTACCCAAGGATGTGGTCAAGGGCGTCGAATACATGGAGCGCGCCTGCGCGATGGGCCATGTCGATGGCTGTGACAAAAGCATTGGCCACCGCCTCAGCGCCACCTCGCCCGCACATGATTTCGACAAGGCCGTCGCCACCGCCAAGGCGGGCTGCGAGGCCGGCGTGGAAAACCCCTGCTTCTGGGGCCTCTACTGGGGCTGGGACGGCAGCGAAGGCAAATACCCCGCCATGATCAACATGGCCAACGCCGGCTGGTTCGCCGAGCGCACCTGCAACAACTACCACGATCTGATGGGCTGCGATGTCGCCGCCCGCGTTTACGCCGATCCTGAAGCGGCCACTTTCGACGCCCAGAAGGGACTGACTTATTCCCTGATCGGCTGTGACGAGCACAATGTCGGCGGACACTGCCGCAACGTCGCCGGCGTCTATCTGGACATCGAGGAATATGAGCTCGGCGCACTGT
>NZ_NCJT01000037.1 GCF_002282565.1 Hyphomonas sp. 34-62-18
ACCAAATTCGACGACATCATGGCCGTCGATACCAACCACAAAGTCTTCTCATCGGAGGCAAAGCTCGGCGGTATCGCCATCCAGGACATGCATAGTGTGGAAGGTGCGCTCGAACTTGAAATGTTCATCGCCATGGATCCTCCAAAGCACGACCAGCAACGCAAGGCCGTCACCCCCGCTGTGGCACCGTCCAACTTGCTGTTGCTCGAACCGACAATCCGCGAACGAGCGTGTCAGATTCTCGATGATCTACCGATCGGCGAGGAATTTGATTGGGTTGACAAGGTCTCGATCGAATTGACCACGATGACCCTTGCCACCCTGTTCGATTTTCCGTGGGAAGAACGCCGCAAGCTCACCCGCTGGTCCGATGTCACCACCGCTGCTCCTGAAACCGGCATCGTCGCATCGTACGAAGCGAGGCGCGAAGAGCTCATCGAGTGCGCGATGTATTTCAAGGGCCTGTGGGATCAGCGCGTCAATGAGCCGCCGAGGAACGACCTGATTTCCATAATGGCGCATTCCCCGGCGACAAAGGATATGCCTTTCCTCGAATTTCTGGGCAACCTCCTGCTGCTGATCGTGGGCGGCAATGACACCACGCGCAATTCAATCAGCGGCGGTGTGCTCGCCCTCAATCAGAACCCCACCGAATATCGCAAACTGAATAACGACCCATCGTTGATTGCCAGCATGGTGCCGGAAATCATCCGCTGGCAAACGCCGCTGACTCACATGCGCCGCACTGCGCTTCAGGATTGGGAGATCGGCGGCAAACAGATCAAGAAGGGCGACAAGGTCGTGATGTGGTACCTGTCGGGCAACCGCGACGAAACGGTTATCGACCAGGCCGACCGGTTCATCATTGACCGCAAGAATCCGCGTCATCACCTGTCATTCGGCTATGGCATCCATCGCTGCATGGGCAACAGGCTGGCAGAACTGCAGTTGCGGATCATCTGGGAAGAGATTCACAAGCGATTCGCCAAGGTCGAGGTGACCGGCGAACCCGAGCGCCTGTATTCAACCCTTGTGCGTGGGATCACCAAGCTGCCGGTGCGGCTGCACGCCCGCTGATTTACTAAGGCAGAAATACGGAGTTTATGATGGTCAAAGTGACGTTCGTATCCAGCGATGGAACGCGGCGGGAAGTCGAAATTGCTGAGGGCGAAACAGCGCGCGAAGCGGCGCTTTTCAACGGCGTGCCGGGCATCGACGGCGATTGCGGCGGGGCCTGCGCCTGTGCGACCTGTCATGTCCATGTCGACCCGACCTGGATCGACAAGGTTGGTCGTCTGAAGGAAGGCGAAGCGGAGGCCGAACTCCTGCAATTTGCAGAAGGGGCCAGCGAATACAGTCGCCTCGCCTGCCAGATACCCATGGAAGCTGAGATGGAAGGTTTGGTTTTGCACGTTCCTGCGCAGCAGTACTGACCAGCCAGAGCACGCCCTTGTCGTCCGAGTGGGGTGCCACGAATTTGATTTGAACGGAGGTTTCCGTGCCAACACAACTAAAATCCGATGTCCACACGAGCGAAGACGCGTTTCGCACCGAAGTGCGGCAATTCCTCGCCACCAATTTCCCTGACGAACTCAAGGGCACGGGCAATATGATGGCCGGGCTCGACGGTCCGACCGACGAGAACCCTGTCCAGAAGAAATGGCGAGAAGCCGTGGGCGGGCGTGGTTGGGGCACGCCAACCTGGCCCAAGGAATATGGCGGGGGCGGACTGACCAAAGGCCAGGCCAGAATCATCGAGCATGAGTTCGCCAAGGTCGGCGCCTACAATCCGATCGGCGGAATGGGTGTGATGATGTTCGGCCCGACCCTGCTCGAATACGGCGACGAAAGGCAGAAGCTGGAGCATATCCCGCCAATCTGCCGTGGCGAAATTCGCTGGTGCCAGGGCTACTCGGAGCCGAATGCCGGATCAGACCTCGCAAACCTGCAGACCTTCGCGGTCGACAAGGGCGATCACTACCTCATTAACGGCCAGAAGACCTGGACCAGCGGTGGCCAGTGGGCTGACAAGTGCTTTGCCATCGTCCGCACCGACCGGTCAGACAAACACAAAGGTATCAGCTTCATGCTGATCGACATGGACGCACCAGGCGTTGAAGTCCGCCCGATCACAATGATCAGCGGAACCAGCCCGTTCTGCGAGACCTTCTTCACCGATGTGAAGGTGCCGAAAGAAAATCTCGTGGGCAAGGAAGGCCAGGGCTGGACTATCGGCAAGCGCCTGCTTCAGCACGAGCGCACGAACATTTCGGGCGGAGGGCGCCTCGCCGGCATGATGGGCCAGAGCCTTGGCGATATCGCCAAGAAGTACTGCGAAACCGGCGGTGATGGCGCGCTCGTCAACAAGGTCCTGCGCGACAAGATCGCCGATCTTGAGATCCGCTGGAACAGCTTCCTGCTCACCGCGCTTCGTGCGGTCGAGGAAAGCAAGGCGCAAGGCGGCGTTTCGGAGATCAGTTCGGTTCTGAAAAAGGTCGGCACCAAGTTGGCCCAGGACCGCAGCGAGTTGCTGATCGAAATCCGCGGCTTTCAGGGCCTCGGCTGGGAAGGCGACGAGTTTGGCGATGACGAACTTGAGGATGTGCGCGGCTGGCTCTTCGGCAAGGCAGCGACGATCTATGGCGGTTCGACCGAAGTCCAGAACAACATCATTGCCAAGCGGGTGCTTGGCATGCTCGACCACCAGTAAGCGAGGGTAGCAAGGACAATGGCAGTTCTCAGCGAAGAACAGGAAATGCTGCGCAACATGGCGCGCGACTGGGCGACCAAGGAAAGCCCGGTATCCGAGTTCCGCAAAGTCCGCGCAGCAGGCCAACCGCAGGCCTACAACGCTGACGCCTATGCCGCGATGGCCGAAATGGGCTGGGTCGGGATCATCATTCCCGAGGCCCATGGTGGATCAGATTTCGGTTTCTTGTCGGCCGGCCTCGTGGTCGAGGAACTCGGCAAAACGCTGACCGCAAGTCCGCTGGTGGCCACAACCATCGCGGCGAGCGCAATCCTGCTCGGCGGAAGCGACGAGCAGAAGGCCAAATGGCTTCCCAGGCTCGCCAGCGGCGAAACCGTAGCAACGCTGGCTGTCGAGGAAGGAACGCATTGCGATCCCTCCGCAATCGAGACCAGCGTTTCGGGCGGCAAGCTGACCGGCAAAAAGGCATTCGTGCACGAGGCGCATGGTGCCAGCCTCTTCGTGGTCGCAGCCAAGGACGGCCTATACCTGATCGAAAAGGGCGATGGCGTTTCACTGACCACGCGCAAGCTCACCGATCAGCGCAGCCACGCCGATATCCAATTCGCTGGCGCTTCCGCCGAGAAGCTCGAGGGCGGAGGCGACAGTCTGCTTGGCGACGTGCTCGACCGGGCGCGCGTGCTTTCCGCTGCCGAAATGCTCGGCATGGCGCAAGCTGTGTTCGACACGACCCTCGACTATCTGAAGCAGCGTGTGCAGTTCAATCAGGTGCTCGCCACTTTCCAGGCGCTGCAACATCGCATGGCGGATCTGTTCGCCGACCTCACGCAGATGCGCTCCGCGGTCGAGGCGGGTTTACAGGCAGTCGACAGCGGTTTTGGAGTCGCGCGTGCAGCGACCATCGCCAAGGCCGAGGCAAATCGCGTGCTGCACGCTATCAGCAACCAGGGTATCCAGCTGCATGGCGGCATCGGGATGACCGACGAATTCAATGTCGGCTTCTACCTCAAGCGTGCTCGCGTGCTCGAGGCGAGTTGGGGGTCGTCAAGCTACCTCAAGGACCGTTTTGCGCGATTGTCCGGTTACTGACGACGAAGGTTTCTCGCCGCTCGCAACTTGCCGTCAGCCCACAATTTCGGAGGCGGGGCCGTAACCCGCGTCTTCGGGAATAGTGAGGACATTCTTCCCGTCTCGCTGAATGATTTCAGGCAGAACCGTTACGATATCGCGGGCTTCAGCCTGCGCCACGCAATCCGCTGCGCTTGCGGCTTTGGCCAGCAGTTGCAGATTCAAGCGCGTAGGAAATATAATGGTTCGTTCGCCGCTGGCTTCCATTTCCAACGCCTTGTGCGGCGAAAGCCATTCCGCATCGACGGTTTCGTATCCATCGCATGCGGCAATCTGGCGTTCGGGCGCGCGAACAACGAAGAAATGTGTGTCGAAGCGCTTGTGCATGAAGGTGGGCGTTATCCACCTTGCGAAATTGCTTAACCGATCGAGGCGTAGGTGCACACCGGCCTCGCGAACGACGTCAAGAAATTCGCGCTCCCCTCGCTCCACCGCTTTGCGACTTTCAAGATCACATGTATCCTCGAACGCACCGCCGTCACGATAATCGCCTAGCAGGATGCCGGCTTCCTCGTACGCTTCGCGGATCGCGGCAATCCGCAAAGTGCGCTGCGTATCGTCGAAAGTGCTCCAGCCCTCGCAATGATTAGCCCATTCGAGAGCTTCATCCCCGGCCGAAGGCTTTCCTCCGGGAAATACCAGCGCGCCGGAGGCAAAATCGATCTGGTGATGGCGTTTGACCATCAGGACCTGAAACTCCGGCGCGTCGCGAAGTAGGAGCATGGTTGCCGCAGGGACCGGATCGACGGGCTTTGGCATCGTCATCAGTTTCTCCAGTAGTCCAGGTTCGGACCCATACTATATGTTGGGGTACAGGCGCCGACAAGCACAGAAGTTGGCGGCGAAGCTTCTTCAGATTGGGCTAAACATTTGCCAAGGGGAAATTCATCCGCGATCGGCTGGCGTGCCCCCCCAGCTAGCAGGGCTATCGCATGTGGGCTGTGGCTTTCTCAAGATATTCGTCTTCCCACGCACATCGCATGAGCCTTCGTCGTTTTGAAGTTTTGGGATCGTCGATGGCGTTTATGATGTTGAGGGCTGCGCGGTTGATGAGGGCGAGGTTGGCCGGTGCGTTGTCTTTGCGGGCGCGCAGATCGTCTTCCCTGAACACGACATCGAGGCTCCAGTGAAGATTGTTTTCGATGGTCCAGTGAGCGCGTACGACGGCCAGGGCATCAGCGGCTTTCATCCGGCGTGAGAACAGGAAGAGGCGTGTTTTGGGTTTGGCGTTGCCGCGCTGTGTCGTCACTTCGGCGATCGCGGCAACGCCCGGAAAGTCATGCTTTTCAGCAAAACCCGGTGCATCAGCGATGCGGATGCTGCGGGCTTCGCGCCGGCCATGCGCACGGCCGCTCGAGCGAGCGGTGGCGTCTTTCTGCGCGCCGGCCAGGACCGCTTCAGCATCCCGCTTAATCTTCATCTGATTGCCTTTCAGGCACAGGGCATAGTCTCCGCCGCGCTCCAGGATCTTCGCCGCCATCCGGCGATGGGTGTGCAGCGCGTCGGCGGTGACGACCGTGCCCTTCAGGTCCAGAAGGTCGAGCACGGCAAGCGCCGCTGTGACCTCATTCTCCCCCTTGGCCAGGTCCGGCATCACACCGGCCAGCGCCAGGCGTGCGTTCGCCGCCCAGGCCGTGACCATCAGCGGCGGCGCCGTCGCCATCCCGGTCACATGGGCCCGGCGCAGCGCCTTACCATCAATCGCAACCACCCCAAGCAAACTGCGCAATAGCAACACACGTCGCCCCGCCGCCAAGCGCCGATGCCACCGCAATCAGGATAATATCTCCAGGCCGATGGACCACGTTCGAACCCCGAGGGTCTTCCAACGACGTCAATAATACCGAAGGTCTCTCCATGACTGCTCTCCTCTGCCCACGAGCAAGAGAATCCCCTTCAAGATCAAATGCAGATCCTCACATGCGATTCCCCTGCCCCAGCTAGGGGTCATGTCAATGGGTATATGCCAGCGTTTCTAGGCGAGACGACTGGTTTCTGCACTGGCGGGTCCGATTATGCCGGGCATGATCAGGGCCAAGAAAAACAAGGCAAGTCGAAGAAGCAACACATCCGTTCTCACATGACTAAAAGTTGAGCGACAGTAAAAGTAACCAAGTTACGCAGCTCCACCAGAATCTCACCGGTCGCCCGAACGAGAGCAGATGCATCAGTGGCTCGACCATTGCGCTAAACAATAAGTTCGAAAGTAACACTCGAAGAAACCGAGTCCCCGCTGTCAAAGTTTCGTCGCGCGTGGTCGCGTCCCTCACCGTCCATTGCTCCATCAGGAAAGTCAGACATCCATGAACTACTCAGAAAAGTTTCAAGCCTTGGCCGACGCCGCGCGGGCCAAAGTTGAAGAAGTCGCGCCAAGCGACGTCGATCGCTTGCAACAGGAAGGCGCGATCGTTCTGGATATCCGCGACAAGGAAGAGCACGATGCCGGCCACATTCCCGGCTCGCTCCATGTGAGCCGTGGAAAGCTCGAAATGAACGTCGAAGCTGCCATCCCCGACCGTGATGCTGTCATCTTGTGCTACTGCAACGCCTACAACCGCGGCGCTCTGTCCGCCAACACGCTGAGAGAGATGGGATACGTCAACGCCAAATTTATCGCCGGCGGACTGAAGGGTTATAAGTCGCTGAAAGGGGCATAAGCTGCACTCCGATTCAGATTGGTGGACAGCCGCTCCAAAAACACGCCTTACAAAGAAGACTTTTTCAGACAAGGCGGTGGCCGCTCATTTTTGGGTCACCGCCTTTTGCTTTGCACCGGCGCCTAGCCGCTATCGGCGTCACGCCTGCGAAAGCATGACTATTCTAGCTCGCGAGATCCTGACCAGTCCTCCACCCCTCGCAGGAACTGGATCTCCATTTGACCTTGTGGGATATTATCGATAATTTCAGCCCTCATTCGCTTTCGATTGAAGCACGAAACCGCTGATCGGGCGACAGAGGTATTCAAGTTATGGCGATTGGCTTTGAGGGGGTGCGAATGACTAAAAGTTGGCTGATTGTCCAGATTGCCCTGCTTGCTGTCATGCAAGCGTGCGCCTTGATCACTGAAAGGCCGGCAGAAGGCCTTATTGTTCACATTACTAAAGGCATGATCTCCGGAAAGACCGATGGCGAGATTGAAGCCTATCTAAATATACCTTACGCCGCCGCTCCGACCGGCGAGCGGCGTTGGCGCCCGCCCGCTGATGCCGCCAGCTGGAGCGGTGTCAGGGATGGCACCCAAATGGGACCGGCCTGCCCGCAACCCGTCCGGCTTGCGGTGGTGGCTGGCGGGGTCGCCAACTTCCAGTCAGAAGACTGCCTGCACCTCAACATCTGGCGCCCGAAAGGGGCAGCCGATCTGCCTGTCATGGTTTGGATTCATGGCGGTGCTCATGTGATAGGTTCGGGCACGTTCCCAATCTTTGACGGAACACAACTGGCCAGGCAGGGCGTTATTGTTGTCACAATCAACTATCGGCTTGGCGCGCTGGGTTACTTCGCCCATCCGGCGCTTACCGCCGAAGCCGAAGCGGACGCCCCGCTCGGCAATTTCGGACTGATGGATCAACTGGCCGCTTTGCGCTGGGTTCAGACAAACATCGCTTCTTTCGGGGGGGATCCGGCAAGGGTCACCGTGTTCGGAGAGTCGGCCGGTGCGGTGAGCACAATGACCTTGTTGTCGATGCCTGAAGCTTCGGGTTTGTTTTCGGCCGCTATCGTTCAGTCTGGCGTAAATCTACTTCCGCCGAGATCCCTCACAGAGCAGGAAGCGCTTGGTCTCGCCGCCGCAAACGCCGTGGGCCTTGGCGCGGACGCGACTGCTCGCGACCTACGAGCAACAAGCGCTGATGATTGGGTAACAGTCGCTGGCGTGCGCAGCGGCGGCTCAGTTAATCCGTTCATCGATGGGCGGCTTCTGCGCGCTCCCCCGTATAGGGGTTTCGCAGACGGCGAAGAACTCGATGTGCCTTTGATGATCGGGGCAAACAGCAATGAAGCAAGTGTCCTTTTGGCGATGGGCCTGAGACCTGAAATTGCGACCGCGTATTTCGGTGATCAGTTGACCGAAGCAGAGACTGTTTACGGTCTTCCGGCAACCGATCCTGAGTTTGCACGTCAGGCTTTGGGAGACATCTGGTTTGTCGCTCCAGCCCGATGGCTCGCAACTGAGACCAGCGACGGCGCGCCGAGCTTCCTTTATCATTTTGACTATGTCGCCGAACGCCGACGCGAAAAGTCCGATGGCGCGGCACATGGATCAGAGATCACTTACGTATTCGATACGACTGAATACTACGAGAGCGTCGTCGGTGAACTCACACCTTCGGACCGAGTGTTCGCTGATGGGCTATCAGCATGCTGGGCATCGTTCGCGAAGACGCGCCAGCCTCAATGCGCATTGGTTCCCGGCTGGGGCGGGTACGATCCTCAACGCGATGAAGTTGCGCTTTTTGCCCCTGAAACACGAATTGTCGCTGGTTTCCGGCAACCAATACTGGACCTTATTCTCTCTAGATATGACGACCTGCCGCATTAGCGGCCCCCCTTGTTCACCGCTCTGAAGAGGAAGACGTTCGCATGATCAGTCGAAGACACGCCTTGCTATTGCCCGCCGCTGCGGCGCTAGGCGCCTGCGCAAATTTGCCTGTCACGGAAACGAGTTCCATGGAATACGAGGAAAGCACTCATGGCGCACTCGCGAGCACCATCGTCACTTATGCGGGCTTTGGTGCGCACTTCTCTGGTAGCGCCGGTGACCTTGCAACAACGGATT
This sequence comes from Hyphomonas sp. 34-62-18, assembly GCF_002282565.1. Taxonomy (GTDB): domain Bacteria; phylum Pseudomonadota; class Alphaproteobacteria; order Caulobacterales; family Hyphomonadaceae; genus Hyphomonas. The sequence continues at coordinate 8,613 of NZ_NCJT01000037.1, forward strand.
GGCTGGACCGAGAATTGCTCGGCGCGGGATACGAAACGCGCCGGCAAACGTTCGAGGTGCCATCCTGCGATGGCGAAACCGGCTCGGTGACGTTGTCTGATGGCACGTCGCTTTCCGGACCAATCCAGGCGCCGGGAAAGGCCATCGAAACACGGGCAGAACTCGTCCACTGGCACGCCGACCTGCCTCCGCCGGAACTGGGCGGCAAGCTGGTGGTTTATCACGCGCGCTTCGGCCGGCATTCCAGCCTGATGTCACCGGAGTGGCAGCGTGTGCTGAAGGCCGCCCGCGAAGCGCAATCGGCAGGCATTGTCGCTATCACCCACGGCCCTACCCGGCTTGCGATCCGGTTGAATGCGCCTGCCGATATCGATCTCGTCCCCATGCTGACGATTTCTCCAGCCAACTCGGCGGCCCTTCGGGTAGCTGCGCAAGGACAAACTGCCCACCTTTCAATCGCGCCAGCGCGCCCCACGAGGCTGGCCGACAATTTGATCGCCCGCCGCAAAGGCTCCGGCCCGCGGATCGTCGTCAGCACGCCGAAATCCGGCTGGGGAATCTGCGCCTCCGAGAGAGGCCCGGGAATCGCGATTTTCCTGATGCTCGCACGAACGCTCGCCGCGTCGCTTCCGGATGCAGACATGCATTTGGTGGCGACGTCAGGTCACGAGTATGAAAACCTGGGAGCACACAAGTTTCTCGAAAGCGCCGCGCCTGAGCCTGCCGAGACAGCGCTCTGGGTTCATCTTGGTGCGAACCTCTCTGCCGTTGATTTCCATGATCTTGGCCCGAGCCTTCTGCCGATCCCCTCGCCCGACCCGCAGCGCTATCTCGGCGCAACAAAAGGCCTCGACACATTGGCGCGCGAGATCTTCAACGGCCGCCCCGGACTCGAAGCGGCTTACGCAATGTCGGCAGAAGACGCAGCCGGCGAGCTAAGTGAGATCCTCGCCGTCGGCTACGCCTCCGCATTCGGCGCATTTGGAGCCGGGCGCTTCCATCACACGGACCAGGACACGCCTGACAAGGTCGACTTGATTGAACTGGCAGCCACCGGATCGGCTTTCCTCCGGATGGTTCATCGCGCTATCGGCTAGAGCAAAAAATGCGCCTGCCGGGAGTTCGGCAGGCGCAGATAGTTCCGGGAGGAACTTCGTTTCCAGATCAGAAGTCGTAGCGTAGCTCGACCCCTGTCAGGCGGGGTTGGTTGTAACGATTGATGGTCGGCGCGCGGGCGACGAAGTAAAGCTCATCAGTCAGGTTCCGGGCGAACGCCGTCACGCTGACCTTGCCAAAACGCGCCCCGAGGCGAAGGTTCAGAAGTCCGAAATCGTCGAGCGGCACCGTCGTAGCAGACAACTCCTGCACACCGCCGGTCTGCGCCGTGTAGACGAGGTTTGCAAAAGCTTCCGCGTCATCACCAATTGGTCGGCGATAGTCGAACGTTGCAGACCCGAGCCATTCGGGCACTTGCGCCAGGTCGAGCCCTTCGAAGCGCCCACTCACGACTTCACCTTCCTGATACGAAAGGCTGAAGCCCGTGTAGAGCTTGCCACCGGCAACATCGAACAGAGACGAAATCTCGCCTTCGATCCCGCGGCTTTCTGCATCTCCGGCGTTCGTTAGGAAAGATGTCGCCGCAACGGGACATGCCGGATTTGTCAGTGCGCAGCCGTTATCTGTCTGGGCGATGAGGTCTTGTTGATCGGTCATATAGGCGGCTATAGCGAAATAGGACCGGCTTCCGAGCGTGCCCTTGAGGCCGATTTCGTAGCTCTCGGAGGTTTCGTCATCGAAGGCGGCGTCGATCGGACGGGGCTGTCTTGGGTCACCGAGGTTGGTGTTAAATCCGCCTGCGCGATAGCTGGTGCCGAGTTTTGCATAAGTCAGGATGTCTGAAGTCAGTTTGTAAGCGGCGGTTGCGTTGTAGGAGAGATTGCTCGGGTCAATGCTCGCGTCGATAACCCGGGCCGCGCCGCCGAGCGGCGCGCCGGTTCCCCGATCAAACAGGCGAGATCTCAGAGACCGGTCATCCTGAGTAAAGCGAAGCTCGCCCGTGAGATTCAATCGCTCCGTAAGATCAAAACCAAGCGATCCGTATACGGCGTAGGAATTGTACTCGAGATTGACCGGCGAGATACTGCCGGTCGATGGATTGGGGGTCGTGGGGGTCCGTGCGTTCTCTACTGAGTAGTCACTCTCCAGGAGAAGAAGATCAATACCGGCAAGCCAGTCAAGCCGACCGTCGATGGCCTCTCCGGCAAGGTGGATATCCTGGTTGAAGGAGGTCGTCGTATCCCGCACGAAGGCGGCGGAATTCACGTCGAGCGGCACGACAGCCAGAATGTTTCCGGCCGCGATAGCGTCGGCACGTTCCTGCGCATTAATGGCATCTGCGTCGAGATCATAGGCAGAAACCCGCTCGCGGTAGAGCGTGGTAGCGTTCAATTGCGCCCCGCCCAGATCGTACTTCGCGACGATCTGGTAGGAGTCCACATCCTGTTCGGCCGACGGCGGCGTGTTCCAGGGATAGTTGAAGCGGTCTTGGATGTAACCACCGGGGAAGCCCGGCGTTCCGGCAGGAATTTCGATCTGATAGTGGATTGCCGGCGTTTCGAGCTTTTGCGTTTCTGCCAGGAAGAGCAAATCCAGCGGACCCGAACGATAGCGCAATTGCGCCCGCAGACCTTGGCCTTCTTCCCTGTCGAAATAGACGTCATTGACAGGATTATAGAAGAAACCGGACTCCTGCCCCACCGCAAAACCGCTGAAGCGCACTGCGAGAGTATCGCTGAGCGCCGTATTGAAGACGCCCTCACCGCGAAGGTTTTCGTTCTCGACGCCATACTGCGCTTGCACGTAGCCGGACGTTTCGAATTCTGGCTGGGCTGAAACGACGTTCACTGCGCCACCAACAGCGTTACGCCCATAGAGCGCTCCTTGCGTGCCGCGCAAAATCTCAACGCGGCCGATGTCCAGAAAATCAATCAGAGCAAAGTTACGGCCGCCGATTCCGCCTCCGCCGATATACGAGGCGTTCCGGTAGAGACCGACGCTGGGATCGCCGTTTGTCGCGCGCGCTGTCGAAGACGCGCGAATGGACAACTCTGACGTGACTGACGAATTCAGATTGTTGAAACGAACGCTGGGCTGATCGGCCAGCAATTCGCCGCTGGTACGGGCGCCGCCACGCTCGGCAAGCGCGTCACCCCCGATCACCGAGGCAGCCGTTGGAACTTCGGATAGCCGCTCTTCCCGGCGGCGCGCCGTGACGACAACTTCGCCGAGCCGGACTTCATCGTCTGCCGGTTCCGCACCGTCAGCTGGCGCCGCGGCAGTTTCAGGCACCTGCGCTGAAGAAGGCGCGATCCCGGTGGCAGCTACCGTCAAGGCTGTTGAAGCAAAAAGCATAAAGCGAAGCATATGTTCCTCCCATTCGGCCCGTTTTGGCCATATTATCGATAATGTGAGATTATCGATAATATTTGAGAGCATCTGTCAAGCGCCCCCGGTCTTCGTCGAACAAATCGATGCGAGAGGACAAGAATGCGAAACTTGAAACAGGAGTGGCCCGCCGAATGAACGACGGACTCGGAAGGCTGAATTCGTCAGCCTACTTCCGGCGGGGCACTTTTCGATGCGGAGGCGGGGCAGCCTGCCCATCCAGATAGGCCGCAAGCGCTTCCTGGAAGTAATCCTGCAGATTGCCAATCAAGGACCGGGCGAGCTTGTCAGCTTTCTCCGCCTGCCGGGCCTGAATAGCCGCGCAGAGCTGTTCATAGATTTCGGCTGACTTAAGTGCTGGTGCGACGGGCAAGTCTTCGAGGAACTTTTGAGAGATGACGCGGTGCTGCCATTTGGCAACAATCGCAACACGGTCCAGCAATATCTTTGACTGCGGCGCGCGTGCACAATGCGCAATATAGCTACCGATACGGTTCGAGACCGCGAGATGCTCAAACGTATTCCGCGTCGCATGCGCGACGGCGGTAAATTCCTTGACCCGTGCCACGAGCTGTTCCGCTTCGCCGTCAGTCATCCGTTGGCTAGCCAGCCGGCAGACGACGCCGAACAGGGATTTCCAGAGCTCGAGAATTTCAATTGTTGCCAGCTTGTCGATCACCGCGACACGGGCGCCGCGCCAGGGAACGACTTCCACGAGACCGATATTCGCAACTTGCCGGAACGCCTCACGCACCGGCGCATGCGACACCCCGAAACGCTTGGCGATCTCCCGCTCCCGGATCCATGAGCCGGGCGGAATGCGCCATTCTACAATATCGTCAATCAAAGCGGCCGCGATGACACGGTCCTGGGTGAGCGCATCTTTTGCTGCTTCCTGGGGCATTTCTTCTGGCTGGTCTGCCACGCCGTTTTTCCAACTTTTCAAAATTTCGTCTAGCCTAAAGCACTTTCAAAAGGCAGAATTATCGATAATCTAATAAAGGACCGTTTAAAAGTGCTTAGAACCTTGTCTCTTGTGCTGGCTCTTTCAGCAACTTCGTGTGCAGCTCAAGCTCTTCCCGCTGAGACCGCCAGCAAATCGGATGCATGCCAACGGGCGATTGCAATGTCTGACGCAGACCGCGGCCTGGCTGTCCTTGTGTTAAAAGACGGAGAGCCAGTTTGCAGCAGCCCTCGCCCAACGCTGGATCAACCTCACGAATTATGGTCGGGCACAAAGAGCTTTCTTGGCATCATGGCCGCCATTGCAGCAAAGGACGGCCTGTTGTCACTCGACGAGCCTGCAGCAGCCACGCTCACCGAATGGCAGGATGACCCGCAGCGCGAGAAAATAACCCTGCGTCATCTCCTCTCGATGACCAGCGGGCACAAAAGCCGCGTCGGGCGTCCGCCCGGCTACGGAAAAGCGGTCGCGAGCGACATCGCCGCTCCACCTGGCTCGAAATTCCTTTATGGGCCTGTCCCTTCCCAGATTTTCGGTGAAGTCATGCGACTTAAACTGCAAGCATATGGTAAGTCTGGAGGCCCCAAAGAATACCTCGAAGAGCACCTGTTTGCGCCCCTCGGGATTGAAGATTACAGCTGGCGCAATGGGCCGGACAAACAACCCCTTATGCCTCAGGGAGTTGTCATGTCGGCCCGCGACTGGGCAAAGTTCGGAGAATTTGTGCGCAGTGGCGGTCAGATTGGTGGCACACAGATTGTAGATCCGGACACATTTGAAGCACTCTTCGAGGGTGGTGCCGCGAATGCAGCCTACGGACTATCCTGGTGGCTGCCTCGGCCTTCACAGTCGAAGGATGCTGTTACAGCGACAACCGATATAGACGATTATGCTGACCTCCTTCCCGCTGATATGGTCGTCGCAGCCGGAGCCGGCAATCAGAGGCTCTACGTCATCCCCTCGCTTGGCGTAACGATCGTGCGTCTTGCGGAGCTGGATTTGGCAGCAGCCTTGCGGGGAGACCACGGAAAATGGTCGGACTATGAATTTATACAGCTAGCACTGGAGGCAGTAGACGCCAAAGCCCCGCTTCCTTCGAACTGATATCAAATTTGGAAGCCTACTCTTCAGAGTCCCAATCAATAAATAGGTTCAACAATATCAGCCAAGAGAAAATCTACTCTCCACTTGTGCAGCAGAATGCTTATCGCAGGTCTGGCCAAGGCGCGTGCCGTGTCTCGGGCACCCTCGATGACAGACCCGTATCCAGCGAGTAAATTTCTATAGAGGCCAGAACAGAAGCAGTCTGAGCACCCGTACCTTTTTTCCGTCGCCTCAAAGCGATGAGGCGTTCGGGATTGCCGCAGTTTTTTAACGCGTAACTCGACAACGATGCGGTCGCTTGTGCAAAAGTTCAGAAACTCCATTCACCCAGGTTATACGCACGTGACAGAAGAAAGCCGCACAACTGGACTGCCGGGCCTCATGCAGTCCCCGCCACTTCAGATCATTGACATCCTGAAGTATGCGGCCAATGCACATGGCTCAGTCGAAGTCGTTTCCCGGCTCGTGGACGAGCCGGAAGCGCGCTCTACGTACGCTCTCGAACTAAAGCGGGCAGAACGCGCGGCATCAGCCTTGAGGGCGCTCGGCGTGAAGCCAGCCGACAGGGTTGCGACGCTGGCCTGGAACACGCATCGGCATTTTGAACTGTTTTATGCCGCGCCCGGCATCGGCGCAGTTTTGAACACCGTCAATCCACGCCTGTTCGATGAACAGATCGTATTCATCCTGAACCATGCGGAACCGGATGTGCTGCTCTTCGACAAGACCTTTTTGCCTCTCGTCGAGAGACTCGCGCCGCAGATGCGAACGGTGACGAAATTCGTGATGATGAGCGACCGCTTGGCCCACACGCCGGGCATGGTCAACGCGCTCTGCTACGAAGACTTGCTGGCAGCGCAGAGCGATGGGTTCTCGTGGCCGGTTGTGGACGAGAGTTCGGGCGCGTTCTTGTGCTACACATCTGGCACAACCGGTGATCCAAAAGGTGTGCTTTATTCGCACCGGGCTGTCGTGCTGCACACGATGGGATCGAGCCTCAACAGCGCGTTCGGGTTCAATGCCTTTGACGTCGTGATGCCATGCTCGTCACTCTTCCATGCGACCGCGTGGGGCCTCCCATTTGCAGCGCCGATGAACGGGTGCAAGCTGGTGTTTCCATGCGAAAAAATGGACGGCGCCAGCCTGCAATCTCTGATCACGAGGGAGGGTGTCACGTTCACGGGAGGTGTCCCGACGATCTGGACGATGTATCTCGCCCATCTCGAAAGCAGCGGCGAGATGCCCGGAAAGCTGCAGCGCGTCGTGATCGGAGGTTCGGCCGTGCCGCGTGCCATGGCAGAGCGTTTCAAGAAACTATACGGTGTTCAGGTCTTGCAGATATGGGGCATGACCGAGACGACCCCCCTCGGGGTGATTGCAACGCCGACGCCGACCCTTGCTGCACTCGGAGAAGAGGCAATGGACGAAGCCATCTGGACACGCCAGGGGCGCCTGCAGTTCGGCATCGAACTGCGTATCGTCGATGAGGATGGCAATGACGCGCCGCGCGACGGCGTGTCGTCCGGAGCGCTGCTTGTGCGTGGCCCGTGGACCATCAAGCGATATTTCCGAGCTCCCGCTGACGCCACGGACACAGACGGATGGTTCGATACCGGCGATATCGCCACGCTTGATGAGTATGGCTTCATGCGGATCACAGACCGCAAGAAGGACGTGATCAAGTCAGGCGGCGAATGGATCAGTTCGATCGATATCGAGAATGTTGCGGTCTCCTGTCCGGGCGTCAGGATCGCGGCCGTCATCGGGATCGCGCATCCGAAATGGGAAGAGCGACCCCTTCTCATCGTGGAGCCGCATCAAGGCGTAACAGTTGAGGCCGCTGATGTCCTGGCGCATATCGCAGCGCAAGTGGCCAAATGGCAGGTTCCTGACGAAGTCGTATTCGACACAGTCCCCCTTACAGCGACCGGCAAGATAGACAAAAAGGCTCTGCGTCAGATCTATGCCCTGAGATACTCGTGACAGAGAAGATAGCGAACCCATGGCAGGAGCAAACGTTGCTGCACATGCTCGCCAAAGGCATTGACGGCTTCAAGGGCGGGCTCAGCGCGAAGAATTACATAACGCAAACAGGCGCCCCAGGCGCAACCGCGACGCGCGACTTTGCCGACATGGTCGCCAAAGGTGCACTCGTCCGGGACGAGGAACACAAATCCACCCGGTACTTTTTGAATCTGGACCGAGAAGGCTAGTAATTACCACAGCCCTATTCGGCAGCAGGGATTCCTGTACATTCCCGAAAAGAACATATTGGGAACGCGCGCAGCTTGGTGTATCCGGCACTGATTACCTTCCCCACAGCCCGCAAGACCAGCAAGAGCAGCCGGAGGTTCACCGTGATCTATTGCGCCCTGCACACGCTCCGCAGCCGGGAAATCATCCGGATAGTCGGTACCGGCGATCACCTTCCCCAGGCCGGCGAGGACAATGCCTTCCTGCAGGAACTCGCCGACATCGTGGATGAGGCGCTCCAGCGGGAGGTCGAGCGCCAGAGGGCAAAGGATGCGCGTTGAACCGGCTGCGCCGCCCTACGGGCGGCATCACGGCCCCTCAAGCGGCCGAAGGCATGGAGCACTCCCCCCAGCCTCAATCTGCAATAGACAGGCCCGCTTCAATCCCCGAGAATACCCCATCTCTCCAGCATACCGGCAAGGCCTCCCCCGTTGCAGACCTCCCTCGATCATCTCCCCCCTGCCCGGCAGGCAGAATTTGCCCGCATACAGGAGGTCATCCTTGAGGAGCTGGAAACCCGCATCAAGGCGGACGGCAAGGCCCGCGCTAAACGCTACCGGCTCCTTAAGCTCGTCCTGTTTGGAAGTTTCGCCAAAGGCACCTGGTTTGAAGACAGCCGGTCGGGACGTGCCTCCGATGTCGACCTGCTCGCCATCGTCAGCCATGAAGCCCTGACCGAAATGAGCGCCTTCTGGGGCGAGGTCGAAGACCGCCTCTACACCGACCCGCTCGTCAAACGCGATGTCTCCATCATCGTCCACACCCTACAGGACGTGAACCGTCAGCTCAAGGACGGTCAGTACTTCTTTTCGGAGATCATCCAGCAGGGCATCCTGCTCTTCGAAGACGCTGAACCCGATAAGAACGGCAACCCTAAGAACCTCCTCGCCAAACCCGCGAAACCTGATCCGACAAAAACGCTAGAATTGGCCTCGGGGTTTTACACGCAATGGAAGGATGCTTCCGAAACTTTCCTGGAGATTGGTCGCGAGTACACCCATCGCAAAGAACCAAAACTCAAAATCGCCGCCTTCCAGCTCCACCAAGCCGCCGAGAGCGCGTACCGCATGTTCCTGCTGACAACGACCCTCTACGCACCCGGCACGCACCATCTCGGAAAGCTCCGGAACATCGCGCGCACGATTGATGGTCGACTTGACGAGGTATGGGAGCCGCCGCAGAAGCCCTACAAACGCTATTTCGAGCTCCTGCGCCGCGCCTATGTCGAAGCGCGCTACTCACCCTCATATGAAACGACACAGGAAATACTCACCTGGCAGGCCGATCGGATCGAACAGTTGATCGCTGTTGCGAGCGAGCTCTGCGACGAACGCCTCGAGCGGCTGCAGGCAGAAGCGAACTGATCATCGCGTCCGCCGCAGCCTATAATCGAGTACACTAATCAAAGTGTCGACAGATGTTCAGCCTCCGGATCAAGGATGCGGTCGGAAAGCCTGGTCCCAGATACGGACCGCCGGGCAACCTGCTGAATAAAATAGTCAAACCGCCTCTGCCCCAAGGCATGTGCGATCTCGCGCTCTCCCTCCGGGATCGGATCGGTACGCGTGAGCCAGTAAAGAACAAACAGGCCAAGCGTCTCCAGCAACAGTGCGACATCCCGCTCGATTTCTCCCTGCCGGACCTCAAACGCCTCTAGCCTGGCGAACAACCTCTCTTCTAGCCCATGGCGGATCTGCGGCTCAAAATACTCCTGCAGCGCCTTCTCGATGAGGGCGTTTTTCGTCACGCCCGGGCGGCGCGTGGCTGCTTCGAGCTTACGATGCAAGTCTGCCCGGAGGCGCAGGTTCAGTCGCGGCTTGCCCATGTCAGAAATCCGGCAGGAAATCACTACCATCCTTATCCAGGCCGGCTGCCCGGCGAACGGCCTTTATATGGGGATCTTCCTCGACCGGCCCCTCGTCATCGAGTTCTGGCGCGACTTCGGCAACATCAACATTGGGATAGCGTTTCGGCGGATCCAGTTCCGGTTCCAGGATGAGACCGCCGCTGCTTTCACCCCCTCCTCCGTTGTCAGAAGGCCAAGAGAGCGCCCTGCCAGCAGCCACAGTGATCCAGTGATCCGACTGTCCCTCTTCCACGCGTTCTGCGGATGCCGGGGGAAGAACCCGCGGAGTGAAGTTGCCATCCTTGAAGTAGCGCAGCTTCTTCGCCCGCACCGGCGGGACACCGGAAACCATGACAATCTCATCCGTGGCCGGCAGCTGCATGATCTCGCCCGGCGTCATCAGGGCACGCTGGGTCTCCTGCCGGGACACCATCATGTGCGAGAGCCAGGGCGCGAGCCGGTGTCCGGTATAGTTCTTCTGGGATCGCAGCTCAGTTTTGGTGCCGAGCGCTTCGGAAATCCGCTTGGCCGTGCGCTCATCATTGGTCGCAAACGCCACCCGGACATGGCAATTGTCCAGAATGGCGTTGTTGGGACCATATGCCTTCTCGATCTGGTTCAGGGACTGGGCGACCAGGAACGCCCGGACCCCATACCCCGCCATGAAGGCAAGTGCCGTCTCGAAGAAATCGATCCGCCCCAGGGCCGGGAACTCATCCAGCATCAGGAGCAGCTTCCGTCGGGAGGGATCGGGCTCTTGCTCGGTCAGCCGGCGCGCAATCTGGTTGAGAACAAGCCGCATGAGGGGTTTGGTGCGCGAGACATCCGAGGGCGGACAGGCGAGATAGAGCGACAAAGGCCTTTCCCCGCCCACAAGGTCCTCGATCCTCCAGTCACTCTTGGAGGTCACCTCAGCCACTACCGGATCCCGGTAGAGGCTCAGAAAGCTCAGCGCCGTTGAGAGCACGCCGGAGCGCTCATTCTCCGCCTTATTCTGCAGCTCCCGTGCCGCCTGCGCGACGACCGGATGCGGATGAGTCCCAAGATGCGGTGTCGACATCATCAGCCGCAGGGTCTCGGAAAACGTCCGCCCCGGATCAGACAGGAACCGGGCGCAGCCCGCCAGCGTCTTGTCTTCTTCCGCGTACAGCACGTGCAGGATCACGCCGGTCAGCAGGGCATGGCCCGTCTTCTCCCAATGGTTCCGCCGCTCCAGAGAGCCTTCCGGGTCGACCAGGATGTCGGCAATGTTCTGTGCGTCCCGGACTTCTCCTTCCCCGCGCCGCACCTCCAGGAGCGGATTAAACCGCGGGCTCTTGGGATTTGTCGGATCAAAGCGGACGCAGTCTGAGAAGGTCGACCGCCATCCCGAGGTGAGCGTCCAGTTTTCTCCCTTGATGTCATGGATCACTGCGCTTCCCGTCCAGGAGAGCAGGGTCGGCACCACCAGCCCGACGCCCTTCCCCGACCGCGTCGGAGCGAACGCCATGATGTGTTCCGGCCCGGCATGGCGCAGGTACCTGCCACGATACCGCCCGAGGAAAACCCCGTCCTTCCCAGACAATTTGTGCCGACGCACATCCTTCGGGGTCGCCCAGCGGGCAGACCCGTAGGTCGTTACGAACTTTGCATCCTGGCTGCGGATCACAGAGCCGATCACAGCCACGAGGATTCCAAACAGGCCGCCGCTTGCCGCGATCAATCCCGCCTTCGCAAAGAGCTCCGGCGCATAAGAATCATAGGCGTACCACCACTGGAAAAGCCGCCAG
>NZ_NCJT01000223.1 GCF_002282565.1 Hyphomonas sp. 34-62-18
CGCCATCTGCGAGGACATCTGGTTCGAGCGCGTGCCCCGCGCCACCCATGCGGCCGGCGCAGACCTGCTGATCGTGCCCAACGCCTCGCCCTGGCGCCGGGCCATACAGGCCGAGCGCGCTGCCGCCTTTGATCGCTGGGCCGACCTTGGCCTCCCCTACCTCTTCGTCAACCAGATGGGCGGGCAGGACGAGCTTGTCTTCGACGGCGCCTCCTATGCCACAAACTCTACCCATGCCGCGCGCTGCGGCCTTGTCGGCCAGTTCGAAACCGGCACGGCGCTGGTTGAGTTCGATCCGTCCACGAAACAGTTCGTGGGCCTCGGCAAGGGCTGCGCGGCAGACCTTGAAGGCTGGCACGCCGAATACCGCGCCGCGATGCAGGGGCTGGGCGATTATGTCCGCAAGAACAAGTTTCCCGGCGTTGTCCTCGGCATGTCAGGCGGCATCGACAGCGCGATCACCGCCGCCATCGCCGCCGATGCTCTGGGTCCGGACAAGGTCTGGTGCGTGATGATGCCATCGAAATATACCAGCGAGCACAGCCTGGAAGACGCCCGCGCCTGCGCCCGCGCCCTCGGCTGCCGCTATGACACGATCAACATCCATCCTGGCGTCGAAGCGCTGGATACGATGCTGGGCGAGGCTTTCGCGGGCAAGAAGGCCGACATCACCGAAGAGAACATCCAGTCGCGCCTGCGCGCCGTCACGCTGATGGCGCTCTCCAACAAGTTCGGCCATATGGTCGTCACCACCGGCAACAAGAGCGAGATGGCCGTCGGCTATGCCACCCTCTATGGCGATATGTGCGGCGGCTACAACGCCCTGAAGGATTTCTACAAGACCGAAGTGTTCGAGCTGTCGAAATGGCGCAACACAACGGTGCCGAAAGATGGCCTGGCGCCGGGCGGTGAAGTCATCCCGGAACGGATCATCACGAAACCGCCTTCGGCTGAGCTGCGCGAAGACCAGAAAGACGAAGACTCCCTGCCGCCCTATCCGGTGCTGGACGATATCCTGCGCGGCCTTGTGGACCTGGAAGAAGATGTCGACGACATCCTCGCCCGCGGCCACGATCCGGCCACCGTCCGCCGCATCGAGCATCTGCTCTATATCGCCGAATACAAGCGCCGCCAGGCCCCGCCGGGCGTGAAGGTCGGCGGCAAGAATTTCGGCCGCGACCGGCGGTATCCCATCACCAACCGCTTCCGGGACAACTGATCCTCCAGCCTGCATAGCTGCCATCCCTGCGCAAAAGCAGGCATGACTTTTCCGTTGCGTCATGCTCTGCAATCTGCGCGCTATCAGGGAAGGAAGCCTGCCATGTCTGACGATCGCATCCGCAACCCGGAATTCCGCCGCCGCCTGATGAGCGCGGAAGATGCTGCCGGCCTCATCACCTCGGGCACCACGGTCGGCATGAGTGGCTTTACCGGCGCCGGCTATCCCAAATCCGTCCCCCTTGCCCTCGCCGCGCGTATCGAAGCGGCCCATGCGGCGGGCAATCCCTTCCGTGTCCGCGTCTGGACCGGCGCCTCCACCGGCCCGGAACTCGACGGCGCCCTCGCCAAGGCCGATGGCATCGAATTCCGCCTCCCCTACAATTCCGATCCCGTCGCCCGTGAACGGATCAACAAGGGCGAGATGGAATATCTCGACATGCATCTCTCCCAGGTCGCCCCCGCTGCCTGGCAGGGCTTCCTCGGGCCGCTGCACACCGCCGTGGTGGAGGTCACTGCCATCCGCGAAGATGGCGCCCTCGTGCCCTCCTCCTCCATCGGCAACAACAAGACCTGGCTGGACCGCGCTGACCAGATCATCCTGGAGGTCAACGCCTGGCAGAACCCGGCGCTGGAGGGGATGCACGACATCTATTACGGCACCGCCCTGCCGCCCGGCCGCGTGCCCATTCCGCTCACAGCGCCCGACCAGCGCATCGGCGCCCCCGTCTTCCGCGTCGATCCGGCCCGCGTCGTCGCGGTGGTGAAGACAGACGCGCCAGACCGGAACCTGCCCTTCGCCGCGCCCGATGCAGCCGCCAGCGCCATCGCCGGTCACCTGATCGAATTCCTGACGCATGAAGTGAAGGCCGGCCGCCTGCCCGCCTCCCTGCTGCCGCTTCAGTCAGGCGTCGGCAACGTCGCCAATGCCGTGCTGACCGGGCTGCAGGACAGCCCCTTCGAGCGCATGACCGCTTACACAGAAGTCTTGCAGGACGGGATGCTGGACCTGCTGGAATCCGGCAAGCTCACCATCGCGTCTGCCACCGCCTTCTCGCTGAGCCCGGAAGCTGCCGCAGACCTCAACCGCCGTATGGATGAATTCCGCAGCCGGATCATCCTGCGCCCGCAGGAAATCTCAAACCATCCGGAAATCATCCGCCGCCTGGGCTGCATCGCCATGAACGGCATGATCGAGGCAGATATCTACGGCAATGTGAACTCCACCCATCTGATGGGCTCGCGCATCCAGAACGGTATCGGCGGCTCGGGAGACTTTGCCCGCAACGCCTACATTTCCTGCTTCGTCTCTCCGTCCACCGCCAAGGGCGGGAAGATCTCCGCCATCGTGCCAATGGCCAGCCATGTGGATCACATAACGCAGGATGTGCAGGTGGTTGCCACCGAGCAGGGCCTGGCCGATCTGCGCGGCCTGTCGCCCAAGCAGCGCGCAAAGGTCATCATCGCAAATTGCGCCCACCCCGAGTTCAAAGAGGCGCTCGCAGACTATCATGCCCGCGCCCTCAAAGGCGCCTATGGCATGCAAACACCGCACCTCCTCACAGAGGCGCTCTCCTGGCACCAGCGCTATATTGAAACCGGCTCCATGCACTAGAGCGGCCCGGCCTACTCCACCGGCGGGGGTTCGACGGTCTGCGCCGCCGGGTCCAGGCCGAACGCTTCCGGGCTCATCATGGCACGGACGGTTTCGACCTCCTCCGGCAGGATGTCATTCGCCTCGCCATAGCCCGTGATCGGAGACGGATAGACGCCCTTCTCCAGGATCACTTCATCAAACAGCAGCCAGGCCTGTTTTCCGCCGAGGCAATTCACCCGCACCCAGAGGTCTTCCTCATTCTCGATCGCGCCGATATCGGTAATCTCGCGCAGCTCGCCTTCATTGATGTCGAACTCACGGCCATTGAAGCTCATCACCGTGAAGCCTTCGCCGATATAGCGCAGATAGGTGAGCTGGTCGCCCGCCTTCAGGGGCAGTTTCTCGATCCCCGCCTCGCCGACAAACTCCACCTCCGTATCCTCAAGCACCGTCACCGGAAGTTTCTTCGTGGCAACGAAATAGTCGAGGTCGTCGGCCTGGTTGCGGACGTTATTCCACAGCTGGTAATTGGCGTATTGCGGCAGCAGGCAGGTCACATCCTGCGGGTCTGTCGGATTGGGACGGGCGCGCGCGGGCACACGCACATCGGCGTCCAGCACGGCAAAGCCCGGCGGATATTCGCCCGGCCAGCCGGGGCTGAGGAACCAGGTATCGTCATAGCCGGAGAGGGCCGCATAGTCCGTTGTGGGGGCGGCTTCCGGCGCAGCTGCGCCCTCTTCACCCGCCACAGGCGTTTCGGCGCCAGGCGCCGCTTCAGTGCCCGCTTTTGTGGACACATCACCCTGTCCACAAGCCGCCACAAAAAGGGCCGCCGAGAGAATCCAGCCGAATCGCATTTTCTGCTCCCATACCTTCCGGTAAAAATGGAGGTGAACCATAACAATAGCAAGAATATGACCGTGACGCTTGGCTTTTGGCGCGATTTGATGTCTCAAGCCGCTTTCCGGAACTAGAAAGCCGCTGCCATGACCCGCCCTGTTGTTCGCTTCGCGCCCTCGCCCACTGGCCGCCTTCACGTCGGCAACGTGCGTACCGCCCTGATTAACTGGCTCTTTTCTCGCGGTCAGCAGGGTAAATTCATCCTCCGGATCGACGATACGGACCTGGAACGCTCCACCAAGGAGAACGAAGAGGCCCTGAAAGTAGACCTGAACTGGCTGGGTCTGACCTGGGACGAGACCTTTAACCAGTCCGACCGGTTCAAGGTCTATGACGCCGCCGC
>NZ_NCJT01000224.1 GCF_002282565.1 Hyphomonas sp. 34-62-18
CTCTGCCTTGTTCTCTTCCTGCTGATCGACCCGATGGGTGACTTCCTTGCCCCGGCGCTTGATGCGGCCACAAACACAGTTCAGGAGGCCGCGCTGCCATGAGCAACGACACGACCCCTCCCGCGCGGGATACGTCTGGCCGCTTCGTGAAGTCTGCGGCGGAAAAAGTGAACGCCATGAGCCGGACCCCCGACGACGGTATCCATCCCATGTCCCGTGTTCTCTTCGGCTGGACCGAGAAGAAGGGCATTGGCGGGATCATCTTCTGGGGCATGGCGGCCCTGTCGGTTATCCTCGTCCTGCTCGATCTCGTCGTGCCGCGGCATGAGAAGATCGGCATCGCCAATGCGGTGGGTTTCTATGCCCTTTGGGGCTTCGGGGCCTTCTCGTTCGTGGTGCTCATGGGCTGGCCGCTCGGCAAGCTACTGCGCCGCGATGAAAACTATTATGGCGATCTCAGCGGCCCGCCTGCCGATATCGACCCGGCCATTGCCGACCGCCTGAATGCGGGCGAACCCAAAGCCTTTGAGGGAGAAGAATGATGCCGGCTTGGCTTGCTGCCCTCAATCCTGGCTGGCTGATGATCCTTGTCGGCATTGCCGCGTTGTTCATCTCGCACCGCCAGATCCGTCAGGTGCTCACCGTCGGCACACCGATTGCCGCCATCGCGCTCCTGGTGATGGCCCCGCATGAGGTGGACCTGCTGACGGCCGAAGCGCTCGACATCACCTTCAGCTTCTACCGCGTCGACAGCCTGAACTTCATCTTCGGCCTCGCTTTCCTGATCGCGTCGCTGCTGAACGCGATCTACGCGCTGCACACCAATAATCCGCGTCAGGACGGCATGGCGCTCGCTTATGCCGGCGCTGCCGTCTCCGCCAGTTTCGCTGGCGACCTGATGACGCTGTTCATCTTCTGGGAACTCACTGCCATCACATCGGTGTTCCTGGTGCTGCAGGCGGGTACGCGCGCGGCCTATTTTGCGTCGATGCGCTATCTGGTGATCCAGATCCTCTCGGGCGTCATCCTGCTCGACGGCCTGTCCTATGTCTGGCGCTATAACGGCTCGCTCTCGATCGAGGCTTTCCAGAGCTTCAGTGATCCGGGCGCGATCTACATTTTCATCGCGCTGGGCATCAAGGCGGCCTTCCCCTTCATGCACAACTGGCTGCAGGATTCCTATCCCAAGGCATCCGTGGTCGGGGCGGTGGTCCTGTCGGCTTTCACCACAAAGCTTGCCGTCTACGGGTTTGCGCGCCTCTTCCCGGGCTTCGATGCGCTGATCTGGATTGGCGCCATCATGACGATCTTCCCGGTCTTCTTCGCGGTGATCGAGAACGATCTGCGCCGGGTTCTGGCCTATTCGCTGAATAACCAGGTGGGCTTCATGATCTGCGCCATCGGGGTTGGGGCGGCCGGCATCGGAAACCCGCTCGCCCTGAACGGCGCCAGCGCCCACGCCTTTGCGCACATCATCTACAAGGCCCTGCTGTTCATGAGCATGGGCGCGGTGCTTTACCGGACGGGAACAACCAAAGCCTCCGAGCTGGGCGGCCTTTACCGGTCCATGCCGTGGACGACGCTGTTCTGCATCATCGGCGGCCTCTCGATCTCCGCATTCCCGCTCTTCTCGGGCTTCGTTGCCAAGTCGCTGACGATGAGCGCGGTGGCTTATGAGGGCGTGTCGGATGCAGGCATGGTGGTCGTGTGGCTGATGCTGCTCTTTGCCTCTGCGGGCGTGCTGGAGCATTCTGGCATCAAGATCCCGTACTTCGCCTTCTTCGGCCATGACAGCGGCAAGCGTGTGAAGGAAGCGCCCTTCAACATGCTGCTCGCGATGGGTATGGCGGCGTTCCTCTGTATTGCCGTCGGCCTGCCAGCGATCATTCCGGGCTTTGGCTATCAATGGCTCTACAGCCTGCTGCCTTATCCGGTTGAGGCGTCCAGCTATCAGCCCTTCACGCTGGAACACATCCTCACCCAGATGCAGCTGCTGATCCTGGCCACGTTCGCCTTCATCCTGCTCAAGCGCTTCGCGCTTTATCCGGCAGAGAAACCCGGCACGATCCTCGATACCGACTGGTTCTACCGCAAGGCCGGCTATGGCTTCGTGCAATGGTCAGGCACCGTTTGGGGCAAGATGGGACCGGCAATGTCCACAATCTTCACGCGCCTCGCCGAGCGGACCTTCAAGCGGCTGGAATCGGCTTTCAGCCCAAGAGGCGAGATTGCGCGCGGTGGCCTCTCCGGTGGCGCGTCCATCTGGACGGCGGTTATCCTGGCCGCTGTCCTCCTGCTGTCCTTCCTGTCGAGCTGACACAACGGCCAGCCGGGAGACACCGGCTGGCCCGTTTGCTTCTGCAGGGCGCAGCGCCTTACTGATGTAATAAAGTCTCAATGAAGGCGGGCTTTCAGGCAGTCTCGGAAATTCTGTATTTGACGTTCGTCAGAGGTGACATACGCTCCCCAAGTAATAGACGGGGTGCAGGCTATGCCGGAAGAAGAGAACGCGTCGGTCAATGCGAGTGATTTCGTTGTATATGCTACAGAAATCGTCTCCGCCTATGTCCGTAACAACACGGTGCAGACGTCTGAACTTCCAGATCTGATTCGCAATGTTCACCGCTCGCTTCTGGAACTTGGTGGCCCGGCCACCGAGCATGAAAAGCAGAAACCGGCCGTCTCGGTGAAGAAATCCATCCAGCACGATTATCTGATCTGCCTGGAAGATGGGCTCAAGTTCAAATCCCTTAAGCGCCATCTGCGGTCCAAATACGACCTGTCGCCGGATGAATATCGCGAGAAGTGGGGCCTGCCGGCAGATTATCCCATGGTGGCGCCGGGCTATTCGGCGCAAAGGTCAAAGCTGGCCAAGAAAATGGGGCTAGGGCGCCAGGAACGCTAAGCATAGCCCAAGAACTCGCAGATCGTTGCGAAGTCGAAACAAAATATTTCGATAATCTATGTTAACAAATTCCTTCGCAGACTCTTGATCCCGGAGTCCACTCGCGCGATAGGTGATTCTTATCGAATCACCGCGGGGGCGGCAGTCATGCGTCAACAGAATGTTTTTGCAGGCATCACCGATGCTCAGGAAGTGCTGATCCGGCACTGGCAATCACGCCGGGATGGCGAAGGCAGGGTGGCCCGGGACAATATCGACCCCGGCGCGCTGCGCAGCGCGCTGGCCTGTATTTCAATCGTCGAAATCGATGAGGCCGGGGAAAGCCGTTTCCGGATCGCCGGGTCGCGGTTGCGGGAAATCTTCGGCGTCGAGGCGCGCGGCATGCGGCTCGCAGACATCGCCGGCGCCCATGGCGAGTGCTATGCGCTGGGCCTGTCGGCGGCACTGGAGCGGGGCGAGCCCGTCGGCGGCGTTATCGAGACCGGCGGCCGCATTCATGCCTGGCTGCGCCTGCCGCTGGTGGGCGATGATGGCCAGCTCAGCCAGGTGCTGTGCCATGACGAGCTGCTGGCCAGCCGCCGGCTCATCCGGTCTGGCCCGCAGGATGAGGGGCTTATCCAACATCCCCGGTCGCGCTTTGCGGCCTGATCCCCAGCATTTTCGGGGCATTTGCTTGCTGGTATAGGAAAGTTATCCTGCACCTCTCTGTCTCGGCTATGATCTCCTCATAACCGAAGAGGAGTGGTGAATGGCGGAGTTCAATCCCCGAAGAGACGAAGACAGGGCCTATCTGGCAGGCGCGCTGGTGGCCTATGCGCTTGGCCTGAAAGTCGAAACCGTACTGTCACAGGAGCGTGGAAATCCCGTCCATGCGCGCGCCCGGCACAT
Organism: Hyphomonas sp. 34-62-18; assembly: GCF_002282565.1. Classification (GTDB taxonomy): domain Bacteria; phylum Pseudomonadota; class Alphaproteobacteria; order Caulobacterales; family Hyphomonadaceae; genus Hyphomonas. The sequence goes on from NZ_NCJT01000224.1 coordinate 3,794, forward strand.
CGCGATGTATCTGGCGCATACTGCCTGCGGGATGAGCCTGGCGCGGGTGGCGCGTGCGTTCGGGCGCGACCGCTCCACCATTTCCCATGCCTGCCGGATCATCGAGGACTATCGGGAGGACGCCGATTTCGACACCTGGATCGAGCAGCTTTCCAGCGGCGTTCAGTCGGTCGTTCTCCTCGGCGCCGCATCAGAGGTGGCGCAATGAGCCCGGCCAGATTGCGCATGCTGAGCGAACCCCAGGTGCGCCGGGTGCTG
>NZ_NCJT01000038.1 GCF_002282565.1 Hyphomonas sp. 34-62-18
GCATCAAATTCTGCGCGGCCGCGGGTCCGCAGGCCGCTGAGGCTGCCCTCGGGCGAGGTTCCGTCTGCAAGGCGGGCAGACCATTCAAGCGCCGCAGCGCCCGCGCCGCTGAGCGGAAACGCCGCCTCTGCGGCAATGCTGAAACCGGACGCCGTATAGCCATTGGCCTCAGCAGCGTCTGACGCGAGGCGCATCTCTGCGGTCACGTCGCCGTCCGTGATCTTTGCTTTCAGCAGCGCTTCACCCAGCACCATCTGCGCCTCGCCCAGCGCCAGACGGGCCGGATCGACAGCAAGAGAAGCAGTCGCATTGTCCGGGATGCTGCCGGAGACGTTCAGCGTGGCCGCCGCCGGACCAAAGGGTGTCTGAAGGTAAATGCGGGCGTCGCGGATATCGATGGGCGGCGCGGCCGCCCCTCCCCCGCCTGACGGGGCGGCCAGACGCTCGAGCCCGTAGAATTTCAATCCTGAGGGATCGAGCGTGCCCCGCATTTCGAGGCCAGTGATCGAAATTCCATCAATCCGGGGGGTAAACAGCTCCGGCCAGGACAGCCGGGCGGCAATTTCTTCAGCTTCTGCCGGCACGTCAGCGCCAGCGGCAATCCGCACGCCCGTCAGCGTTGCGCCGCCAAAGCCGACACGCGTGAACCGGGCATCGCACGCAAGGTCCCGCTCGGCGCACCAGGCATCAAGGGCCTGTTCTGCGATGGGTTTTCGCAGCATCCAGACGAGGCCCGTGGACGCAACAATCAGTATGGCAGAGCCATACATTAACCGTCGCGGCCAGACATGCTGGCGCGGTGAGGCCTCCCCTGAGAGGCGCTTCATCTCGGAAGTGTCGACAGGTTTCACTGGTCCGACCGGCTTGCTTCTTGCTTCTAGTACGCCATAAAGTCCTAAAGTGGCATGTAATTCAGGCGTTCCAACTTCTCGAATCCTTAAGTTGATCAGGAGACGAAAATAGGGCGCTGAAGTTCCATTCCAGCCCGATGGGCCGGGGGGCGTCAGAAGACAGGATACCGAGCTTGACCCAGGACGACCAATCAATCGCCCCGGCAAACCCGCCGAAACGCAATCTTTCCCAGGGCATGAGAAGCCTCATTGTTCTGGGCGTTCTGGGCTCGGCTTCGGCGATTGCAGGGCTTGTGATGGCCGGGCGGCCGGATGCTTCTTTGGTGCAGACAGCCGACGCCGCAACACCGCTGCCGTTGGCCGCGCGCCTCGTCTCAGCGGTGGATGTGACCGAAACGCCCCGGCAACTGGTAAAGGCTGAAGGCAAGCTGGAACGGAACGAAACGCTGACAGGCCTGGTCAACCGGCTCGGCGCGCCGGTGGGCGAAGCCAATGCCGCGCTGCAGGCCGTCTACAGCAAGGATCTGATTGATCACCGGCGCCTGCGCCCCGGCTTGGAGGCTGAGACCTTTGTGGAAGATGGCCGGCTGACAGCGCTGGCGATCAAGGCCGACGCTGATCGCAGCCTGCTGGTGACCCGCACGCTGGAAGGCGGCTGGCAAGCCACAGAACTGAATGCGAAACTCACACCCAGCTATAAGCGCGTGGCCGCAGAAATTGACGGCTCGATCTATAACGCTGCCCTGAAACTGGGCGCGGGGGATCAGCAGGTGGTCGATTTTGCCAGCGCCTTTGCCTATGACATCGACTTTCAGCGCGAAATCCATCCCGGCGACCGGTTCGAGATTTTCTTCGAGACCTTCGTGGATGAGCGCGGCAATCCCGTGCGCAATGGCGAAGTTCTGTATGCTGCCCTCGACGGGAAGGCTTTGAAGCGCGGCTTCTACCGCTTCACCCCCAGCGATGACGGCGTGGCCGACTATTTCGACGAAAAAGGCGAAAGCGCGACGAAATTCCTTATGAAGACACCGATCAACGGGGCGCGCATCTCCTCCAATTTCGGCACGCGGCGCCACCCGATATCGGGCTATACCCGCCTGCACAAAGGCACAGATTTCGCTGCCCCGACAGGCACGCCGATCTATGCCGCTGGCTCTGGCACCGTGCAGCGGGCCAGCTGGAATGGCGGCTATGGCAACTTCATCAAGATCAAGCATACGCGCGGCTATGAGACCGCCTATGCCCACCTCTCGCGCTACGCCAAGGGCCTGAAGCCCGGCATGAAGGTGCGCCAGGGCGATGTGATCGGCTATGTTGGCTCAACCGGCGCCTCGACGGGCCCCCACCTGCATTACGAAGTCTATGTCGACGGCAAGCCGGTGAATGCGATGTCGCTGAAGCTGCCGACGGGGCGCAAACTTTCCGAAGAGCCCGCCATGCTGGCCGAGTTCCAGCAGTTCAAGCAGGGTGTTGATGCCCTGCGCCGGGGCGGCACGGGCCCGATGGCTCAACTGGTGTCTCAGGAAACGCCTGTAAGCCCGTGAAGCTACGCCAGAATTCCTAACCGATAGCGAGACTGGCTGCGCAAGAATCTCCCTTCTGGGGCGATTCTGGTCCCTTTCTTGCTTTGTGACTGCCAGACCTAGGCCCTTCTCGGCCCCTGGATGGGAGATACGGCATGAAACGGACGCGAAAGCCGCCTCGGATTCCTGTCGCCGTACGGCGTCTGGACGTGACGTCGCGCACCGCCGAACGCATCGGCGGGGGCGCGGTGATCCTGATCATGCTGGCGCTGTTCCTGCTGGTGCGGGCCGAGCCGGAAACCCTGAAACCGCTGAGCCTGCTACAGATCAACGACCTGCGGGCAGAAGCGGGTGAAACCGCCACCGTGACCCGTGACGGCACAGTGACGGCCAGCGTTTCGACCATGGATGTGCTCGAAGTGCTGGGCGCTAGCCCGGAGGATGCGACGGCCGCCGCCGTCGCCCTGCGCGAAGCCTCGCCCACGCGCGGCCAGCGCCTGCGGCCTGGCACGGCGTTGTCGGCCTGGTTTGAAACGGGTGAAGACGGCACCGAGCACCTTGCCGGGGTGAGCGCCAAGCTGAGCCCAAAGGCCACCCTTGTGGCCTCGCGCCGCGCAGACGGCCAATTCCAGGCAAACCTTCTTTCCGCCCGCACCACCACAGTGCTCCACCGCGTTGCCGGGCGCATCGACACGACGCTGGCCGATGCCATCATCGCCGGCGGCGGCACGCGCCAGCATGCTGACCAGTTTGCCGGCCTCTTCCCCGAAGACCCTGCCCTCGCCAAAGGCGGGCGCAAGGGCGAGCGATTTGATGCCGTGATCGAAGTGGTCGCCGACGAGCGCGGCAATTTCCTCGAAACCGGCGATCTCGTCTTTGCCGCCTTCAACGGCAAGGAAGCTTCTGGAAGCTGGTACCGGTTTACGCCGGACGATACCGGCCTGCCTGAATTCTTCAGCCGCAGCGGCATTGCGGGCGATGAATTCCTGCTGCGCGATCCTGTGCGCAGCGCCGAGATGAGCTCCGGCTTCGGCAATCGCATGCACCCGATTACGGGCGAAATGCTGCTGCATGCGGGCATTGATTTCCGCGCGCCCACCGGCACGCCAATCCGCGCGGCAGGCTCCGGCCTTGTGACGGATATGCGCTATGGCGAGGGCTATGGCTGGTTTGTCCGCATACGGCATGAGCGCGGCTATGAAACCGTCTATGCCCATATGTCGGGCTTTGCTGAAAATCTCACCCCTGGCCGAACGGTCATGCGCGGCGATGTGATTGGCTATGTCGGCTCGACCGGCTCCAGCACCGGCGCACACCTGCATTACGAAGTGCTACGCAATGGATTTTATGTGAACCCGCAAACGCTGGCGTTGCCGACCGGCCGTGATCTTACGGGCAATAAGCCCGTGCTTGCCGCCTTCGAGGCCCAGCGCGACGCGATCGACGCCTTCCGGAACAATGCCGGCGGCAGCCAGCTTTTCGCCGCCACGACGAACACCGCCCGAGTAGCGAACGCCCCAGCGCCTTGAGGGGCGCTGGGGCGATTAACTCCGTCTACGTTCTAATATACCCGATCAGTTGAGGGCGGCCTTGCCCTTGGCAAAGTTGTTGGGCACGCCGTTGATGGAGAGGCCGTCGCCCTCCACGCCAACATGGATCGTTTCGCCGTCGAGGATGCGGCCTTCCAGCAGCAGCCGCGCGAGCGGATCCTGCAGCTCCTTCTGGATCACGCGTTTCAGCGGACGCGCGCCATAGACCGGATCATAACCACGGGCGGCAAGCCAGTTGCGGGCGTCGAGGCTGAGGTCGAGCTTCATTTTACGGTCCTTCAGCAGCTTTTCGAGGCGGCCCATCTGGATGTCGACGATATGGTCGATCTCGCCGCGGCCGAGCCGCTTGAAGAAGACGATCTCGTCAATCCGGTTAATGAATTCCGGGCGGAAATGTCGGCGGATGGCGGCCATCACATGCTCGCGGGCCTGTTCGGACACTTCGCCCTCCTCCCCGCTTGCCAGTGCGTCGGCGCCGAGGTTTGAGGTCATGATGATGATCGTGTTCTTGAAGTCCACTGTGCGGCCCTGGCCATCGGTGAGACGGCCATCATCGAGCACCTGCAGGAGCGTGTTGAAAAGGTCCGGGTGGGCCTTCTCCACTTCGTCGAACAGGACGACCTGATAGGGCCGGCGGCGGACCGCTTCGGTCAGCACGCCGCCCTCATCATAGCCGACATAGCCCGGAGGCGCGCCGATCAGTCTGGCTACGGAGTGTTTCTCCGAGAACTCCGACATGTCGAGACGCAGGATGGCGGTGTCATCGTCGAACATGAATTCGGCGAGCGCCTTGGTCAGCTCCGTCTTGCCGACGCCTGTAGGGCCGACGAAGAGGAAGGAGCCGATGGGGCGATTGGGATCCTGCAGGCCTGCGCGGGCACGGCGCACGGCGTTGGAGACAGCCACGAGCGCGTCTTCCTGGCCCACGACACGACCGCGCAGAGAGTCTTCCATGCGAAGCAGCTTCTCGCGCTCGCCTTCCATCATCTTGTCGACGGGGATGCCCGTCCATTTGGATACGACGCCCGCGATATGCTCTGGACGGACGACTTCGGAGACAAGCCCGCCTTCGGCGTCCCCCTTGGCTTCGACTTCGGCAATGAGTTTCTCAAGCTGCGGAATGGTTGAGAATTTGAGCTCCGAGGCCTTGGCCAGGTCGCCCTGGCGCTGAGCTTCGGCCATGTCGGAGTAAGCCCGGTCGAGCTTTTCCTTGGCAGAGGCCGCGCCTTTCAGCTTGTCCTTCTCTGCGCTCCATGCCGTGGTGAGTTCGCGCGAGCGGGTTTCGAGGCCAGCGATCTCCCCTTCCAGCGTTTTCAGCCGGTCCTGGGAGGCGGTGTCCTTTTCTTTCTTGAGCGCTTCGGCTTCGATCTTCAGCTGCAGGAGGCGGCGATCAATCTCGTCAAGCTCCTCCGGCTTGGAATCGACCTGCATCCGCAGGCGCGAAGCGGCTTCGTCCATCAGGTCGATGGCCTTGTCCGGCAGGAACCGGTCCGTGATGTAGCGGTTTGACAGGGTGGCCGCCGAAACGATTGCGGCGTCGGAAACGCGCACGCCATGGTGGGCCTCATAGCGGCCCTTCAGACCCCGGAGGATCGAGATCGTGTCTTCCACCGTCGGCTCATCGACATAGACGGCCATGAAACGGCGGGCGAGCGCCGGATCACCTTCGACATATTTGCGGTATTCGTCGAGCGTGGTGGCGCCGATGCAGTGAAGTTCGCCGCGGGCAAGCGCCGGTTTGAGAAGGTTCGATGCATCCATCGCGCCTTCCGATTTGCCTGCGCCGACGAGTGTGTGCATCTCGTCGATGAAGAGGATGATACCGCCTTCTGCCTGCTGAACTTCGTTCAGGACAGCTTTCAGGCGTTCCTCAAACTCGCCGCGGAATTTGGCACCCGCAATCAGCGCGCCCATGTCGAGGGCGAGGAGTTTCTTGTCTTTCAGGCTTTCGGGAACGTCGCCATTGACGATGCGCAGGGCAAGGCCTTCGGCAATCGCCGTCTTGCCGACGCCGGGCTCGCCGATCAGCACAGGGTTATTCTTGGACCGGCGCGAGAGCACCTGGATCGCGCGCCGGATTTCCTCGTCGCGGCCGATGACGGGATCAAGCTTGCCTTCGCGCGCGTCCTTGGTCAGGTCGCGGGCATATTTCTTGAGGGCCTCATAGCCTTCTTCCGCATTCTGACTGTCTGCCGTGCGGCCCTGGCGCAGCTGGGCGATGGCGCCTTCCAGCGTCTTGGGCGTCACACCGGCATTATTCAGAACGTCTGCAGCCGGATCCCCAGTCAGGCCTGCAATGGCGAGCAGCAGGCGTTCGGCGGTGACGAACGCGTCCCCGGCCTTCTTGGCGCCGGCTTCAGCGTCCTGGAACAGCTTTGCGCCCGATTGTTCAAGGCGCAGGCCGCCTGCTCCGGCGCCGGAAACTTTCGGCTGTTTGCCGAGGGCGGTATCAACGCCCTGCACAGCCAGCTCAGGCCGGCCGCCGGCAGCGCGGATAAGGTTTGCCGCGAGCTGGTCGCGGTCTTCAAGCAGGGTTTTGAGAATGTGCGCCGGGGTCAGCACCTGGTGGCCGGAAGCCAGCGCGGAGGTCTGCGCGCCCTGGATAATGGCGCGGGCACGTTCGGTGTATTGCTCAAGGTTCATGGGTTCATCCCCTTCTGGAGGCAGATTTGTATTGCTTGCCGGCCCCGCTCAGCGGCAGCCGTCTCGTTGAAGACGATGTGGGAATGAAAGGCGGGCGCTGCAAGCACTTGCGCCGCAAAACGAAACGCCCCGCTCTTGGGGCGGGGCGTCGCAGTAGAATTACGTAGGCGGCGAGCGGATCAGTCCGTCGTCTCGGCCGGGGCGCCTTCTTCCACCGCGGGGCGGCGGCGGCCACGTGACAGGGTTTTCATCACGCCATCGGTTTCGGACACGGCTTCAGGCGTGTCGCCCTCTTCCTTCTGGCGCGGCGCGCGGTCTTCGCGGGCCTTGTAAGGCTTGCGGCGGCCAGTGTTGCGGCTGCTGCGGTCTGAGCGTTCCCGCTCTGCCGGGGCAGCTTCTTCGGCGTCTGCCTCGACGGTCTCTTCGGCAGAAGTGTCCTCGGCCTCATCATCGGTGTCAATCACACGCAGCGAATCGGCACGGTCGCTCTCATCCTCATGGCGCGGATGGGTGGAGGTGACGACGGCTTCGCCCGCATCTTCTTCCCCGGCGTCGGCGCCTTCCGAAGGCTGGTTGCCGCGATAGTCCCGGTCACCGCCCGGGCGATTGTCGCGATCATCGCGCCGGTCGCCCCGGTTCTGGTGCTGCTGTTGCTGCTGGTTACGCGCTTCGAGCTGCTTGGCGACGATGCGCTGGTAGTGCTCGGCAAACTGGAAATAGGCTTCGGAGAGAATGCGGTCGCCGCTGGTCTGCGCGTCACGGGCATATTGGAGGTATTTCTCCAGAACCTGCTGAGCGGAACCGCGGATTTTCACGTCCGGACCGACACTCTCATAGTGGCGGTTGGGATTGTTGAAAGCATTCTGCGGATTGCCGCCTGAGCGTCTGTTGCGCCCGCGTGAGCGTTTCATTCGGGGTATCCTGTGTCAAAGTATGCCTAAAATCGCCGGCAAGCAGTTGTCAGAACCATCAGCTTCTGCGTGCAGGCGGGGCTTGAGTATCGACGCTTCCGTTTCAACCGATCCCGGGCGGGAGCTTGCATCTGCACCCGCTGTCAATTGCGGGCGGCCCCTCACCAGACTCGTATGTAACGTGGAATGCCGGGTCCGCCAAGGGAAAATGTGTGCAGAATTAACGGGGTCTGCAGCCGGCTACCCATCGGTCATTGCCGCCCAGATCCTGCCCGGAATCGAGGCTTTCAAAGCCCGCCAGCGTCATCAGGCGAAGCACAGCCTCCTTCTGGTCATAGCCGGTTTCGAGCACCAGCCAGGCGCCTGGCTTCATGCCGGCCGCGCCCAGCGCGATGATCTCCCGGTAACAGTTGAGCCCGTCCAGCCCGCCATCAAGGGCCATGAGCGGCTCGTAATCGCGCACTTCCGGCTCAAGCTCGCCGATCACCTCAGAGACGATGTAGGGCGGGTTCGAAATGATGAGGTCCGCCTTCCCCCAGCCCTGCCAGTCTTCCCAGCTGCCAATGAAGATCGCGGAGCGGTCCGTCAGGCGATGCTTTTCGAGATTCGCGCGGGCGAGGCGCGCAGCCTCCGGGCTTGCCTCTACCCCTTCCCCGATGGCTTCCGGGCGCTGGACCAGCAGCGCCGTCAGCAGGCAGCCGGAGCCAGTGCCAAGGTCGGCCAGCCAGAAGGGGCCATCCTTTGGCAGGCGGTCCAGCGCGGCGGTCACCACGCACTCGCTGTCGCTGCGCGGAATGAGGGCGCGGGCATCGGTCAGGATGTCGAGTCCGTAGAAATGGGTTTCGCCCATGATGTGCTGGGCCGGCTCACGGGCGGCGCGGCGCTCAATCGCGGAGAGGAACACCTCCTCCACCATGGTTGGCACGCATGAGTCGCCTGCCAGAATCAGCGCCACATGCGACCCGCCGAAGGCATGGATCATCAGCATCATCGCTTCTGATCGTGGACGGTCTATTCCGGCTTCCCGGAAACGCCGGACCGCCTCATTGATCAACTCGTCATAAGTGGGTGATTTCACGCGCGCGGTTCCAGCCAGAGACGGTTGCCCGCGAAGTCGACGACAATGCGGAAATTGCGCAGGACCGACACACCAATATTTGCATCAGCGCCTTCCGCCTGGGGCGAGACGGCCGCTGTGATCCCCTTCAGAGACAGCCCGCCGACTTCAAGCGCTTCCACACGAACCAGCGTGCGCTCAACCTCTCCGCCGATCCCGCCGCCCATCTTGGTGCCGATGATCGTCTCAGGCGTGAGCAGGCCGGCGCGTTCGGCAAAGGCGCGGCTGAGCAGAACTTCATTGCCATTGCCCAGATCAAAATCAGCAAGTACCGGCAGCCCGTTCACACGAGCCTCGAACTGCTTGATTCCGTGGGCATCCTGAAGCGGGATCACCGCGGAGCCGGGAACGCTGTCAGCAGCGAGCTCCTCGATCCGGCCCGCTTCAATGTCTATCGCGTAGATTCCCCCGTCGAAAAACTCCCTCCCCAACACTACGGTCAGCGGCGAGCCCACGACACGCTCGGCTATATCCGTCAGATCAAGGATCAGCACCATCCGGTCTTGCAGGGTCTTTCCGGCCGCTCTCAGGGTGACACCTTCGGCAAACTGAACGCTCTGTGTTCCAGCGCCGGTGCCCTTTGCTTCTTCCGCGCCGAAGGCCTCAAGACTCGCAGTGGCTGCAAACCCCGTATCCAGAAGCGTCATCTCTGCTCCGGAATCGAGCAACGCTTCGGTCGCAACTCCCTGAACCTCGACAGGAAGGAAAATCCGGTTCCCAACAACGCGCAGGATCGGTTGTACGGCAGACTCGGCTGCGGCAGGGCCGGGCTCCGGTGCGCTGGTACAGGCGGCAAGACAGGCGAAACCCGCCAGAAGCCATCCAAGCCGCACAAGCATCAGTTCGCCTCCAGCGCCGCAAGGCGGCGCGACTGGTCTTCCGTGATCAGAGCTTCGATCACGTCCGACAGCTTGTCGCCGGCGACAATCCTGTCGAGCGAATAGAGGGTCAGACCAATGCGGTGATCCGTCACGCGGTTTTCCGGATAATTGTAGGTGCGCACTTTCTGGCTACGGTCACCGGAGCCGACCTGGCTGGCGCGGGCCTCTGCGCGGGCGGCATCCTTCTCCGAGCGCTCTTTTTCGTAGAGGCGGATTTTGAGCTGTTCCATCGCCTTTTCGCGGTTCACGTGCTGGGATTTCTCAGAGCTGGTGACGACGATGCCGGTGGCAAGGTGGGTGATGCGGACGGCCGAGTCGGTCTTGTTGACGTGCTGGCCGCCCGCGCCCGAGGCGCGCATTGTATCGATACGGATATCTTCGGGCCGAACCTCGATCTCGATATTTTCCGGGGCGGGCAGAACGGCGACGGTGGCCGCCGAGGTGTGGATGCGGCCCTGCGTTTCGGTTGCGGGCACGCGCTGGACGCGGTGGACACCGCTTTCCCATTTCATCCGCCCGAACACGCCATCACCGGACACGTTGGCGATGATTTCCTTGTAGCCGCCAGCGTCCCCCGGCGAAGCATCCACGATCTCCACCTTCCAGCCCATGATCTGGGCAAAGCGGGTGTACATCCGGAAGAGGTCGCCCGCGAACAGCGCGGCCTCGTCCCCGCCGGTACCGGCGCGCACCTCCAGCACAATGTCGGCCTTGTCGTCGACATCCTTGGGGAGGAGCAGGATTTGCATTTCCTGTTCCAGCGCCGGCAGGCGCTCGCGCAACTCCTCGATCTCCATCTCGGCCAGTTCGGCCATTTCCTTATCACTGGAGGCGAGCATGGCTTCAGCCTCGGAAAGGCCTTTGCGGGCCGACATCAGGGCGCGCGCCTTCTCGACCACCGGGCGGAGCTCGGCGTGTTCCTTGGAAAGGGTGATGATCTCCGAGGAGTCGGAGGTTGCGCCCATCCGGGCTTCAACCTCCTCGAACCGGTCGATCACCTGCTGAAGGCGCATCTGGGACAGGGCTGACATGCCCGCCCTTTAATCCGCTTTCAGGCGGCATGGAAGCCCGCGCCGCTGTCAGGCGAAGATGCGCAGGGCTTCCTTGCCCGCCAGGAAGAACAGGCAGAACGTGCCAAGCGAGAAGACCAGAAAGCGCAGCGGCACCGAGCCAATCACGATCTGGACGAAGGAGTGCACCACCCGCAGCGCCACATAGGCCCAAGCGACCAGAGTGGAGAGATTGTCCCCGCCCCCGGTCAGCGCAGCAAAGAACATGAGGGCATAGAAGATCGTCGGCTGCTCATGCAGGTGGTTGTAGTTATCCGCCGCTGAGCGGACATGCGGGGGCAACTTGTCGGCATAGGTGCCCGGATGGCGCGCCTCGTCCGGCTTGATGCCTGCCTTGGCAAAGGCTGGCAGGCGCAGCGCATACATCCAGAGCCAGATCACGCAGGTCCAGATGACCAGCGCCAGCACCGGTTTCAGGAATTCGATTTCTGGTATTGCCATTGTTGTTGCCTCCCACAGCTTTGTTATTGCGGGAGAGATTAGGGGGCAGTCGCCGCATTTGGCAACTGAGCCGTTTTCTGCAGATGCGCCTGCAGAAAGGCCAGGAACGCCTCAATGTCATCGTCCACAATGCTGTGCCCGCCGGGCCGCAGGAAAAACGAGATGTCGGCGGCCGGATCGAAATGGCTCATATCGTCCTTGAGGCCTGTCTCGCCATACCCTCTCCAGACAGCGCTGGCCGCATAGGCGGCGCGGTAGCTGGAATTGGGATCGGCCCAGACATCCCGGCGCGCATTGCCGAGGAACAGCGGGCGCGGCGCAATCAGCGCAAGCAGGTGATGCTGATCGAAGGGCAGTTTGTCCGGGTCTGCCGCATAGTCTGCCGCTGTGGGTGCCAGCCAGTGGGGATAGGATTTGACCATCCGGTTCAGCCGCTCTCCCGAGGGAGAGCGCGAGAGCGCCGCCCCCGCAAATCCGGTCTGATGCGCGATCACCGCGTCGATGCGCGGATCCCACGCCGCCGCGAGCAGCGCCGCCTTGCCATGGCGGGAATGGCCGAGCACGGCCATGCGGGTGTCGTCGATTCGCTCGTCGGCTTCCAGCGCCGTGATGACTGCGGAGAAGGCGTAAGCCCAGGCCATCAGCGTACTGCCGGGATTGGTCTCTCCGCCCAGCGCGGCGATGGCCGGGCCCGCTTCGTCGTCATCATCGGGCACGAAATCGCTGGCATGAAAGCTTGCATAGGCAAAGCCGGCATCGAAATAGAGATCAATCGGCGCCTCGGCGATGTATTCCCCGAACACGGCGGAAATCACCATGCTGGCGAACTTGCCGAAATCCCGCACCGTGCAGGGGTCCCCATCCATGCTGGTGACGGGCTGTTCCGGAAAGGTCGCGCAATTGGAACCAAAGGTCTGCGCAATCACGACCGGCGCATGCACCGCCCCGGACGGGAACGCAGCGACCAGCTGGAAAGTGCGCGCGCCGGGGCCTGCGCCGATGGTGATGTCGAGTTCTTCAAGCGTGCCGCGGCCTTCCAGATAATCGGGAACGATCACCCGCCAGTCGCCAAAGCTGACCGGCAATCCCTCGGGCCAGCTGCCATAGAGCGTCTCCTGAAGCAGCCCTTTGAGGCGGGCGCGTTCGGCCGGATCGGAGATCAGCGCGGCCACATCAATCGGCGGCGTTGCAGCCGGCTTGTTGTCCGTATCGAGGCTCGCATAATTCAGCCCCAGCATGGTGCAGCTTGACCCGATCAGGAGCATCACGCCTGCGAGAAGGCCGATGCCGGTCCAGCGCAAAACTCTCAACACCATGATCAAACCCGGAAAGATGCCCGCGACTGCTCCGACTGCTAGCGCATTGCGCCAGCGCGTCCCACCCCCCTTCTGTTTTCCCCTTGCGGCCTGCTGCAGTCACGATAGCGTGAAGGCATGCGGATTGTGGTTCTTCTGATTGGGGGCGTGCTGGGTCTGGCGGCTGGGGCTGTCACAGCCCTGTTTGCCGCTGGCATGTTTGGCGCAGGCGCCGGTTTCAGCGATGAGATCAATGTGAACGGCTGGAAAAGCGACTGGACCATAGGGTCCACGGCAGCCAACCCCTGGACGCGGGCACGGGTGGCCCGCCACGGCCTGCTGGCCCTGACCAAGGAGGAAGCTGTCTACTTTACCAAAGGCGTGGACGAAGACGGCCAGCGCCTTTCCGAAGACTGCACCTATGAAGTGAGCGGCGGCGACATGCCCGGGCTCTGGTGGTCGGTGACCCTCTACGACGCCGAAAGCTATCTGCCCCTCAACCAGGACAATGCCCTTTCCTTCGACAAGACCAAGGCGGCAGCTGCCAAAGGCAGCAATGGCTGGTCGTTCACCGTGGCGGCGGATGGGCCAGAGACCGGCAATTGGGTGTCCAGCCAGAATGCCGGTACGTTCGATCTGATGCTGCGCATCTACAAACCCACGCCGGAGCTGATCGCATCCCCTGAAGAGGTGCTGCCCGCTCCAGCTATCAAACGTCTTGCCTGCAGGGGGGCTGCCTGATGCGCTCCTTCCTCACCGGGCTGGCCGCCTTCGCCGCCACCTTCCTGTTAGCGCATTTTGTTGTGCTGAGCGCCCTGCCCGGCAAGATCATGTCCACCGTCCGGGGGCAGATGACGGAGCGCGGCATGCCGGTGCATGCCTGGGCGATGAGCCCGCGCGTTACCCCCGAAACCCAGCCCGTGGTGCGCCCCTCCCCTGACCTTGCTTACGCCATCTGCCTGATTGACCTGTCAAACGGGCCCGTGGAGCTTTCAGTGCCCGCCTGGCCGGAGTATGGCTCGCTGTCGATTTTTGAAGCGGATACGGACAATGTGTATGCAAGCTCGCTGGATACGCGGGCGGAGGGAACACCGGGCACGCGGCGTGTGATTGTTGCACTAGAGGGACAGGATCTTTCCGCTGCCGGCGCGGCTGAACGGGTAATCCTGAAAAAGCCTGAAGCCATGGCGCTGATCCGGCGCCTGGCGCCCACACAGGCCGCCTATGAGGCCGCCGCAGCGCTGATCCCGGCGAGCCGCTGCGCGCCGCTTTGACCTGAAGCTTAAATGCCTATTCGGCAGGCACTTCCGCCGTCTCGGCTTCGCGCTTCGCCTTGAGGCGGGCGGCCTTCTCCTCGACCAGCTTCACGATATGCTCCACCATGTCGGCGTTCGAGACATTGTGATCAGCCCGTCCGTTGACGAACATCTTGCCACTTTCCTTGCCGCCGCCGGTGAAGCCGAGATCGGTCATGGCCGCCTCACCGGGGCCGTTGACGACGCAGCCGATGATCGACAGCGAGATCGGCTCGGAAATATGGGCAAGGCGCTTCTCCAGCGTCTCCACCGTGCGGATCACGTCGAAGCCCTGACGCGCGCAGCTGGGGCATGCCACGATATTCACACCACGTGTACGCAAGCCGAGGGATTTCAGGATCTCGAAGCCGACTTTCACTTCCTCCTCCGGCTCAGCCGATAGAGAAACCCTGATCGTGTCGCCGATACCCGCCCAGAGCAGCGCGCCCATGCCGATGGAAGATTTGACCGTACCCGTACGAAGTCCGCCGGCCTCGGTGATCCCCAGATGCAGCGGTGCGTCGGTGGCCTCGGCAAGCGCCTGATAGGCGGCGACGGTGAGGAACATGTCCGAAGCCTTCACCGAGATCTTGTAATCATGGAAGCCGAGGTCATCGAGAATGCGGGCGTGATCGAGTGCGCTTTCCACCATCGCGTCCGGGCAGGGCTCGCCATACTTCTCCAGAAGATGTTTCTCCAGGCTGCCGCCATTGACGCCGATCCGCATCGAGCAGTCATTGGCGCGCGCGGCGGCAACAACTTCCTTCACCCGCGCGGGCGAGCCGATATTGCCGGGATTGATCCGCAGGCAGGCCGCGCC
>NZ_NCJT01000225.1 GCF_002282565.1 Hyphomonas sp. 34-62-18
AGCGCGTTCGGAGCGGATGGGCTGGCGCTCGGGGCCTCGGTTGAGGTGGAGTGCATGGCCTACGCGAATACGCCGTAAGCGGAGCGACGCTCGCCTTTAAAGGGCGATATTGCCGCGCACGGGGATGGCGGTGGTGGATTTCAGCTCGCCCAGCGTGGCGGTGGAATTTACATTCTCAACGCCTGGCAGGTTCAGCAGGAAATCCATCAGGAACTCCTGATACCATTTCATCGATTTGGCGAGGATCTTCATCATCAGATCCATCTCGCCAAAGATGGAATAGCATTCGAGAATTTCGGGCGTGTTCTGGACCTTGCGGAGGAAGATTTCGCGGTCCTTCTCGGACAGGCGCGCGACTTTCACATACGCGAAGATGTGGAGGCCGTAGCCGAGCTTTTCCCGGTCGAGAATGGCGACCTGCTGGCGGATATAGCCCTCGTCCTTGAGCCGTTGCAGGCGGCGCCAGCAAGGGGATTGCGAGAGGCCGACGATATCGGCCAGCTCAACCGTGGACACCGAGCAATCCTTCTGGAGCTGCTCAAGGATCTTGATATCAAATATCGATAGTTCTTCGCTCATGGCTATAGAATAGCCCATATCGCGCCAAACGCAACATTATGCAGACTGAATTTAGACATAGCGCCTGAAAACTATGCGCCGTTGTTTTGGGGTGCCCAGCTTATGGCCAGGAAGGATCGGGGGCATCAATCGGGGGCGGGGTCGTGTCGATGCATTTCTGGACGGCGGCGGCATATTCGGGCTCCACCTCCACGGAATAGACCGCGACAGAAGACTTCGCCTCGCTCATCATTTCCTGGAAGGCATCGAGGCTCATCTTCTTGTCATAAGCCATGATCGACAGTTTCTTGTGCCATATGCCATACACGCTGGCATCCGGATTGGGCAGGTTTCCCGTCTGGCCGTCGCCAAGCGCGATGTGGACGAAGTAGGCCGTATTCGTCAGCGCCCAGCAGCGCATTGTGGCGTCGAAGTCCTTGTCGCCGGTTGAGACGGCGATTTCCGTATCCTGTTTGCTGGTGATCTTTGGGGCAGCCTGCTCGTCAGCCTTACCGCAGGCGGCAAGCGTCAGAGCGGCGCCGATGGCGGCGAGGGCAATCTTCATGCGGCGGGTCAATGCTGTAGGCTCCTTGATCTGTTGCCCTTTCAGGCAGTTCTTCAGTTCTCAGAACAATAATGGGCGCCGGAAACGGACAGGGGCGTTGAACTTTCTGCAAGGCGGTGTGTTGATGCCGGAGAAAGCGGGAGGCTGGCGCGTGGCGTTCTCCATAGTGAAGCGGCGATTTGTGGGCTTTGGGCGGGAGGCGGTGATGCTGTGGCATGCCTTCTGGAACCCGGCGACGCCGGGCGGGCTGAAATTCGCCACGGCGCTGGCGGGGCTTTATCTTGTCAGCCCGGTGGATCTGGTGCCGGGCATTGTGCCGGTTTTGGGGGTGGTGGATGACCTCATCATCGTGCCGCTGATGGTGTCCCAGATCAGCAAACGCCTGCCGGAACCGGTGCGTGAGCGTGCGGGGGCGAAGGCTGACCGGTTCATGCGGCGCTGGATGAAGCGGCCCCTGCTGCTGCTCTTCCTCATCCTGATGGGCTTTGTGGCGATCTGGGCGCTGGTGCTGTTCCTGCTCTACCGGCTGCTGTTTGGCGGCTGATTGCCAGCACAGGGAAGCCTGCTTAAGCTCTCCCGCAATTGGCCGGAGCGCCATGGGGAGGATCAGACATGAACAGGTTCATGGGCATGCGGCTGGCCGCATTGGCGGGGCTTGCGATGGTGGCGGGCTGCCAGGCGGTACCAGCGGCGGGCGAGGCAGGCGCGCCGGTGACAGCGGCGATCACTGCCCCCGCTGAGGCAGAATGGGCGACGATTAAGCCCGGCGGAGAGACGCTGTGTGCCACGGGCACGCCTTTCCGGTTTCATGTGCGCAGCGGTGACCCTGAGCGCGTGCTGTTTTTCCTGAATGGCGGGGGCGCGTGCTGGAGCGGGGATCTCTGCGATGTGGCGACAGAGCCGACGCCCTACACGCCGTTTGCGGAAATGGACTCCAATAATCCGGCACTGCTGGAGGGGGTGTTCGACGAGGCAAATCCGGCCAATCCCTTTGCCGGATGGACGCAGGTTTTCGTGCCCTATTGCACAGGCGATTCCCATCTGGGCGGGGGCGACGTGACCTACACGACGAGCGCGGGCAAGGATGTGACCATCCATCATCGCGGCAAGGCGAATGTGCAGGCGGCGCTGGACTGGCTTTACGCCAATCGCGCCGGGGCTGACCGGATTTTCGTGACCGGCGGCAGCGCCGGGGCGATTGCCTCGCCCTATTATGCGGGGATTCTGGCAGATCATTATCCGCAGGCAGATGTTGTGCAACTGGCCGATGGGGCGGGCGGCTACCGGTCGCCGGCGATTGCTGGCGTGCTGGACGCCTGGGGCGCGTTTGAGGGCGTGCCGGACTGGGCGGAGTTTGCGGCGGTGGACCGCGAGACGGCAACCACGGAGGACTTCTTCCGCGTGACAGCCGCGCGCCATCCGGAGATGCCGATGGCGCGGTTTGACAATGTGGATGACGCTGTGCAGCAGGATTTCCTGAAGCTGCTGGGAACGGCAGAGCCTGTGCGCGGATTGCTGGCGGCCAACAATGCGGACCTGGCCCGTGACCTGCCAAAGATGAGCGCGTTCGGGGCGCCGGGCGACGCGCACACGGCGCTACGGTTCAACCGTTTCTATACGGAGGAAGCAGGCGGCGTGAAACTTGCTGACTGGGTGCGCGCGCTGGCCAATGGCGAGGCTGTGGCGAGCGTCAGCTGCCAGAGCGATCAGAGCTGCGACTAGGGGCGCTTCAGCCGAGGCGCTGGAGGACTTTTTCGCGGCCAATCAGCGGCAGGACGGCGCCCATGTCCGGGCCATGTTCAAGGCCGGTGAGGGCTTTGCGCAGCGGCATGAACAAGCCCCGGCCTTTGCGGCCGGTGGCGGTTTTCAGGGTATTTGTCCAAGCGCTCCAGCTTTCGCCGGTGAGGTCGCCTGCCGGAAGATGCGCGGCGGCGCCGGCGATGAAGTCCTTGTCCTCATCCGCCACCAGCGGGGCCGGCGCGCCGAAGATGATCTCCACCCACGCCTTGGCGTCCGACACAAAGGTGCAATTTTCCCGCACGGCCAGCCAGAAAGGCTCAGACGCAGCGCGCGCATCAATGGCGGCGAGCCGTTCACGCACGGCCTCGAACGGCATCGCGTGAACGATGGCGGCGTTGAGGGCGTCGAGGTCATTGTCGTCAAACCGGGCAGGCGCGCGGCCGATCTTGGAGAAGGCAAACTCCTCGCAGAGCTGCTCCAGCGACATGCGCGCTTCGATATTGTCCGACGTGCCAAGCTTGGCGAGGTGGCTGCAGATGGCCATCGGCTCATAGCCGCGTGCGCGCAGCTCGCCCATGGAGAGCGAGCCGATGCGCTTGGAGAGGGCAGCGCCATCGGCGCCGATCAGCAGCGGGGTGTGCGCCATTTCGGGCGCCTTGCCGCCGAGCGCCAGGAAGATCTCGATCTGGGCGCCGGAATTGGTCACATGGTCTTCCCCGCGCACCACATGGGTGATGCCCGCCTCCACATCATCGACCACTGACGGCAGGGTGTAGAGGTAGGAGCCATCCTCGCGGATGAGGATGGGGTCAGACACCGATGAGGTGTCGATGCTTTGCGGGCCGCGCACGAGGTCGTTCCATTCCACACGCTCGCCGGAGAGCTTGAAGCGCCAGTGGGGCTTGCGGCCTTCAGCTTCCAGTTTGGCCTTCTCGGCATCCGTCAGCGACAGCGCGGCGCGGTCATAGACCGGCGGGCGGCCACGCGACTGGGCGATCTTGCGTTTGACGTCGAGTTCCTCGGCGGTCTCGTAGCAGGGGTAAAGCAGGCCCATGGCGCGCAGCTTGTCGGCGGCGGCGTCATAGACCTTGAACCGGTCGGACTGGTTAAAGGTCTCGTCCCAGGTCAGACCCAGCCAGTTCAGGTCTACTTTCAGGGCCTCTTCGTTC
>NZ_NCJT01000226.1 GCF_002282565.1 Hyphomonas sp. 34-62-18
GGTGCTGTCAGACGAATTCGAACCAGTCTCCGTTTTTCCCAGACGAGCAGGTCTCAGGCGGCGAGAAGCTCGCGCCATTCGAGAAGAGCGGCGTCACGCAACGATTTGAACCTGGCCCTGCTCTCGATATTCCTTTGATGATTGAAGTGATTGTACACAGACGAATGGATTGAAGCAAATTTCTGGAGACTTCGCATGCGCCGAAAGCGGGACATAGCTCGCTCCCGCCGTCGAAATGGCAAGTGTGAATTCTCAGCGCGATTGTTGAAATGTCGGCCAGTCTCCTGGCGGCCCTCGTTCCCGATCACTTTCATGGCGGCCCGATATGAAGGACATTTATCCGTCACGACCACCTTGGGATTGCCATATCGCTTCATGGCTTTTCGCATAAATTTCAATGCTGAAGCCTTGTCGCGAGTCTTCGTGACAAATGACTCCAGCACCTCTCCTTCATGATCAACCGCTCGCCAGAGGTAATGAGTCTGACCACGGATCTTCACAAAGACCTCGTCCAGGTGCCATTGCCACTGCGGACTTTGCTTCATCCCCTCCGATCGACGTTTGCGGATCTTGTGCGCGAAGTAAGTGCCGAAGCGATCAACCCAGTGCCGGACTGTTTCATGGCAAATGTCGATGCCGCGCTCGTGAAGCAGGTCTTCCACGTTGCGCAAGGACAGCGGAAATCGAACATACATCATGACCGCAAGCTGGATGATCTCGGGCGACGTCTTGAAGTAGCGGAAGGGTGATTTCGTCATTTCTGGAGCCTAAGCTACTGAATGCGCCGCCTCAAGGTCGGTTCCTTTGACAATCCCCCGGCCCAACCGATACGATATCGACGCACTCTGCCAGCAACGTGGACTTCTGCGTCGAGCTGAGCGCAACTGCTCTGCATGGACAAACTCGATAACATCCGCCGCAAGCTGATAAAGGCCCTGGAGGCACTTGAGGACGCCTGCGAACAAGCAACTGAAGCGCAGCTGCCAGATAATCCAAACGAAACGCGACTCCAGTCAATCCAAGCCCTCAACCGCCTCATCGACACTGCAAAATCGCACTGCGACGAAGCGGAATCCTTTATGCTTCAATATATCCGCTCACAGAGCGATTAGGCTGGACTACGGCCTTATTCCAAGCATTGCTGTCTCTGTCGCGTCGGCCTCAGCGACTGCCCGCCAGAACGTCGGGCCTTCGGGTCGTGGAAGCACTGATCGCTTCCTCAACCCGAAAGGCACCCCATGACTAACCGTAAATCGACACGAGCCGATAAGAAGCCATCACCTAAGCTTTCAAAAGCGGCACAACTCAAAAGTCTCCTCAGCAAACCCGACGGCATGACAGTAGAGGCTCTCTCCGCAAAACTCGGCTGGCAGACCCATACAACGCGGGCCGCGCTCACACGCCTGAAACAAGCCGGTATCAGTATGGAGAAACTCGCCCCAGCTGACGGCGCTCGCCAATCCCATTACCGTATCGCCGGAGCGAAGAAGTGACGTCCACGGTAGAACTTGAAAGGATGTCTCGCTCCAGCCTTATCGATCAGCATGAGCACCTGATCAGCGCGCCGCCGCCCAAAGGTATAAGCACGCCCCTGCTATGCCGCCTCGTTGCCTATGAAGTTCAGGTCGCGAGGTGTGGCGGCCTGCCTCTCAGGACCCGGAACAAGCTACAGGCGATTGCCAGTGACCAGGCCGTCGCGCCGGCAGGGCCTTCCCTTCGATCCGGCTCAAGGCTTGTCCGCGACTGGAATGGGGTCACCCATGTCGTTGATGTTCTCAAAGGCGGGTACCGATATCAGGGGCACGTCTACAGATCCCTTTCTGCAATCGCGAGAGAAATCACGGGCGCCCGCTGGTCGGGCCCCCGCTTTTTCGGCTTGAAAGGCGCATCGAGATGACAGTAGCCGGATCAGGCCGAAGGATTGTCCGCTGCGCCATCTACACGCGCAAATCCAGCGAGGAAGGTCTCGACCAGGCCTTCAACTCGCTCGACGCACAGAGGGAAGCCTGCGAAGCATATAGCGCCAGCCAACGCCATGAAGGCTGGAAGCTGATCCCCGCGCATTACGATGATGGCGGGCTTTCCGGCGGAACGCTCGAGCGCCCAGCCCTAACCCGGCTCCTGGAAGACATCGACGCCGGAAAGATTGACCTTGTTGTCGTCTACAAGATCGACCGACTGACGCGCTCGCTCGCTGACTTCGCCAAGCTGGTGGACAGGTTCGATGCAGCCGGCTGCTCTTTCGTTTCGGTCACGCAAGCGTTCAACACCTCCACCAGCATGGGAAGGCTGACCCTCAACGTGCTGCTCTCCTTTGCCCAGTTCGAACGGGAAGTGACCGCTGAGCGTATTCGGGACAAGATTTCAGCATCCAAAAAGAAAGGCTACTGGATGGGCGGCCTGCCACCGCTCGGCTACGAACCTCATCCTGATCCTCAGACCCGTAGCCTGGTGATCAATGCTCCCGAGGCGGACATCGTCCGGGAATTGTTTCAGCTTTATGATACGCTTGGCTGCGTCCGGCTGGTCGAGGCGGAAGCTGCGCGCCGAGGCTACCGAACCAAACCCCGGACCTTCAGCAATGACCGAAAAGTCGGGGGCGAACCGCTCAGGCGCGGTCACATTCATTTCCTGCTGCGTAATCCAATTTATATCGGTCGCATCCGCCACAAGCGCGAAGTCCACGACGGTTTGCATGAGCCGCTCATCGATGAGGCGCTGTGGGACCGGGTTCAGACGAAGCTCGGCGCGCAGGATAAGCCTGGCCGGCGAAGCGCATCTGGCAATCGCCCGTTTCTGACTGGGAAGCTGGTCGATGAAACCGGCGATCGGCTTACGCCCTCTCATGCCAGCAAAGGCCCTCGGCGTTATGGCTATTACGTGTCGTCTCGCCTTCTCGAAGGCAGAGGCAAGCGCGCCGATGGCTGGCGCCTGCCTGCGAAACAACTCGAATCGCAACTTGCTCAGGCTGTCAGCGATCATCTCATCACAACCGGCGCTCAGATCTTCCAAAGCCCCACCGCGACACTCATTGAACGAGGTATGCCTCAGTTGATGTCGATCTCGGTCCCTGAGCGCCTAGAGCTCATCAAACGATGCCAAATATCCCAAGGGCAACTGGAGCTCGAAATCTCGGCGAAGTCTCTCGCAGATCGGCTGAGTGTGCAGGAATCCGATTTGGCTACATCTTCCCTCAGCTTCACCTCGCCCTTTCAGATCAAGCGCCGAGGCGTCGAAGCCCGTCTCATCATCGGCGGCGTTACACCCCGGACGGATGAAACATTGATCCGCGCCGTTGCGCTGGCGCATGCCTGGGCAACAGAGCTTCGCGCCGGCACATCTATGACCACCCTCGCCGAGCGCCGCAGCTGCACGCTCGCCTTCATCCGTCAGCGTTTGCCACTGGCGTTTCTCTCGCCTAGGATTATCGAGGCCATCCTCGCAGGTCGCCAGCCTCACAACCTGACGCTCACCAAGCTGATCACCCATCCTATTCCGCTCGACTGGGATGATCAGTGGGCAGAACTCGGCTTTTCAGCCAGCGCCTGATAACGCCAAATCATTCCCTGCTTTTGCAATGGCCTTCCCTGTTTGGGCCGGGAAAATTCCCTGTTCCGCGTTTAGGGAACTTGCGCGCATCGCCCTGAAATGAGGGGCGATTTATCGGGCATGTCAGAGGTATTCCCTGATCTTTTGAGGAAATTCCCTGTAAATCGGCCTGGAACAGGGAAAATGGCGATAAGGGAACTGTTGCAAAAGCCGAACAGAGACGGGGCGCCAAAAAGCGCCAAAAAATTCGCTGATACGGAAAACGGAGACCGCAGCCTCGCGCCAAACCCCGCCTGTTTGCGGGGTTTTGGAGCCGCCTAACGGAACTGTCTCAAAATCTGAAAATGACTGGCGGAGAGGGAGGGATTCGAACCCTCGATACCCTTGCGAGTATATCGGTTTTCGAG
>NZ_NCJT01000227.1 GCF_002282565.1 Hyphomonas sp. 34-62-18
TCGACGATTTCCAGATGGCCGGGCTCCTCGCCATTCACGAAGACGAGCGCGCCGATGAAATGGGCGATGGAGGCGTCCATCGCGTCGACGAGATCGCCCAGCAGGTCGAGCGCTTCGCGGTCGCCCCAGGAATAGCTGCGCTGGTAATGGGGCATGCGCAGCCGCTCGCCAGGCGCGAAAACATCGCTCAGTGAACTTTCCTGCGCACGGACGCCAAGCTGCATCAGTCTACCCTTCTACTCGGGCCCTCCCTAGCTCTTGCCAAACGGGCCGACAACGAGAGATGAACACCCCGCAAGGTTCTTTGGGAAGAAGTGTGACAGGAGAGTAACGATATGCGCCTCGTGAGATTCGCGGCCGAAGGTCAGGTGCGGTTTGGCCATCTGGAAGGCGATACTGTCGTGCCTGTTGCAGGAGGCAGCTTTGTCGAAGCCCTGGAAGGCAGGGAGAAGGGCGCGCCATTGGCGCTCAGCGTGGTGCATCTTCTGGCACCGGTGCCCCGGCCTGGAAAAATCCTGGGGATAGGTGTCAATTATGCCGCCCATGCCGCCGAGAGCGTGAGCTTCATCAACACCGCTAAACCGGAGGTGCAGAAATGGTTCAACAAGCAGGCCACAGCGGTCAACGGGCCCTATGATCCGGTCCACCTGCCGAAGGTGTCCGGGCAGCTCGATTATGAGGGGGAACTGGTGGCGGTGATCGGCAGGCATGGCCGGCATGTGCCCCGGGGGCGGGCCATGGAAATCATCGCAGGCTTCTGTATCGGTTGCGATTATTCGGTGCGCGACTGGCAGAAGGCGAGCCAGACGATGATCATGGGCAAGGGCTTTGATACCCACGCGCCCTTCGGCCCGGCGCTGGTGACGCCGGATGAAATCGAAGACCTGCCGGGGCTGGAAGTGCGCTCTTATGTGAACGGCGAGCAGCGCCAGTCGGGACACGTCCGCGACATGATCCATGACATCACCGCGCAGATTGAACATCTCACCGCGGCCTTTACGCTGGAGCCTGGGGATGTGATCTTTACCGGAACGCCGGCAGGGGTCGGCGCGGGTTTCGACCCGCCCAAATGGCTGAAGGCAGGTGACCGTGTACGCATCGAGATCGACGGGCTGGGCCATATCGAGAACGAGATCGTTCCCGAGCCGGACACGATGCGAATCGGCTGAGGCGGGACGCGGCCCCGTGGGAACGACGGGGCCTCGCCTTGTGGGCAAGGCCCCAGTCTCCCCCGAGATCGCCCCCGCTCCGGCCAGCACTGGCCGCGGACCGGGGGCGTTCACAACCGGGAACAGCCCTTGGTTAACCTTTGATAATGCCTCTGTCCACGCGCCTTCTGTAGCCGGAACATCAGGAAACGCCCCGTTGTGGCTGATTTGCAACGGATTGCGGCTGGCTTGCCGGACGGGGCAAATCAGGACAATTCCCAGCAATTCGTTAACTAATTTCGCCTTATTTTTAAGATTGATGGGCTGTTTGCGGGTGCTGACCTGATGACTTTTTTCTTGATCCTCCTCTATCTCGCCGCGGGCGCGGGGACCGGCTACGGCCTCTTCACGCTGACCACGGCGGGTCTGCCGCTGTCGATTGCGGGCGGGGCTGGGCTGGCGGCGGTCCTCATTCAGATCCACGTTCTGGTGCGCACCTCGCTGACGGCGAAAGCGGCCAAGGAGGCCCGGGAGCGCGTTGACGGGTTCGAGCGCGAACTGACCGATACGGCCCGCCGCATGAATGTGGTGGAGGCCCGGACCGATGCGGTGGAAGAGACCGTCAAGATCGAGCTGGGCGAACGCCGCGATGCCCTCGTCAACGAGATGCGCCAGCTGGAAGGGCTGATCGACAAGCTGACCCGCAGCTTCGAGACACGGCTGACCGACAGCACGGCGCTGGCCCGGGTGCAGCCGGTGGAAGACGCCGCCCTGCGGGACGTGCGCGATGCCCTCAAGGATGGCCGGGTGGACCTGCACCTGCAGCCGATCGTATCGCTGCCCCAGCGCCGGGTGACTTTCTATGAGGGCTTTACCCGCCTGCGCCGGCCCGATGGCAGCCATATTACCCCGGCAGATTTTCTGGATGCGGCCCGCCGCGCCAACCTGATGGGCATCATCGACAATTTCATGCTGTTCCGCTGCGTGCAGATCGTGCGCCGCCTGGCGGAGCGGGACCGGCGCGTGGGGGTGTTCTGCAACATCTCCTCGATCTCGCTGGAAGACCCGACCTTCTTCCCGATGTTCCTGGAATTCATGACGGAAAACAGGGACCTGTCCGGCTCTGTGATCTTTGAAATCCGGGCTGACCGGTTTGAGCAGCGCTCGCCGGCGATGCGGGCGAACATGGACAAGCTGACGGCGCTGGGCTTCCGATTCTCCATCGACCATGTGACCGGCCTCGACCTCGACCTGCCGCGCCTGCAAGCGGCGGGGGTGCGGTTTGTGAAGGTCAATGGCAGCCAGCTGATCGACCAGCTGCGTGATCCGCAGGGGCCGCGCCCGGCCACGGCGCTGAACCGCAAGCTGGCGGCCAATGAAGTCGGCGCAGCCTTCTCCCGCTATGGCATCATGCTGATCGCCGAGAAGATCGAGGATGAGGCCAGCGTTGTGGAAATCCTCGAATACGAGATCCCGTTCGGGCAGGGCCATGTGTTCAGCGCGCCGCGGCCGATCAAATCCTCGCTGATGGAAGACACCGCGCCGCCGCGCGAGCTGATCGAGCGTCTTTCGAACTATCACTGAGGCTCAAAGCGTTTCAGCGCGTTTCACGCTGTTGCATCCTGTTTCATTTCAGACGGCCCGGTCGCCAGATGGCAGCCGGGCCGTTTCGTTTTGGGCGCAAGTGGGCGCGCCCTCGCCGGCGGGGCCGGGAGGGTGTTTTTTTGGGATCTTTTGGGGGGTAGGCTTTGGGGCTTCCCCCCTCCGCCCTTCGGGCACCTCCCCCGTAAACGGGGGAGGAGATCAGCGCGAGGCCTTGCTGAATCCTTACGTCACGATGTGTCGGTGGCGAAGTAGGTGAGGACCAGGTCTGTCAGGCTGCGGAGGGTGTTTCTGTCGTCCTCGGGCAGGGTTTTGCGATGGCCGGGGATGCGGTGGGGCGAGAGAGGGCAGCCTTTGGGGACGCGGGTGGCAAAGTGGTGGCGCAGCCAGCGGGCGGCGACGGCATGGGGATCGTTCAGGGCGGCATGCAGCGCCATGAGGCGGCGGGTGAAGCTGGCGGAGAGATCGCGCGGAGCCGGGGACTGGGCGGGGGCGCGCAGCACATCATCTGTCAGGAGGCGGATGCGGGGCATTTCGCCGGGAGCCAGGAAATCTGACTTCGGGCGGGGCTGGGGCTCGCGCATGTTGAAGACTGGGGCGCGGGGATTTTGTGAAGAGAAGGTCCCGGATCGCGGCTTTGCCGGGGCTGGGAGGGCGCGGGGTTTGGGGCGCTCGGGCAGGGGCTGGTGGGCGGCGAGGATCAGCACGACGCGGCGCAGGGCGGATTCGGCCGGGACAAGCGCATAGGCCGTCAGCTTACGGAGGAGGGCGTTGCTGGGCTGGGCCGTGCCGAGCCGCTCGAAGATGCTGTCGATATAGGCGGTGAGGCGCAGGATGAGCTGGCGCGCCTGTTCGAGCAGGTGGAAGACGGGATCGTCCGTGGGCTGAGGGGCGGCGGTGTCCATGCGGAGAGATTAGCATGGGGCTGGAGGGGGTGGATAAGAGGGGGCGTGTTTTGGGGGAAGGGGTTGAGGGAATTGGGGTTTTTGGGGTGGGGGTGGTGGGATAAGGGGGCGTTTTCATTGAGAGCCGCCCCACCCTATCCCTCCCCACATTCGTGGGGAGGGGACCTGTTGCGTTGGGGGGAGAGGGCCTACTCTGCCGTTTCGGCGTCGATTGCGCGTTGGACGGCGGTGTAGAAGGCGTCGCGGGCGGGCCATTCGCCGTCACGCAGGCCGGTGGCGCTGGTCCAGTTGGCGT
>NZ_NCJT01000039.1 GCF_002282565.1 Hyphomonas sp. 34-62-18
CTCCGATGGCTAAAACCACCGGGCTTCTCTGCCCGGGATCGCAGCACTATACAGGCCTCTCAACGGCGCGCCGCGATTACCCGATGTCCACACATGACAGCACCATCGGAGGGCTTCCATTTAGGGAGGCCAGACGAAACTACTTTTCGTCTGGCCTCTTCGTACGCTTACATCTTACTTAGTCGGTACTTGTTTACCAAGATTTTGAAAGTGTGACTCCGTACAACGCTGGTTCAGTCAAAAACACATTGCTATAAAGCCCAGGGCTGTCGTCCTGCAAATAGGCTCCTGTGATCACCTCTTCGTCAAACAGGTTCTTTGCAAATGCTGTGATTTGGAAGCCTGTGTCATCATTCGCCAAGACTAGGGAGAGATTGACATTTTCCCAGCTGGAAAGTTCGTCGCGCGGAACATTCCAGATACGAGTAAAGCTTTCCGTCTGATAGTAATAATCGCCGCGGATTGTCAGATCCCAGCTACCATTAACGAGAGATGGAAAAGTATACTCCGCCGCCAAGTTTAGCGTAGTATCCGGAGCACCCGGCAGATTGTTGTCTCTGAGGTCTTTACTGATGCCGTCGAATGGCGTCAGTGCGCCGACTGTGCTGGATGAGCCGTCTCCATCGACATAGGACACATTCCCCAACCCGAACGCCGCCTCCTGACCGGCAAAACTGCCAAGACACAGCCCAGCGGTAGAGCCCGCGCCAATTTGCCCGGCCTCGATTGCGCCTAAGATAGTTGCATACCCTTCTGCGGAAACAACGCAGTTCGAATAGCTTGCCGCGTTTTTCAAAACCACGAAATCGGAGTTACCGGCCGTGCGATCAAGGACGTCAATTGCAAAAACATCAACCAGCTTAGATTCGAGCAAACCAATATTTGCGGACAGCAGCCAATTACTTCCGGGGGCCCAAAGATATTCAATCTCTAGGCCATACACCTCAGCATCGACATTGAAATTCACCGAAGAGCGGTTCATCACCTGAGTGATCTGGTAATCCGTATAGTCATAGTAGAAGCCAGCAAGATTAAGTTGCTGTGTGTCATTTGCAAACCGATTCTTGGTTCCGATTTCATATGCATTGATGAACTCTGGTTCAAAAGTTGTTGGAAATGCGTTGGCATTTTCCGATGGCTGCGGTGGGTTTATGCCACCCCCCTTGTAACCGCGGGAGTAAAAGCCATACAGAAGTGTATCATCTGTGAACGATATATCCGGCGCCCAATCAAATCCGGCGCGACCTGTGATCTCTTCGAACTCAACCTCGAAAATTCCGTCAACGTTACCGTCCAAATTCGTCTCTGTCGCCGGATTCGGAACCGGAACCAATGGATCCGCGCGGACGACATCAGGCGTGAAGAGATAGGTCGGAATGTTCTTCTGCGACTTCTCATCCTTCGTATAGCGCAAGCCGAGCGTGAAGGTGAGTTCATCATTCATATCATAGTATGCTTCCCCGAAGAGCGCTGTCGACTGTAACTCATATGGGGAAACTGTCCGGAAGTAATTTCGCCCCAAGCCGTTGAGTGAATTGCCGATATTTGAGTCGCCATCCACATTGGACTCATCAAGGCTTGCAGGGAACGGAACTCCCGGAATCACTGATGGTCCACCTGCTGCAAGTGATGCGTTGTGTAATTGCAGTAGACCTGTAAGGGCATTGCTTATGAAGTAGTATCCATCGATCACATCGTCTTTGCCCGCTTCATAGTGCATATAGATGGCACCGAGATTGAAATTCAGCGGGCCACTGAAATCCGACTGTAGACGCAGTTCCTGAGTAAATGCCTCTGTTGTCTCACCGGATGGATCCGCCACCGTGTAAAAGTTCGAGGGGCCGATCTGCGGGTCATTGACGACGCCGCCGGGGAAAACTGAATTATAGAGATCGACTTGCGGATTTATCCCTGGTGGAATTGCTGACAAGTCATTGAAGGTGGTAGTGGGCTCGACTTTTGAGACATCCTCAATAGAGAAAACAGATGTTTTATTGAAACTCGACAATGAAGTCAATTTCAGGACATCATTGATGTCCCATGACAGATTAAGTGTCCACAGATCCTGTTCGGCTTGATAGGATGGGTCGAATCCTGCCGCAATTGTTCGCAAGTCCCGAATGGCTGGTGCCGTGAATGCATCTCCATTTAACAACCCAACCTGAACAGCTAGTCCGCCAGCCAGAGTCGCGACCGAATTCACTGTATCGTGCGATTCGTCAAGAGGCGCACTCAGACAGCCCTGAGACGTGAAAATCTGATCTTCAAAGGCGATGGGAATGTCCGCAAAGCTAGTATCTAGAGGGTCTTTGCGGCAAAGCTGCTTGCCCGAGCGAAGACGCGTATCCTCTTCTTCGAAATGTTCGTATAACAACCACCCGCTCAATGAGTCAGTCAGCTCAAATCCAAGAGTGGCGCGGATTGACCACAAGTCCCGGTCGTCAATATCGTTGCCGGTGACTAAGTTGTCAACGTACCCGTCGCGCTGCGTGAAAGATCCGGCAACTCGGAGGGCAACTTTTTCTCCTACAGGCAAATTGACCATGCCGTTAGCTTTTACTGAATTGTAGTTCCCGTAAGTCAGCGCGGCGTCTGCCTGGAATTCTTCGAAGACCGGCTTGGCGGTGATCAAGTTGAACACACCTCCATTAGCATTTCGGCCATAGAGTGTTCCTTGTGGCCCACGGAGAATCTCGACCCGCTGCGTGTCAAAAAATTCCGACTCGAAGAGTCTGTTTGATTGAAGGGGGACGTCGTTCTGGTGTATGCCCACCCCGGCATCGCCGGACGTTGCTACCACATCCACTCCTATGCCTCTGACTTTGAGGTTGAAGCCGGTAAATTGACCTTTGGTGAACGACAGGTTCGGCACGGCTTTTGTGAGATCGGGACCACCAGTTAACTGGAGTCTGTCAATTGCGTCTTCATCAAAAGCAGAAACAGCTATTGGTACGTTCTGAAGTGACTCTGAGGTTTTCTGAGTCGTGACAACAACTGTCTCCAGGGTTCGACGATTTTCTTCTTCTTGAGCTTCGGCGGCCAGCCCAATACTCGAAACCGATACGGTTGTATATAAAAATGCCGTCCAGGCCAATCGCGTTGCAATCATATTTTCCTCCCATTATCGCATCCGTCTGTTGCGGATTTGCGCAGGATCGTACGAAAGCATACTAAATGCAACGGCCAAGGTGACGGCCCAATCGCTCGTGCGCTACAAAACCAACGATTTTCCGTCCCGGTCGCGGGCTGACTATCCCGCCTGACCTGGCTACAGGCGACGGCGCCCTTGGGTTCTGGGCGGCCCTGCGGGATGTCTTCCCCGAGACACGTGAGCAGAGATGCTGGGTTCACAAAACTGCGAACGTCCTCGGCGCATTGCCGAAGTCCCTGCACGACCTTGAAGACGACCGAATTACGCAGCGTGGCATCCGTCGCGTCAAGTCGGCGCTCGATCATCACCCGCTCAGCGAGATCCAGGGTTGTGAGTTCGCCATCGACCTCAAGATGGCGCACACAGATATCGGTGAACAGCCGGATCGACGCATTCAATTGAGCCAGGTCTTGCTTCGCCTGCGCGATCTGAGCCTGATACGCCGTGATCCGCCCGTGGATCTCGGCGCGCTTGTCCTTCACGCACTCCTTGGGTGTGCCTGCTCCTCCCAAAGGGAGAGAATGCTTCTGAGTGCAGCTAAAAAAGCTAATGGCTGATCGAGCATCAAATGGTGGCGCGCCTCAGGTACGGCGATTATCGGAATATCACCGCCCCCTAGCTCGCGGATGTAGTCAGCCGAGTCCCTTGTAAAGAGCTGGCTCTTTCCGCCATGAACGATGATCTTTCGGCCCGGCGCATTCACGAGTCGATGGCCGATTGTGAGCCATTCGTCGGACTTATTGCTTCGTCGGAATACCTCGGGTGAGAACTTCCATGTCCAACCGTCTCCGTCGCGTCGCATTGAATGATACGCCATGTAATCTAGGAGGAACGGCTCGCCGACTGGCTGGGGCGGGGAAAGGACGTATCTTTTGCGCGCCTCTTCATAGCTCGCATAGAGCCGCTTGGGCTTGTCAGGATCACCTGATCCCGGGCTGGAGCGGCGATGGTTCCAGTATTGCTCTAGGAGCTCGGCCCGCATGACCATGAGATCGCAAATCACGACGCCGGAGAATGCATCAGGCGACAGGGTCACGGCTGTCAGCGCTGCGCCCGCGCCGAAACTGTGCGCGATGATGGTGGGTTTGTGGCCATCTGTAAACAGATCGAGTGCCTCGGCAATCTCACCAAACTCGCGCCCCCTTGCCGCGGGATCGGCTTGCCCGCGCATCTCCGTGTCGCCCATTCCGGCGAGATCGAACGCCACCACGTCGTAATCTTCTGCGAGAAACGGAGCGATGAAGGCAAAGCAACGGGCGTGGGAGAGAAAGCCATGTGTCATAAGCACTTTCGGCTTTTCCCGGTCGCCCCAGCGGAAGTAATGCGTCCTGGCACCGTCGATCTCAATATAACCTTCTTCGCGCGGCACCTTGAGGGCCGACACAAACCATTCCGGCAGATGCGAACCATCGCCGGCCCAGACAGGGTCGATGTCGTCGGGAAAATCTCCAATCTTGGACAATACGTTCATTTCGTTAAGTGTTCCTTGCTAGTGGGTTTGTCGATCACGAAGCCGCGATACCCCTCATTCGCTACATCTTCGCAGAGTGCGACATAGCCAGACACGCTTGGAAAATTGATCAGTTGACGCGTCTTGCCCGGGATGTTTGCGCCCATGTACCAAGAATCCGCTTCGGGAAAGAGTGTCATCGCGCCTGCTTGGGCAACCATTTCGGTCCAGCCCGTTTCAGCTGCCGGATCGGCTTCGAAAAGATCGACACCATTTTCCCGCATCCAGACCAGAAAGTCGCAGATCCAGTCACCCTGTATCTCTGCGCTGGTCGGGCCGTTTGAGAAACCCGACGGGCTGAGTGGCCCGTATGCGAACAGCATATTGGGAAAGCCAGACACCGCCATTCCCAGATAGGCGCGTACTCTGTCTTCCCACGCATGCGACAGTGATAGGCTGTTCGCCCCCCTGATGTTCATATCGATCAGCCCGCCGCGCCCGGCATCGAAGCCGGTGGCGAAAACGATGAGGTCGCATTCCATCTCGCAGTCAGCGGTCTCGATCGCGTGAGGTTTGACCCGGATGATCGGAGTTGCCTTGAGATCGACCAGCGCGACATTCTCCTGCGCGAAAATCTCGTAGTATCCCTGCTCGAGCGAAGGTCTCTTCGTGCCGAATGGATGCGGCGGTTCGGAAGGAGCGAGCAGCTCTACAAGGTTGGGGTTGACAATCCTTGCGCGAACCTTGTCGCGCCAGAAATCGTAGGCGTGGCGGTTGGCTTCGCGGTTGGTAAGCAAGTCAGCGAAGTTGTGATACCAGAACCTGAGGCCACCCTGTTGCCACAGATCTTCAAAGTGCGCGGTGCGCGCTTTCTCGTCAACTTCGAGCGCCGATACGTCTAGCGATTGGCATTCGAATCCTCCGCTCGTCTGCTTGCGCGTTTCGAAGATCGCGGCATAGCCCTTCTTGTCCCGTTCCTGGTCTTCTTCTGAAAGCTTCTTCTGCTGCATAGGCAGCGCCAGGATGGGAGTTCTTTGAAAGAGGGTCAGCTTCGATACGGATTTGGCCGCTTCTTGCGCGACCTGCACACCACTTGCACCGGTGCCGATCAAGGCAACCTTACGTCCGCTGAGATCGACACCCTGCTGCGGCCAGCGCGCCGTGTGAAACCATTGGCCTTCGAAATCCTCAAGGCCGGGAAAATTGGGGACATACGGCTTTGATGCGAAACCAAGAGCGGGCAACAGGAACCGTGTCGAAACAGTTTTGTCGCTGTCGAGTTGCAGACGCCATTGCTTCGTCTCCTTCTCATAGTGCGCGCCTTTGACCCCAGACCGCATGCGCATCATGGGCCAAAGGTCGAGCGTATCGCAAACATGCCGGAAATACGCTCTGAGCTCTTTCCATCCGGGAAATCGCTCGCTCCAGGCCCATGATTTCCACACTTCAGGTATAGAGTACTCGTAAAGCGGAACCTGTGAATCCACTCGTGCGCCTGGGTAGCAATTCCAGTACCAGATGCCGCCGGGCTGGGCCGCAGCATCCACCAGCAACACGTTGAATCCAGCGTCACGCAACTTGTGGAGCAGGTATATCCCGCTGAAGCCGGCACCGACGATTACAGCGTCGTAATCAGGAGACTCCCGCTGGCTCACGGTGCGACCGTCAAACGTTCGGCGATTGCTTTCGCCGTTGCATAGTCGGCCTTGCCGTTGGATGCACGCAGGCGTTTTTCCGTCGGATATATGGCCTTGGGCGTTTTGTATCCTGCCAGCTGATCGCGCACATGGTCCTTGACAGCTTGCTCGTCGAACGGGACGTCGTGGTTAAGGTGGACGACGGCCGTGACGGCCTGGCCCCATTTTTCATCCGTTACACCTACGACCAACGCTTCACCGATGGCGGGATGGGTCTTGAGCACTTCCTCGACTTCTTCTGGGTATACCTTTTCGCCAGCAGTGTTGATACATACGCTGCCGCGGCCTAGCAGGGTAAGGCTTCCATCGGCCTCTACGCGGCACCAGTCGCCCGGAATCGAATAACGCACGCCATCGATTGTTCGGAATGTCTTGGCGGATTTTTCGGGATCTTTGTAATAACCCAAGGGGATGGCCCCCTTGCGGGCGATAAAGCCAGGCACGCCGCTTCCTGGTTCGACTTTCTGATCGTTTTCGTCGAAGACATCGCAGAATTCCCCAATCCCGAATTTCGCGGTGTTCGTACCGCCCTGAGCAGTCGTGACGGAGAGGCCGAAGCCGAGCCCTTCGGAGGCGCCGAAACTATCCATCAGCACGATTTGGGGAATGTGCTTGCATAGACCGGCCTTAATCTCCTTGCTCCACATCACGCCGGACGAGATTATGGAGACGAGGCTCCTGGTATCCCAGCGGCCCGGGTTTTCTTCGAGCGCGCGAAGCATTGGCTTAGCAAAGGCATCGCCCACAATTGCGATGCTTTCCACCTGGTGCTTTTCGACCGTTTCCCACAATTCTGAAGCTTCGAAGGAAGGGGCCGTCAGCGTGACGATCGCGCCGCCCGACATGAGCGCACCTATCGCGGTGATGAAGCCCGTCCCGTGCATGAGCGGGCAGGAGGAGAGAGTGCGCTTGCCGGGCCCCTCTTTCTCGATCAGCGCAACATTTTCTTCCAGCGTCTGCGGAACCGGGCCCAGTAACTTCTGCGCGTCCAGCTGGGCCTTGCGCATGTCGTCGTGCCGCCACATCACGCCTTTCGGCATCCCGGTCGTGCCACCGGTATAGATGAAGAGCAAATCGTCGGGTGAGCGTTTGATGCCGAGCGCCGATCCGTCCCCTTTTTCCGCCAGCGTCTCATAGGGACTCGCAAAAGACGCGATTTCGGAAGGGTCGCCAATTTCGACGAAAGTGTGAACCTTCTCGAGCCTGTCCTTAAGTTCGACGATGCATTCGCGAAACTCCGAACTGTAAA
Organism: Hyphomonas sp. 34-62-18; assembly: GCF_002282565.1. Taxonomy (GTDB): domain Bacteria; phylum Pseudomonadota; class Alphaproteobacteria; order Caulobacterales; family Hyphomonadaceae; genus Hyphomonas. Next base: position 7,548 of record NZ_NCJT01000039.1, read on the forward strand.
CAATCACTTCGCTGTCAGAATCGTGGAAAATGTAGAAAACTTCTTCGGCGCGATAGCGGTAATTGATGTTCACATGGGTCAAGCGCCCCTTAAAACAAGCCGCCATCAGCTCGCCATATTCGGGTCGGTTGCGCATGTAGAAGGCCACCTTGGCACCATCGCACGCTCCGCGTTGACGCAATGCGCGCGCGATATTATTCGAACGCGCGGACATTTCGGGCCAAGTGACGATCCGGTCGCCGTGTATCAGCGCCGGAGCGTCCTGAGGCATGGCGGGCTCGACAGCGTCGAGAATGTCACCGAGGTTCCAGTCGATCATGTTCCTTCTCCCTGCCGGACGGGGCAGCCAGTCTCGGACGCCCCCTCAACGAGTGTGTTACGCGGCCTTGATCCAGCCTTGCAGTGCTGCCGCCTCGGCCCGCACCGTTTCGGGTCCGCCAAGCACCTGCCGGTCGAATCCAATGCGTTTGAACCAGTAGTGGAGACCGATCAGGTCCGTGAATCCCATCCCGCCATGCACTTCGGTGGAAGTGCGAGCGACAAAGCGATGGACTTCGCCGGTGTGTGATTTCGCGTGGCAGGCGACGAGCGATGCCTCTGTCGGAATTGCGTCAAAGGCGTGGGCGGCGTACCAGACGAGCGAACGGCACGGTTCATGCCGCGCGGCCATCTCGGCGCACATGTGCTTTACGGCCTGGAAACTGCCGATAAGGCGACCAAACTGTTCGCGCTGGCCAGCATAATCGACAGCCTTTTCGATCATGGCCTGACCTGCGCCAAGACTGTCGGCGGCGAGGATCAATCGCCCCGCAGCGCGCAGCCGGGCCACGGTAGCTCCCCCATCATCAGCCAGTGGTTCCGCTTCGGCCCCGTCAAACCGCAATTCCCCGACGCTGCGGGTCCGATCGATGGTCGTCAGCGCGATAGCCTTCAGGCCCGACGCCTTGGCACCGACAAGGTGCAGCCTGCCGCCGGAATCGGCGACGATGAAGGCATCGGCTCCTTCGAAATCGAGTGCGAACAGGGCGGTGCCGTTGAGCTTCCCGGCAGCAGAGGAAACCCCCGCGCCGTCGCGCACCTCGATTGTCTCGGAAATCGCGACACCGATACGCGCCTCGCCGCTCGCGATCTTTGGCAGCCAGTGGGCCTTTTGCTCCTCGCTGCCTGCCTCGCTCAGAGCGATAGGCGACAGAACATGACTGGCGAGAAAAGGTACTGGCGCGACCGCATAAGCGAGCTGTTCCGCAACTATGGCAGCGTCGAGAAGGGTCATGCCGAGGCCGCCATGCTCTTCCGGTACCAGCATCCCTGGAATTCCCAGGTCCTGGACGGCGCGGAGCACTTTGTCGCTAAGCGGATTGTCCCGCTCGGTACATTCGCGGACATGCTCGAGCGGGCAGGTATCCGCAAGGCACCGCGCAACCGCATCGCGCAGCATCTGCTGGTCCTGAGAAAGTCCGAAATCCATTAGGCTGATCCCTGTTTGTGACGCGGCATGTCTGCGGTTGCTTTCGCCGCATCCGAAATCTTCGCCAGCTTCGGTTCGCGCGGCATTTCGAGGCCACGTTCAGCGATGATGTTCTTCTGGATCTGGGCGGTACCGCCGCCGATGATGAGACCGAGCTGGAACATATAGTTCCATTGCCACGCCCCCCCTTCCCGCTCACGCGGGCTGTGGTGATACAGAATGCCCAGTTCGCCCATGGCGTCGATTGCCAGCGCGGATATCTGATGAGCGAGTTCGCAGCTTTGCAACTTGACGATCAGTTTCGCCATGCCGCCCGGCTCACCCCTGAGGCTGTTCGAAAGGATCCGCATCCCATTGTATTTCATCGCCGCCACTTCGGCCTGAAGTGCCACCAGCCGGTCGCGCAGTACCGGATTGTCGATCGCGCGACCCTGGCCCAAACGCTCTTCCTGCATCAGAACGATCAGTGCCTGCAGCCGGTTTTCAAGCGCGTCGGGATCGCCCAGCATTCCGCGCTCATGGCCAAGAGTTGCGTTCGCCACGAACCAGCCCTGGCCCCGCTGGCCGACGATCTGATGCATGGGGACCCGGACATCGGTAAAGAACACTTCGTTGAATTCGGCATGACCGGTCATCGTCTTCAAGGGGCGAACCTCGATGCCCGGCGTGTCCATCGAAAAGATCAGGTAGGAAATGCCGCCATGCTTGGGCGCGTCAGGTTCGGTCCTGACCAAGCAGAAGATCATATCGGCCTGCTTGGCGGTGCTGGTCCAAATCTTCTGGCCATTGACAACAAATTCGTCGTTCTCGATGTGCGCGCTGGTCTTGAGATTGGCGAGGTCCGACCCGGCACCGGGTTCGGAATAGCCCTGGCACCAGACAACATCGCCTTTCAACGTGGGTTCGATCCAGCGCCGTTTCTGTTCCTCGGTGCCGAGTTCGAGCAGAGTCGGCACGAACATCGAGATTCCCTGATTGGAAAGTCCGCCCGGCACCCTGGCCCGCGCAAATTCCTCTGCGATGATGCGCGATTGGAGAATGTCCGGCTCCGCTCCATAGCCGCCATACTCCTGCGGGATCGTTCGAGCGGTATACCCATGCTCGATCAACAGCTTCTGCCATTCGACCGCCTTGGACGAAGGTCGGGCCGCCCGGTCAGAAGAAGGCGGAGCAAGATGGCTGTGCGCTTCGATAAAGGCCCGCACCTGCTTGCGGAAGACATCGTATTCGGGTCCATATTCGAGATCCATGGCGCTTCTAACTTTCACTCAGGCGGAAAACAGGAAGGCGGAAGTCCTCACCGATCAGTTCGAACTCCACTACCACCGGAAGGTCGAGCGCAAGACGCTCGTGATCGCAACCCACCAGCCGCGTGGCCATGCGCACCCCCTCTTCCAATTCAACCACCGCAGCCACGAAGGGGATGTCGGCGGCAAAAGCCGGGTGGAGGGCCTGGTGGGTTACGGTCCAGGAAAACAACGTGCCCCTGCCGCTGCTGCGTTCCCAGGAAAATTCCGGCGAGCCGCACTTTGCGCACATATAGCGCGGCAAGTGGCGGAAGCTGCCGCAATCGCCGCAGCGCTGGAAATAGAGATGGCCGTCCTGGCACCTCTTCCAGAATTCCTGCTCAACCGGGTCTTGTGGGCGCGGTCGCGGCTTGGGAGGCACAATCTGCGCGGAGGGCCGCATTTTGGGGGGCAGATCGCTTTCGCTGCTCATGCAAACCTCCTGAGAATGGCGATGCTGCCGTCGCCGAGGTCGCCCCAACCGGTCACGAGGCCGGTCTGGGCTCCCGGCACCTGGCGCTCGCCGCAGTCGTGACGAAGCTGACGCACTGCCTCGACCACGTGGTTGAGGCCCCAGACATGCGCCTCACTGAGCAAGCCGCCATGGGTGTTGATCGGAAAGCGGCCACCCAGCTCAATCTGGCCGTTGGCGACGAATTCGGCCTGTCCGCCTGGTTCGCAATACCCCATCGCTTCCAGTTGCAGCAAGACGACATAGGTAAAGCAATCGTAGATCTGCAGGAAATCCATGTCTTCGCGCTTGACGCCAGCCATATCGAAAGCGCGCGGGGCGGCATAGCTAAGGCCGATCTTGAAGGGATCGGGCCGTGACGGGATGTCGTCGGCAGGATAGGGGTGGCCTTCCGCGGCACCGGCGATGCTGACAGGCACATGGGGCATATCCCTGGCCCGATCCATTCGCGATATGACAACCGCGCAGGCCCCATCGGTTTCAAGGCAGCAATCGTAAAGGCGGAAGGGCTCGGATATCCAGCGCGCTGAATGATAGGCTTCCGCGTCGAGTGCGCGCCCATAGGTAAAGGCGCGCGGATTCAACTGCGCGTGACGACGGCAGGCCAGCGCGACGGCCGCCATCGCATCCGCGCCCACACCGTAAAGCTTCGAGTGGCGGGTCGCCAGCCAAGCATACATCTGCACCGGCAGGAACACACCATAGGGGATGTAATAGCCCTGGATGGTATTGGTCAGCGTGTTCATGTTCATCGCCCGAGTGGGCGGGGCACCCGGCTTGGACCTGAGGGCGGAGTAGCCGTTCCAACCGAGCGTGACCAGCACGTGATCGCAAAGCCCGCTGGCAATCGCCATCGCAGCGTTCTGCAGCGCCGTCGTCGGGCTGGCGCCACCCATGTGAACGGTGGCCGCAAAACGCAGCACATCAATGCCGAGATTGGCGGCCATTTCCTCCGAGGTCGTATAAATCGGCGGCGGCACCATGCCGTCGATATCGGAAGGTTTCAGGCCGGCATCCGCGATGGCGCGGCGCGAGGCTTCCAGCATCATGTCCACTGCAGTCCGTTCCGTGCCCTTCACGAATACGGTTTCGCCCACACCGGTTATGGCGGCCTTGTCGGCAAAGGATAAGGTCTGTGAAGCGTTCATACCGCGTCCCCGTCTTGCCGGAATTCAGGAATAGAATCTGGCATCAGCCAGCGCCCTTTCGGCCCCGTCGACAAGATCGCGCATGACCTCTGCCGCTGGACGGATCGAATGGATCAGACCGATTCCCTGCCCCGCGAAGCCGGGCATGATATCCTTGCGCTGAGCCTTGATGCCCGAAGCCATGACCGGCCCTGAAATCATCGACTGGTAAGGCATGGGAAGCGGCTCCTTGCCCGCCGCAACCCAGGCATCGGCCCATTTGTTGCGGATCATGCGCGCGGGCTTGCCGGTCATCGAGCGGCTGACGATGGTATCTGCATCGCCGCTTTCGGTGATTGCTTCCTTCTGAAACCGTTCGATGCCGGCTTCATCGGTTGCGAGGAACGCCGTTCCGACCCACGCGCCCAGAGCGCCCAGCATCATCGCCGCAGCGACTCCGCGGCCATCGGAGATTCCACCCGCTCCGATCACCGGAACCCGGTCCCCCACCGCATCGACCACTTGTGGAATCAGCGAGAAGGTTCCGATCGGGGAGTTGTGTCCGCCGCCATCGTGACCTTGCGCAACAATCATGTCGATACCGGAATCGACCACCTGTTGGGCATGTTTGACCTTGCCGATCACCGCCATGACCTTGGTGCCATTCGAATGAAGGCGGTCCATCCACGGTCCGGGATTGCCGAGGCCGGCGGCATAGACTGGCACCTTTTCCTCGATTACAACTTCCATCTGCGCCTCGAAAAACTCCCGCGAGAACAACTGCGGCCCGCCCTTGCCCATTTCCGGCGCGCCGGCCGCGCGCATGGCCATTGCGGCATCCACTTCGGGCAGATCCTCGCGTTCCATGAAATCGCGGGTGAACTGCTGGTATTCGCCAAGCAATGCCATCGGGTTTTCGGGCACGGCGCCGCTTTGCGGGGCCGAACCGCGCCTGACAGAGGCAGGCAGAAGGGTATCGACCCCGAACGGTTTGTCGGTCAGCTCGCGGGTCTGGCGGATCCAGCTACGCAACTGGTCCGGCGAGCAGGCCGCAGCGCCAAGAACGCCAAGCCCCCCCGCATTCGACACTGCAGCCGCGAGCGCGGGGACACTGGCCCCGCCCATCCCGGCCAGAAGGATCGGGTACTCGATCCCGAGAATTTCGCAAATGTGGCTCTTGAGTGCCATCGTGTTACCTTCTCCAAATTGCGCCATCCACGGGCGCCTGTTATTTTACGTCTGCCCCCACTTGACCTTCTGGGACACAAGCTCAGGGCTTCTTTCTGCGAGATAGGAGGTGGAGCCCGCCACGAGACGAGCCATCGCCTGCCGCGCTCCTTCGGCATCGCCCTTGCGCACAGCTTCAAGGACGCGGCGCAAGAAGCGCAACTGGACCGCACGCTCTTGCGCCGAATACCCCAGCGAGAGCGAAAATTCGCGGGTAAGCATGTGCAACGCGGAAGTCAGAAGGCCGAAAAGCGGATTGCCGCTGGCCCAGCCGAGCATATCGTGAAAACGGCGATTCAGTTCCTCGAACTGGCTGCTGGCTTCGTTTCGCTCCAGCTCTTTGAGGCAATCGGCAAGCGCGCTCAGATCACCCGCGGTCGCGCGCTGGGCGGCATAGGCTGCAACATTCGGCGCTATGGCTTCTCGCAGTTCGAGCAGGCCTCTGAGGTCTGCTTCCATGAATTGCAGGATGAGAGAAAGATTATTCGCAAAATCACCGGTCTGCGGGCGGGCGACCACCGGGCCGCCACTACGGCCCAGTTGAAGATGGATTACGCCCTGAAGCTCAAGGAAGCGGAGCGCTTCGCGCAAAGTCGCTCGAGCGACATCGTATCGCGCAAGCATTTCGTCCTCGCGCGCCAACCTGTCGCCCGCAACATGCGCCCCAGCTTCGATATCGCGCACAATGTCATGCGCAAGCGTAAGCGCACGCTTGACTTTCCTGGAATCATCGACCTTCGGTTGCATCTCCGGGAACCGCTCCTCTTATAAAGCCTTATAAGGGTTTATCTGACGATATGTCCAGAATTTTCGTATGAAATACACAGTTTGACCGGATTTTGCAATAATCCTTATAAGCTTTATTGACTGCGGCCTGCAAATTCCCTACCTATCCGCAAACGAGGTGAGTCTGCTTGCTGGT
>NZ_NCJT01000228.1 GCF_002282565.1 Hyphomonas sp. 34-62-18
CGCACATAGGAAACGACCTGCTTCACGCCGCCGACAAGGCTTGCCTCTTCAGCGGCCTTGCGAAGCTCCTCGGCGGTGCGGGCAACCCCCATCAGATACACCACGCCGTTATAGGTCTCGACATTATAGTTGATGCTTTTGACGGTGCTCGACCCGATTAGTCGGGAGCGCACACGGCCACTGATGACCTCGTCGGCCACGTTTGCAAAGAAGCCGCCGGGCTGTTCGATCTTGAGTTCATTGGCAACGTCCTGAGTGTAAACGGAGGTCCAGGCGACGCCTTCGGCGCGTGTGCGGTCTTCGGCCGAGTAAACCCGGCCCGTGAGCAGGACCAGCCCGCCGGCCACTTCGACATCCACTTCGCTGAACCGGCTGGAGCTTTCTGACAAGAGCCGGCCTTTGATCTCGTTCGAGGCGGCGGTGTCATCAATTGTCTGGCCGACGGTCTGATCCTTGGAGGCGGCAAAGCCGGCCGCGCCCACGGCTCCGACCGCTGCGACCGCGCAATTGGAAAGCGGAAGAATGGCAATCAGGGGAAGAAGAAGGAAGGGGGCACGCATGGGAGGGGTTCCTGAAACTGGCAGCAGACGGACGGCGGAATTTTCCGGTTACATTGCCGAAAGATACGGCGATTTTCCGGCAAACTATATTTAATTCGCTGTATCCCTGCTGAACGAGGTCTTTAGGATCAAGGCGCAGGCAGGGATGGGGATAGCTGCCCTGCCGGGGCTTTATGGGCTTTTTGCTGGTTGAATCAGCGCTTGCGTGGTAGTTTTACACTCCCACAGCCAAAGGAGCCCCCGCCCTGTCATCCGCCACCTCACGCGCACAGCCCCCCAAGAGCGTTACGATCGAGGAAATCAGATCTGTCGCCGATGCGCTCTGCAAAGCCCTTGAAGACGATAAAGCTGAAGACCTGATCCTGGTCGACCTTCAGGGCAAATCCTCGCTTGCCGACTTCATGATCATCGCGTCTGGCCGTTCGGGCCGCCATGTGGCGGCGCTGGCAACTCATGTCGCGGAAGAGGTGAAGAAGCTCACCGGGCGCAAGCCCAGCGTCGAGGGCATGCCCAATGCTGACTGGGTGCTGATCGATACGGGCGATGTGATTATCCACCTCTTCCGCCCTGAAGTGCGCGAATTCTACAATCTCGAGAAGATCTGGGTTTCGGACAAGTCGGCCCATCGCGCCAGCCCGGCCTGAGGCATGCGCCTGCAGATCCTCGGTGTCGGCCGTTTGAAAGACGGGCCGGAACGCGACCTTACCGATGATTATCTCCGCCGCGCCTCGGCTATGGCGCGCGGCCTCGGTTTCCGGGGGCCGGAGGAGGCGGAAGTCGCCAGCGGCGGGGGTATGGAAGCTGAAGGCGCCCGGCTGCTGGCCCGTATCCCCGAAGGCGCCCGCATCATCCGCCTGGATGAGGGCGGCGAAAATCTGACATCCGACGCATTTGCCGCGCGCCTCTCCCGCTGGCGGGATGATGGCATGCGCGACGCCTGTTTCCTGATCGGCGGCGCTGAGGGTTATTCGCCGGAAGTGCGCGCCGCTGCGCCGCAAACGCTCGCATTTGGCGTGCAGACCTGGCCCCACCGTCTGGTGCGCGCCATGCTGGCCGAGCAGATCTACCGCGCCATGACGATCCTTGCCGGAACGCCTTACCACAAGGCCTGATCGCCCGTTTCAACGGTTGCGCTGCCGGTTCTGCGAGGTCTAATGGCGCCGGCAGGAAGAGGGGGAACTGCATGAGCGGGACAGGAACACGCATGCCGGGCAGGGACTTCTGGAAAATCTATGGCGCCCTGATCGTTGTGGCCCTGATCGGTTTCATCTGGGCACTTTCCGCCATGGACCCGGCCCCGCCAAAATCCATCCGCTTTGCTGCCGGCGCGCCGGGCGGAGCCTATCATGCCTATGCCGAACGCTATGAGCGCCTCCTGGAAGAGCAGGGGATAGAGGTTGAGCTCGTGGAAACCCAGGGCTCCATAGATAATCTCCGCATGCTGGAGGCCGGCGAAGCGGATGTCGCCATCGTCCAGGGCGGGCTCGCCACAGCCAGGGATGCTGAGCTGCTCCGATCAGCCGGCGGCATTTTTGAAGAGCCCTTCTGGGTGTTCGTGCGCGCCGATCATCCCGCCCAGAGCTTTGGAGACCTTCGCGAGGCCCGCCTGTCGATCGGCGCGGATGGCTCGGGCACACGCGCGCTCGCGCTGTCGCTTCAGCAGCAATACGGCGGCGTCTGGCCCGAGGCGGCACGACAGTCGCTGGGCAGCACCGACTCCCAGGCCGCTCTGTTTGCCGGCGAAATCGATGCCGCCGCCTTCGCTGCCGCGCCGGGCGCCGCTTACATTCAGGCGCTGATGCGGTCAGATGAAGTCCGTCTGCTTCCGTTCGAAAGGTCAGAAGCCCTCGCCCGGCGGGAAGAGGCCCTTTCTTCGGTGACCCTGATCCGCGGCGTTGTTGATGTCGGCGCCGATATTCCGGCCGCAGATGTCCCGCTGGTGGCGGCCATCGCGCAGCTGACCGTCCGTAAAGATATCCACCCCGCGATTGAGGCCGTACTGCTCGATACGGCCATGCTGATCCATTCCGAGCCCAGCCTTTTCAACAAAGGCGGCCAATTCCCGAACATGACCAATGTGGACCTGCCCGTCAGCAAACAGGTCGCGCGCTATTTTCAGGATGGCCCGTCTTTCCTGCGCCGGTATTTCCCGTTCAGCGTGGCGAACTTCCTGGACCGCGCCTGGGTGCTCGCCATCCCGCTTTTGACGCTTGCCTTCCCGCTGGTGCGCGCCGCGCCGCCCATCTATCGCTGGCGCGTGCGCCGCAAGATCTATGTCTGGTACAAAGACCTGCGCGAACTTGAAGCCGAGGGCAGGGCGCTGCCCAAGGGCGCGGCCCGGCTCGGTGTCGAGAAGCAGTTGGAGCGCCTGCAGGTCGAAGTGGGTAAGCTGGAAGTCCCTCTCTCCTACACCGACGATCTCTACCGCCTGCGTAGCCATATTGAGTTTGTGAAACAGCTGCTGGTGTCGAGCGAGCCAGTCACCAGCGTCACGATGTAGGCTCAGCCCGCAAGGCCCGCCGCCTTCACCTCGGCCTGAAACGTCCGCGAGACGGGCGCTTCCTTGCCCGAAGGCAGCACGAGGCTCAGCTTGCTGCCTTGCCGGCGGGTATCGCGCACGGCGGCTTTCGCCACCCACCAGGAGCGGTGAACCTGAAGGCCATCTGCCCCGGCGAGCTCGCGCAGGGCATCGGCCAGCCGCATCAGGATCAGCTCCTCGCCATGGCTCGTATGAATGCGCAGATAGTGGTCCTCCGCGCTGACGGCATAGAGCTGCGCGGTGCGGTATTTCACCGGCAGGCGGGAGAGGAAAGTTTCCTCAGGGCTCGCGCCTGTGACCGGCTCGGTGACCGGCGCCAGCACCGTCCGCTCGATCATGAAACCGACGGCGGTCACCGCTGCCGCAATCACCCAGACCAGGCCAAACAGGCGGGGCAGGTAGCCCGGCGGGATGGCCCGTCCCGAGACAAGGGCTTCCAGCAGTATAACCATGCCGGTTACCGCGACGGCTGAGGTGACCGAGATGACCGCCAGCATTAGCGGCACGCCAAATTTCCGGCCGGTGCGCTCCATCAGGGTGCGCGTGGCTTCGGCGGAGAAACTGCCTGTCAGGACCAAACCGGTCCAGTAAAGGTAGGCGCCCCAGAGCGGCAGGTTTCCCGAGCCATTATAGGGTCTGATGACCGTCAGGAACGCGCCGATCACGGCATAGATGCCGATCTCCCGGAGGCGCCGTGTCCAGTCACCCGCGTTTCGCAACCGAAAATCCCCTCGCATTTCGCGCTTCGTGAGCTGTTCTGGCTGCATTTCGCGAAGGATTCCAGACCAGATACGCACTCCAGCTGGCGGCAGGGGAAGGGGACGGCAGATTGAAGGCATCAGAGCTGAGCTGGCCGCAGTTGGCCGGACGCCTAAAAAGGAGCCTTCTCATGAAACGCCTTCTCGCTGTCGCTGCTGTCTTCACCGCTCTCACCGGCCAGGCAATGGCCGCCCCGGTTGAGGTGGAAGTTGCCAATGTCCAATCGTCCACCGGCAAGGTCTATCTTGCCCTCTTCGATCAGGCAGGCTGGGACGCTTATGAACCTGTCGCCGCAACGGTCCTCCCGGTCTCGGCGGATGGGGTATCAGCAAGCTTTGAAGGGCTTGCCCCCGGACAGTACGCGATCCGCATCTTCCAAGACGTGAATGGCAATGGCGAGCTGGACCTCGGCCAGTACCGCATCCCGGTGGAACCCTACGGCTTTTCCAACGATGCGCCGGTCGTGATGGCACCACCGAGCTGGAAGAACGCCGCGTTTGAAGTCACCGGCGACGGCGCCCGCCAGCGCATCACCCTGCGCTGAGCCGTTTAACTTCCTCATCCCCTCCGGAGACTTGACCCATGACCCCGACCTTTGCTTCCGCTGTTGAGCCCACGCGCCTGTCTTTGCTGCGCCGCTTGCGCCAGCGCCATCCCTACAAGATCATCGCCGGCCTCGCGGTGGGCATCTATGCCGTGATCAGCCACAGCATGCTGCAGGGGGAGGGGCCCGTCCGGCTCCGGGTGGATCTGACCCCGCTGCTGCACTCGCCGCTGGTGCTGCAGGCCCATGTGGCCGGCGCCACGCTCGCCTTCGCCATTGGCTGCGTCCTGCTGGCGGGGGTCAAGGGGCGGGCGATGCATCGCACGCTCGGCTATGTCTGGGTGGCGGCGATGGCGGTCACTGCGATCAGCTCCTTCTTCCTGAAAGGGCTGAACGCCGATAGCTTCAGCGTCATTCATGCGCTTTCGGCCTGGACCATGATCGTCTTGCCAATGGGGCTGGCGGCGGCGCGGCGGAAGAACATTGCCAAGCACAGGAAGGAAATGACGGGCTTGTTCATGGGAGGTCTCGTGATGGCCGGCCTGTTCAGTTTCCTGCCCGGACGGCTGATGTGGCACCTCTTCTTTACGGTCTGAACCAATCGGCGCTTTAAACCTGTCACAAAGCGCCGCTACAGTTCCTCCGAGGGTTTTCAGGAGGAAAATATGAGACAGTTTCGGACACTTTCGGTCATACC
>NZ_NCJT01000040.1 GCF_002282565.1 Hyphomonas sp. 34-62-18
AGCTGTTTGAACTGCTGGGGCGCCTGCGGCAGGGCGTAGAATTCGCCCGGATGCAAACGGCTCGGCACAAGGAAGTCGCGTGCGCCTTCCGGGCTGGAAGCGGTCAGGATGGGCGTCTGGTATTCGGTAAAGCCCTGCTCAACCATGCGGCGGCGCAGGCTGGAGATCACCTGGCTGCGCAGGATCATGTTCTTGTGCAGCTGCTCCCGGCGCAGATCGAGGTAGCGGTGCTTGAGGCGGATCTCTTCGGGATAGGAGTGATCGCCGAACACCGGCATCGGCAGCTCGGCCGCTTCGGACTGGACCGAGACTTCCCCGCCCACCACTTCAATCTCGCCAGTGGCAAGGTTGGCGTTCACCAGCTCGGCATCGCGGGCAACCACCTTGCCCTCAACCGTGATGACGCTTTCCGCCCGCAAACGCTCAACCGTGGCAAAGCCCGGCGAGCCCGGATTGAACACAATCTGGGTCAGCCCGTAATGATCGCGCAGGTCGATGAACATGACCCCGCCATGATCCCGGCGGCGGTGCAGCCAGCCTGAAATCTTTACGGTTTCTCCCACATGGGACTTGCGCAGCTCCCCGCAGGTATGGGTGCGATAGGCATGCATCGGGCGAAATCTCCGGAAAATCGCTGAATCAGAAAGAAGCGGCGTAGGGCACAGACCCCCTCGCCTTTGTCAAGTTGGTGCGATAAGCGCTCAAGGGATGACTGACAACACCCTGACCCCCATCACAGAGCAGTCCGCACTGGAAGATCTGTGCGGCGCGCTCTCCGAATCCGAGTTTGTCTGCGTGGACACAGAGTTCCACCGGGAGACAACTTACTGGCCGGAACTCTGCCTGATCCAGGCCTCCGCCCCCGGCGTTGAAGGCCTGATCGACCCCCGGGCCGAAGATCTGGATATCCGCCCCTTCCTCGACCTGATCGCCTCTGACCGGCAGACGAAGGTGTTCCACGCCGCCCGGCAGGATATTGAAATCTTCAATCGCCTGATCGGCCACCCTCCCGGTCCGGTGTTTGATACCCAGGTTGCCGCGATGGCGCTCGGCTTTGGCGATTCGATTTCCTACGACAACCTGATCCAGCGCGTCCTGCGCAAGCATATCGACAAGTCCAGCCAGTTCACCGACTGGATGCGCCGCCCCCTCAGCCAGAAACAGCTGGTCTATGCCCTCGGCGACGTGACCCATCTGCGCGACGCCTATCAGAAAATGCGCGACGAGCTGGAAAAGACCGACCGCCTCAACTGGGTGCGCGAGGAGATGGCCGAGCTTGAAGACCCGGCCACCTATGACACAGACCCGATGAATGCCTGGCAGCGCCTGAAACTGCGCATGCCCAAGAAAGACTATGCCGCCATTGTGGTGGCCGTCGCGGCCTGGCGCGAACGTACCGCCCAGGAGCTCGACAAGCCGCGCCGCCGTATCCTCAAGGATGACGCCATCCAGGAAATCGCCGCCCAGAAGCCGCGCACTGAAGACGACTTCAACCAGCTGCGCGCTGTCCCCAACGGCTTCATCCGTTCAAAGCATGGCCAAGGGCTCATCGAAGCGATCAAAGAAGCCCTCGCCAATCCGGACGCCTTCGCGCCGGAACTATCCCGGCCCGTTCAGAACCCGCAGATCCCTGCCGGCGCGCCCGAGCTTCTGAAAGTTCTGCTGAAGCACGTCTCCGACGAAAACAACGTCGTCCCGCGCCTGATCGCCAATTCCAGTGACATTGACCGGATTGCCCGCGGCGAAACCAGCGAGGATATCCCCGCCATGACGGGCTGGCGTTACGATATGTTTGGCCAGAAGGCGATTGCCCTCCTGTCGGGCAAGCTCGCCGTGTCGTTCAAGGGCGGTCAGGTCCGCCTCTTCGACGTATAAGGCGCCCCTAGCGCACTACGATCATTGATTTCAGCCTGAGCATATTCGCCGCTTGCGACAGGCGGCGGTCCACCGTTTCCGAAATCAGGTTGGCGTCCTTGCGGTGAACCTCCAGCGCCAGCGTCTCCCCCTCACGGCGCAGCGACGCGCGCTGAAGGATGGGGCCGGAGCGGCCGGAGAACACCGCGCCCAGGCGCATCAGAAGGCCAATCTGCTTGGCCCGCTCCGCCTGCAACTCCGTGGTCAGCGCCACATGTTCAGGCGGGCGCTTGAAGTCCTTTTCATACCGGCAGCCGATGGCATGGGCGATCATCGCCCGCTCGGGGTGCGTCACCCCCAGATAAGGCGCGCGCAGCGCCTGATCATAGGCCATCTCGGCGCGGTGATCGGGATGGAACCGCCCGGCACTGTCTGCCATCATGCAGGCCGCCATCTCTATACGGATGTCCGCCGCGGGCGATCCAAACAGGTCATGCTGCGGCGCCAGCGCCGGCGAGATGAATTCATGCAGCGCCCGGCCGAAAGCGATCTGGTTATGGTCAAGCCGTGCATAAGCAATAATCCCATCCGTCAGCGGATCATCCAGACTCATGTTCAGCAATTCATGCAGCACGCCTTCGCGCACACCGGCGGCTGAAATCGTCACCCCCTCCAGCGCGCTGATCGTCAGGATCTCCTCGATCAGCACAGCGGCCATCGGGAAATATTTCGCGCGTTTCTTGTCGATCGTCTCGATCTGCTGGCGGGCCGCCGGATTGGTCAGCGAGTCGAGGCAGAGCTTTGCCGCGCGCGCCACCTGGCCCTCATTGATCTGGAAGCCCTGCAATACGTGGAGAGGATATCTGTCCATCTCCATCACCAGACGCCCGAATGCGCGCCATGCGCCGCCCACGGCATAAAACCGCCCCCGGGTGGCCTTCATTACATTGCTCGCCTTAAGCGCTTCGCGCACGCGCTTGCGAAGTTCCTTGGGATCATTGACCATGTCCCCCAGGGCCAGCGGCCCCAGCATCAGGCTTTCGCCGGTCTCCGGGCCTTTCTCGAGGCCAATGCGTTTGAGTTCCAGGCTGGAGCCGCCCAGATCGCCGATCAAGCCGACGGGATTGTGAATGCTGAGATCGACCCCGCGCGCGGAAAGCCGCGCTTCGTCTTCCCCGCTCAGCAGGCGGACGGGACGGCCCAGCACCTTGCCAGCCTGCTTGAGAAACGTTTCCCCATCACTCGCCATCCGAACGGCTGCGGTGGCCACGGCCTGGTATGTCTCCACGTTCAGCGCCCGCAGGATGGCCCGGTAACGGCTCAGCGCCTGCAGCGCCGCTTCCACGCCCTTGGGCGAGAGATGCCCCGTCTTCGGCATGCCTTCGCCAAGGCCCGCCATGACCTTTTCATTGAAGGTCTGCAGGATGGACGCCCCCATCACCTCACAGATCACGAGACGAACGGAGTTCGACCCGATATCAATGACGCCTGCGAGCCTGGACCTTGGGAAGCTCATTTAGGCTGAATCTCGCGATAGGAGAGGCGCGGCGGAAGGCTGACTTCCAGCGCGCTGCCGCGTCCCGATAGGCTGGGATTGTCCATGAAATATCCGTGGGCTGTAAAGGCGGTTTCGGGTGACGTCACAGGGAACCGCTCATAAGTGCCGTCCGAGTGCATCAGCCACGTCTGGCGTTCATCGTTGAGATTGGCAACCATGATCTGGTTGAGCACCTGCCTGTGAACAGTCGGGTTCGTCAGCGGCACGAGCACTTCCACCCGCCGTGTCAGATTGCGCGGCATCCAGTCGGCAGACGACAGGAACACTTTCGCATTTGCAGACGGCAGGGGCTCCCCATTGGCAAAACAGAGAATGCGCGAATGCTCCAGGAAGCGGCCCACGATACTCTTGACCGTGATGTTCTCCGATACGCCGGGAATGCCCGGCCTCAGGCAGCACACGCCGCGCACCACCAGAATGATCGGAACGCCGGCCTGGCTCGCCTTGTAGAGCGCGTCGATGACGTCCGGATCAACCAGACTGTTCATTTTTGCCCACACGCCGCTCGGCTTGCCCTTCCGGGCGGCCAGAGCTTCCGCCTCGATCATCTCGATCAGCTGCTTCTTCAGCGTAATCGGCGACATGCCGATCACTTCGAACGGCGGCGCCACTTCAGGCGGCTCGCGATACGCCGTCACATAGTTGAACAGGCGATTGGCATCCCGCCCCAGCGCCTGATCCGCGGTGAACAGGGAAAGGTCTGTATAGATGCGGGCATTTATGGGGTGATAATTTCCAGTGCCATAGTGCGTATACGTACGAAGATCATTACCTTCGCGGCGCACCACAAGAGACACTTTGGCGTGTGTCTTGTATTCGATGAAGCCGTAAACAACCTGCACGCCAGCACGTTCAAGGTCACGCGCCAGCCGAAGGTTTGCCTCTTCATCAAAACGCGCCTTGATCTCCACCAGCGCCGTCACCGTCTTGCCCGCTTCGGCTGCTTCGATCAGCGCGCCCACAATGGGAGAATTGACGGTCGTGCGGTAAAGCGTCTGCTTGATCGCCACCACTTGCGGGTCCGCCGCTGCCTGGCGCACAAACTCCACCACCACATCGAAACTCTCGAACGGGTGGTGAACCAGAATATCCTTCGCCCGGACGGCCGCAAAGATATCGCCCCCCATTTCCCGGATGCGTTCGGGATAGCGCGGCTCATACGCCGGAAAGAGGAGTTCGGGCCGGTCATCCACGATCAGCTCGGAAAGGCGCGCCATGCCGAGTATGCCGTCATACAGCACGATGTCAGAGGGTTCTGCCCCCATCTCGCGCATGATGAACTCGCGCAGCTTCTCCGGCGCGCTCGCCTGCATCCGCAGGCGGACAATCCGGCCACGGCGCCGCTGCTTCAGCAACACCTCGAATTCGCGGATAAGGTCTTCAGACTCTTCCTCGATCTCGATATCGCTGTCGCGCACGATACGGAAGAGACACCGTCCCGCCTCCTTGAAGCCTGGAAACAGCATCCCCAGGAACATCCCGATCACATCTTCCAGCGGGATGAACCGGATGCCCGGCTTTGTTCCCGTCTGCAGGCGGATGAACCGGCGCACAAAAGTCGGCATCGGCACGATGCCCACCTGCCCCTCGCCGCCTGTTTCGGATTCCAAATCAAACGCGATGGTGAAGCCAAGATTGGGAATGAACGGAAACGGGTGCGCCGGGTCCACCGCCAGTGGCGTCAGGATTGGGAAAATGTTGGTGTTGAAATAGTCCTGCAGCTCGGCCCGTTCCTTACGGGTCAAGTCATCGGGCTCCAGCACGAAGATGCCCTGCTCGGCCATCTCGGCCTTCAGCTTGCGCCACTGGTCCAGCTGCGCCGCGATTAGCCGCAGCGATGCGGTCTCGATTTCAGATACCTGCTGCGCCGGGGTCAGCCCGTCCTGGCTGGGCTTGGTCACGCCGGCCCGCACCTGCTCGCGCAGGCCAGCATAGCGCACCATGTCGAACTCATCGAGGTTGCTCGCCGAAATGGACAGGAAGCGGAGCCGCTCCAGCAGCGGATGGGCCGGGTTGTCGGCCTCGTCCAGCACACGCTGGTTGAACTGAAGCCAGGAAAGCTCCCGGTTCAGAAATCGCTGCGGCGACGCCATAAGCTGTCTGATTGCGCGCTGCTGCCCATCCGGCATCGGTCACCCCTGCTCCGGCGCCTGGCTTTCAGCCCGCGCCCTCATCTTCTTCGCCGTCTTCATCCAAACCTTCAAGCACCGCGCGGGCAAGTGCCAGCCCCGGTGCCTTTCCGGCCATGCTCACTGCCCCGCTGAGCCTGTCCATCAGGGTCTCAATCGCCTCATAGGAAAGGTCAATACGGGGTACGAGGTAATTGATCGTCTCCGGCGACAGTTTCATGAAACGTTGCGCCGCTGCGGCCCCAAGCCGCGCCCGCACATGCGCCTCATCCGGCTGGCCGATTTCGGCGACCGGCATGGAATTGAGGCGAGAGCGCAGGTCAGCGATCCCCGTCCGCCAGGCCGCTGGCCCCGAATGGGCCACCAGCAGCAGCCGCCCGCCTTTTGCCGCTACCATGTTGTAGAAAGACAGAAACAGCTCGTCCTGCCTGGCAACGATCAGGTCTGTATCGTCAAGCGCCACATGGCCTGCCGCCAGCGCGTCCAGCGCGCCAAGCTTCAGCGCGATGAACTCTGCCGCCGCAAGATACTGCCCGCCAAACCGCGCCGCCCAGGCGCGCGCCAGATAGCTCAGCCCGCAGGCGGCTGGGCCCGTCACGCAAAGCGCATGGGTCGCCCAGGCTTCCGGCCGACTGGCCAGCCCGGCGGCCACTTCATTCGGCGCGCCGCGCACCAGCCCCTCCCAGCGCGCTTCGGGCGCCGGAAAAGAAAGCAGGGGCTGGGCCGGACTGTCCTGCGGTCCGTTCGGATCAGACGTCACTGGATACCGGTCGTTGAGACAGCAGAACGGAGCGTCAGCTTGCCTTCTTCGCGGCTGATGCTGACACCGCGCTGCACCAGGTCGCTGCGCAGGCGGTTTTCGTCACCGGCATAAGCAAATGAGACGAGCGCCCCTTCGCGGGCCACAGCCATGGTGCGGAAATCTGACACCAGCGGCGAACGGGCCAGTGCCCCGCGCAGCGTGTTCCATTCGGCCAGCGAGGTATAGCGCACGGACGCCTCCACGCTGGTGCGGCTGCCATCGCGCACGATGGACGCCTCTTTCCAGCTTTCACCGAGGAGGGTCGAAACGGCTATAGCCGCGTCGGCCAGCGTGGCCACAGGCGGGGTTGCGCCCACAGGCTCGTTGCCTACAGCGGTGACCGAGGACACCACCACCCGCCAGGCGCCTTCGCGGCCCTGCAGGTCGGCAATCAGGGCGCGGCGGGCGTTTACCGGCGTCGCTTCAGCCGAAATCTCAGGCCAGGCGCTGTAAGCGGTGTAGAAATTGCCCACAGCGGTCACATAGGGAACCAGCGCGCCGTTGTTACGCTCGCCAAAGGCCTGACGCCAGAGGTCCGCCGACGCCGCATTGGAGGTGACCGGCACCATCAGAGCCAGAGGTGCCTGGCTATCGAGGTAAGGCACTTTCAGGGAGTCCAGATGCGCCCGCACGATCTGCGGGTTCAGCACGACGGCCAGCTTCCCGCGATACCGTCCGGCGCCTGCAGTCTCTTCCTGAACATCGACCGCCGCCGTCATCCGGGCCGCCAGCGCGCCATCGATCGGGATGCCCCCGGCGGCGCTGCGGTCAGAGGCCAGCGTAATCTTGTTGATGAGCGCCCGCGCCGCCGCTGCCCGCGCCGAGGCCATCGCCGCTTCGCGCGCCTCAATCACCGTGGCGGCCTGCTGGTCCACCTCAATATCGCGGATCGTGTAGACATCCCGGATGTCAGCGAAAGCCAGCGGCGTTGCGGCAAAAATCAGGAACGCGGCGGCAAGTACCCATCGAATCATCGTGGTTAAACTCCTTGTCGGTCACCCTTCTAACAACCCATCCGGGCTGCGGGAACCTGCTGCTTCACTTCCGAAGCTTCACTGGAACTTGGCCCCTGCTCATGCTAACGCGCCGATTCAGGCAATCTGAGGGGCTAGAATCCGATGAACACTCCGTCCAAGACGCCCCTCTCTTACCGCGATGCTGGTGTCGATATTGAGGCAGGCGAACGCCTTGTCGATGCCATTTCGCCGATGGCGAAGGCCACGGCCCGCGCTGGTGTGATGGGCGGCCTCGGCGGCTTTGGCGCCCTCTTCGATCTGAAGGCCGCCGGCTATGAAGATCCCATCCTGGTTTCCGGCACCGATGGCGTCGGCACCAAGCTGATGCTCGCTTTCGAGACGGGCATCCACAACACCGTCGGCATCGATCTGGTCGCCATGTGCGCCAATGACGTGCTCGCTCAAGGCGCCGAGCCACTGTTCTTCCTCGACTATTTCGCCACCGGCAAGCTGGAAGGCGGCATCGCCGAAGCCGTCATTTCCGGCATCGCCGAAGGCTGCCGCCGTTCCGGCTGCGCCCTCGTGGGCGGGGAAACCGCCGAAATGCCCGGCATGTACCCGCCAGGCCATTACGATCTGGCAGGCTTCGTCGTCGGCGCGGTGGACCGGGCCAAGGTCCTGCCTCGCATGGGCGACATGAAACCGGGTGACCTGCTGATTGGCATCGCCTCCTCCGGCCCCCATTCCAATGGTTATTCGCTGATCCGCCGTATCGTGGAGCGCGAAGGCCTCTTCTATGGTGGCCCCTCGCCCTTCTCCAATTCCGAAACGCTCGGCGAAGCGCTGCTCACGCCCACACGCCTTTACGCGCCAATCGTCATGCCGCTGATCAAGTCTGGCCGCATCAAAGGCCTCGCCCACATCACCGGGGGTGGCCTCACCGAAAATACCCCTCGCATGTGCCCGGACACGCTGGTGCCCCGCATCGACCGCGCCGCCTGGACACCCCCGCCGGTGTTCCAATGGCTGCAGGAGGCCGGGCAGGTCGAGCTGGAAGAAATGCATCGCACCTTCAACATGGGCATTGGCCTGGTCCTCGCCGTTTCCCCGGAAGAGGCAGACGCCGTGATGGCCGAACTCAAGACGGGCGGTGAAGACCCCCGCATCGTCGGCGAGCTTGCCAGCGCATGAACCGCCTCAAACTGGCGATCCTGATTTCAGGCCGCGGCTCCAACATGGAGGCGTTGCTGAAAGCGGCCGAAGACCCGGCCTATCCGGCAAGACCTGCACTTGTCCTGTCCAATCGCCCGGATGCCAAGGGCCTCGAAACTGCGGCCAACGCAGGCATCCCCACCCGCGCCATCGACCACAAACTCTATGGCAAGGACCGCGAAGCGTTTGAGCGCGAACTCGACAAGGCGCTGACGGAGGCCGGGATCGAGATCATCGCGCTCGCAGGCTTCATGCGCGTGCTGACGCCCTGGTTCGTCACGCGCTGGGAAGGCCGGATGATCAACATCCACCCCTCCCTGCTGCCGAAATACAAGGGCCTCGACACCCACCAGCGCGCCATCGACGCCGGCGATGCCGAAGCCGGCTGCACGGTTCACTGGGTCAGCGCAGGGGTGGACGAAGGCGAAATCATCGCCCAGGCCGCTATCCCCATCCTGCCGGGTGATACCGCCGACAGTCTCGCCGCGCGCCTCCTGCCCGAAGAACACAGGCTCTACCCCCGCGCCCTGGCGATTGCCTGCGCGCGCCTGCGGGGCTGACACGGCAACGGCCTGAGGTGGACACTGACCTGCCGAGCCGATACCCCTGGCATTAAAGATCAGGGAGGAGCGGGTTGAGCGACATCGTCATCACACGTGAAGACGGCCCGCAGAAAGGCCGCTATGTCGCCCGTATCGCGGGCATCGACGACGAAGGCGAGATCGAGTTCACCTATCCCCGCCCTGGCATCATCAGCGCCAATCACACCCGCGTTCCCAAGGCCATGGGCGGACGCGGCGTCGCGGGCACCCTCCTGAACTTCATGCTGGAAGACGCCCGCACGAATGGGTTCAAGATCGTGCCCGTCTGCCCCTATGTGCGCGGCCAATACGCCAAACATCCTGAATGGGCCGACCTGTTCACGACCCGCCCGGGTGAAGATCCTTGAGGAGCGCCGAAACCATGCAACAGATCGTGCTGGCCCAGTATTGCGAGGGCGCGCCCAAGCCGTCCGACTTCCGCCTCGAAACTCAGCCCCTGCCAGAGCCGAAGGACGGCCAGTTCCGCGTGGCGCATGTCTGGTGTTCGGTTGACCCCGGCACCCGCTCGCGCCTCTCTGGCGGAGACAGCTACGCCGCTGCCCTCCCGCTTGGCAAACCCATCGACGGGTTCAGCGTCGGCGTGATCGACGCCTCCAATCATCCCGATTGGCCGGTGGGCACCAAGGTGTTCTGCGCCGGCGGCTGGAAAACCCATTCGATCCAGTCCGGCAAGGGCTTCATCGGCAAGGTGGCCGATGTGCCCGGCGTGCCGCTTTCGGCCTGGATCGGCGTGCTGGGCGTGCCGGGGCTGACGGCCTGGTTTGGCATCAAGGATGTCGCCCGCTTCAAGGCAGGCGACGCCGTGCTGGTGACTTCGGCGGCTGGCCCGGTAGGCGCCACAGCGGGCCAGCTTGCGAAAGCCTGGGGCGCCTCGAAGGTTGTCGGCGTCGCCGGAAGTGACGAGAAATGCCGTTGGCTGACGGAAACCGCAGGCTTCGACGCGGCCATCAACTACAAGACCGCCGCGGACCTCACCGCCGCCATCGCCGCCGAGTTCCCCAAAGGCGTAGACATCCTCTTCGATAATGTCGGCAACGCCATGGTCAACCGCGTGCTGCCGCTGATGGCCATGGGTGGCCGCATCTGCATTTCGGGGCAGGTCGCCGACTATAATCTCACGCCGGAAGAAACCCCCGGCATCGTCAACACCAAGCCCTTCATCACCCACCGCGTGAACATGCAGGGCCTCGTCGTGTTCGACTTTGCGCGCGGCTTCCCCGAAGCGCTGGAAACCATGGCGAAGATGATCGCCACCGGCGCCCTGAAAATCCAGGAGGAGCGGTTTGACGGCATCGCGGCCATGCCGGAAGCCTTCTGCGGTCTGTTCAGGGGCGAGAATACCGGCCGACGTGTCGTGAAAGTCGGCGCGGACTAGTCTTCGCCGTCATCACCCTTGCCAAGCAGGCTGGAGAGCACAAGTCCCGCAATCGCGGCGATCACCATGGCCTGCTTGCTGCCACCTGCCCCGCCTGTGAGCGCAGACAGCATCTGCTGCTGCGCATCCTGGCGGGCCTTGGCAGCGGCCTCTTCGGCGCGCTTGTCGGCGTCATTCTTCATCGACATAACCAGCAGGATCGCGCCCGCCATCAGGGCGAAGCCCAGCGCCATGAAGGCTGCTGCCGCCCAGGGGCTCATCCGCTCTGCCAGGAACAGCGCCAGCGCCGCCACCGCCGCCACATAAGCGGTCAGCAGCAGCACGCCGACCACGGCAATGGTGCCAAGGCCCTTGATGCCCCGGTTCACCTGAACCTCAACATGGCTCTGCAGCAGAGACGACAGGAAAGACAGCATCAGCGGCGCGTCATCAGCAGCGACACGATGAATCCGGCGCCAAAGGCAATGGCCAGGGTCTGCAACGGATTGGCACGGGTCTGTACGCCCAGCGTCTTCTCCAGCGAAGCAGCCTGCTTGTGGATCTGTTTCAGGGCGCGGCGGGCTTCTTTCAGAACTTCCTCGCCGATGTCTTCTGCAGTGTCTGCAGCAGCGTCAGCCGCTTCCCCTGCTTCCGCCCTGGCCTTCTCGGCCAGCGCCGCCATGATCTCGTCAATCTCGGCACGCAGCGATACCAGACGGGCCTCCAGGTCTTCGGAAGTCTGTTTTGGTTCAGTATTTTTCGGCGCTTTGGACATGAGACAGGTTCCTGAAGCTCTGGTCTGACGGAAACAGTATCAGGCCGGAGTTTTAGCCTGGTGAAGGGTAAGTGGCGAATTAATCATGTTCTGAAGGGAATGGTTTACGGATTCACGCTGGCAGCGCGCCGCCACCGCAAGACACAAAAAAGCCGGAGGCGGGCAGGCCCATCCTCCGGCTTGTTGTTTCGCCCGTGGGCGCGCCCTTAGGCGGTGATGTCAGCTTCGGAGAAGAACTGAGCAATCTCGATGGCGGCGTTCTCAGCCGAGTCAGACCCGTGGACCGAGTTCTCGCCGATCGACTTGGCGAACAGTTTGCGGATGGTGCCTTCAGCCGCGTCAGCCGGGTTGGTGGCGCCCATCACTTCGCGGTATTTCGCAACGGCGTCTTCGCCTTCGAGCACCTGAACAACCACCGGGCCGGAGGTCATGAAGTCAACCAGCTCGCCGAAGAAGGGGCGCGCCGAGTGAACCGAGTAGAAACGCTCAGCCTGGGCGCGCGTCATCTGGATGCGGCGCTGACCGACGATGCGAAGGCCGGCTTTCTCGATCACGGCATTGATCGCGCCAGTGAGGTTACGCTCGGTGGCGTCGGGCTTGATGATGGAAAAGGTGCGCTGCACGGCCATGAGGGGCTTCCTGTAGTCGTCTGATGTTTGCGGAGATTTGCGCGGCCTATAGCGGCGCCTGCCCGCCGGGGCAAGCGGCGATCACCGGAGACGCCCGGTGAGGCGGCGCCTGCCCGCCGGGGCAAGCGGCGATCACCGGAGACGCCCGGTGAGTGGCAGCGGGGGAAATCGCCTCCCCCGCCTGCCTGAAGGATCAGAACCTGAAGGTCAGGCCCGCAGCCAGCGCGTGGGACGAGAAGTCGGCGGTCACAGCCCGGCCGCTGAGACCGGTCAACTCCGTTTCGTCCACGTTCAGGTAGCGATAGCGAACATGGACATCGACATTGTCTGAGAGCGACTTGCGTACGCCGGCAATTGCCTGCCAGGCGAAGAGCCAGTCTTCCGATTTATCGTCCAGAAGGGTCGCGCCGCCTGCCGTGGTCAGGTCAGACACCTTGACTTTCGCAGCGCCCGCGCCGCCGCCGAAAAAGAACGAAACGCCCTCGAATTCTCCAGCATCCCAGATGCCGTTCAGCAACACCGACTGGGCCGTCACATCGCCGCTTGCAGACTGTGATCCTGCTGCAAGTGTGCCGGCGCCGGCTGCAAAGCTGCTGTTCACCTTGTCGACCCTGGAAGACTGGTATCCCGCTTCGGCTTCAACGCGGATCATTCCGAAATCATAGCCCGCGAACGCCGCGCCGCTGAACCCCAGTTCATGGTCTGTGGAGACGCTGCCAGTGGTTCCCGGTGTCGCCCCGGGGGTATACTCCTGCTCGCTGTCTGCGGAGATGACTGCGCCCAGTTCCCCCCCAATATAAAAGCCGCTTTCCTGCGCTGCGGCCGGTACTGCAATCAGGGCAGACGAAAGCGCCGCCCCCAACACGATCCTAGATACACGATTGGACACGCTAGCTCCTTGTTTTCCTGATCGATTCCGGGCGGACTCATCCCCAGGGACGGGGAAAAAATTTCCATCCCTGTTTGCGAATGCGCAGAAAACCGGGGAAACAGATCACCCAGTTCCGGCAGTTTCTTTCGCAAACACCATTTCGCCTTGCAAAAGCAGGCGCGACAGGAGGGCGGGACCGGACTTGCGCGGCCGGCCGCCGGGGTCTAGGGCGGCAGGATGAGCGACCTTCCCCCCTGCCCCAAATGCGGCTCGGCCTACACCTATGAAGACGGCGCCCTGCTGGTTTGCCCGGAATGCGCGCATGAATGGGCGCCGGGCGAGGCCACCACCGAAGACGGGCCAAAGGTGGTGAAGGACTCCGTCGGCAATGTGCTCGCCGATGGAGACACGGTGACCGTCATCAAGGACCTGAAGGTCAAGGGCTCGTCCCTGGTCGTGAAACGCGGCACCAAGGTCAAGAACATCCGCCTCGTCGACGGCGATCACGACATCGACTGTAAGATCGACGGCATCGGCGCGATGGGTCTGAAATCGGAGTTTGTGAAGAAGGGGTGACCTAAACCCCCGCCTCTTTCCAGCCGCCACGCTCCGTCTGCTGAAAATAGCGTGTCACCAATCTAGCATCCTTCGCGGCCTTGAACTGCGCGCGGGCCTTGTTGCGGGTGCCGGTGTCGGCGTCTTCGAACATCACCATGCAGCGCTTGAAGGCTGCGTCGACCGGGGCCTCCACGCCGTCCATCAGCATCAGCGCGTCGGCATTGTTGGCGTTGCTGAGCTTTGCCGAGAGCAGCACCGGCTGGCGGGCGACATCCAGCCCCGGCGCATCAGCCTGGCCGTGCGGCAGGAAAGACGCGTCATCAAACGTCCAGAGCACGGCATCCAGTTTCGCCAGACGCTCCGCCCGCGGAGAAACGGCCAGCACCCGCCAGCCGACCTCAAGGCACTTCTGCAGCAGCGGCGCGGCCGCCTCCTCCAGCGCCGTGCGCGAGAGATGGTAGAACCACCATTCGGGGGGGGCTGCTGGCTGGGACACACTGCGCTCCTCTGCTCGTCCTTCGACTTTGCTCAGGATGAGCGGGGGTTGCAAGCGGGGGGATTACCATCCCATCCGTTCGTCACGCTCGATGGCTGCAAGCCATCTGAGCGCCCATCTCCTGCCGCTTCCGCTTTCGCAGATCGAGAGGTCTGGAGATGGGCCCTCAGACGGGCGTTGCCCGTCGAGGGTGACGAGCAATGAGAGCGTGGAAATTACGCCTCGTAATTATCCACGATCCAGCGGCTCAGCAGGCGCGGGCCATAGCCCGAAGCCCAGCTCGGATCTGTCGGCGACTTCTCACCCTCCACCCACGCAACGCCAGCAATGTCGATATGCGCCCAGCGCACGCCGTCCTTGATGAAGCGCTTGAGGAACTGCGCCGCCGTGATCGAACCGGCTGCGCGCCCGCCAATGTTGCGCATGTCAGCAAACTTCGACTTCAGCAGCGAGTCGTACTCCGAGCCCATCGGCAGGCGCCAAACGCGCTCACCTTCCGCCAGGCCCGCCTTTGTCAACTCGTCAGCAAGATCATCCGAGTTGGTGAAGAGGCCGGCATGATGATGGCCAAGCGAGATCACGATCGCGCCGGTCAGCGTGGCAAGGTCCACGATGGCTTTTGGCTTGAAGTGTTCCTGCGCGTACCAGAGCACGTCACACAGCACGAGACGGCCTTCCGCGTCGGTGTTCTGCACTTCGATGGTCTGGCCCGACGCCGAGCGAAGGATGTCGCCGGGACGGATGGCGTTGCCATCTGGCATGTTTTCCACAAGGCCGATCAGGCCGACGACATTCACCTTGGCTTTCGCCTGGGCGAGTGCGCGAATGGTGCCGGTCACAGCGGCCGCGCCGCCCATGTCGCCGCGCATTTCTTCCATGCCGGGGCCCGGCTTCAGCGAAACGCCGCCCGTGTCGAAACAGACGCCCTTGCCGACGAGGATCACCGGATCATCGCCTGGCTTGCCGCCGTTCCATTTCATGATGCCGAGCTGGCTTTCCTTGACGGAGCCTTGGCCGACGCCCAGCAGTGCGCCCATGCCGAGCTTGGCCATCTGCTTCTCGCCGAGCACTTCGACTTCAACGCCGAGAGCGGAGAGTTCCTTGATCTTCTCGGCGAAGGTTTCCGGGTGAAGATCGTTCGGCGGCATGTTCACAAGGTCGCGCGCCAGGTAGGTGCCGTCCGTTGCCGCGTCGAGCGGGGCGAAGGCCGCTTTGGCTGCCTTGGGATCATCACACACGATGGTCAGGCCAGACAGGCTGGGCTTCTGATCGGCCTTCAGCTTGGTGAAGTAGCTGTCGAAGCGGTAGGCGGCGAGCTTGGCGCCCGCGGCCACCCGCGCGGCTTCCTCGGCGGTGTGAACCGTGATCGAAGCAGATTTGAAGCCCGAGGAAGCAAACGCCTTGATGAAATGGGCGCCGACATTCTCCAGCGTCCGGGCGTCGCGCTTCTTCGGCTTGCCGCCGCCCAGCACCACTGCGCGGCGCGCGTCCGAGCCCTTGGGCAGCACGACTGAAACCTGCTGACCCACCTTGCCATCGAATCGGCCGCCGTCGATCGCCTCGGCAATCAGGCCGCCTGCGGCCTTGTCCAGCGCTTCTGCGCTGCCCGGCAGACCGGCCCCTTCATCGGCGATGAAGGCGGCGATGTCGGCCTTTGCGGCTTCTGCAAATGTAATCTTCATGTGTGGAAACTCCGTTTGAAGCGGAAACTAAGCATCGACGCGCCAAGCGCAACTCGTTAGCTAGAGAATTGCTGCCAATTCCGGTTCGATTTCTGGACGCTAGAGTGCCCGCGCCCCGCTTATGACCAAGATCCAGCTGCACCTATTCCGGCAGGTCCTCCAGGCCGTGCTGATCATCGTGGGCAGCCTCGTGATGGTTGCCCTGTTGGCGCAGGGGTTGTCCCGTACGGACGTTATTCTGGAAAACCGGCAATCGGCGCTCACATATTTCTACATCGTCATGCTGGGCTCGCCCCAGGTGATTGCCCTGCTCCTGCCGCTGGCCCTGTTCGTGGCCTCGGTCTGGTCATTGAACCGGATTCACAAGGATTCCGAAATCGTGGTGGCGCAAGCCGCCGGCATGACCCGCTGGCAGGTGGCTTCGCCAGTCCTGCGCCTGGCGGTGGTCTGCATGCTGGTTCACATGTCGGTCAATCTCTGGGTTCAGCCCATGTCCCAGCGGGCCATGCGCGAGGCTGTCGCCGAGGCGCGCGCAGACCTCGCGGCCGCTCTCTTCCGGGCTGGGCAGTTTACCTCAAATGGCGAGCGGCTCACATTTTACGCCCGCGATCAGGTGGGCGGCGAGCTGCGCGGCGTGCTGATCTCGGACATGACCAATCCGGAATATCCAACCGATATTCTGGCCCGTTCAGCAGCCCTCGTGACGGTCGATGGCCGCCCCACGCTCCTGCTCCGCGACGCGCTCAGCCAGCAGCTTGATTCCAGCCAGCAGCTCGCGGTGCTGGAATTCGACCAGTACATGTTCGACCTGACAGATTTCATGCAGGAAGATTCCGAACTCGTACTGAAGGCGTCGGACAAGTTCCTGTATGAACTGCTGTTCGTCGACCGGAGAAACTATTTCGAGAGCAAGGAGGCCGACAGTTTCCTCGCCGAGGCCAATGCCCGCCTTACCTCGCCGATGCTCAACATCACCATGGCGCTGATGGCAATCTTCGCTGTTCTGGGGGGAGATTTCAGCCGGCAGGGTTACAGCCGGCGCATCAGTATCGCCACCGGCGGCGCGATCATGGTGCTGGTGGTGCATCTGGCCCTGCAGTCAGCCGCGGCGGACGATCCATCGCTCAATATTGCGCTCTGGGCCGTGCCGGTCCTCACCGGTCTGGCGCTTGCCTGGATCTATTTCGGGCGCGGCGCGCGCATCGGCCGCAAGCAGAAGACTGCCCCGCTGACCGGATACATCCCCGGAGCGCGCGCCTGATGCCCCTCTTTTCCAGCATCCAGCGCTATATCCTGCGCGAATGCATCTCCGGCCTTGTGCTGGTGATGGGCATCCTCCTGCTCGCAATCATGATGATCGATGTTGTGGAGCAGATGCGCACCATTGGCAGCGATGTTGAAATCACGCTGCTGGAAGCTCTGCGCCTGTCGGCCATGAAGCTGCCGATGATTGTCGAGCAGACGCTGCCCTTCGCGCTGCTGGCGGCAACGATGATGGCGTTCACCCGGCTGAACCGGCGGTCGGAGTTGTCGATCATCCGGGCAAGCGGCCTTTCGGCCTGGCGCTTCCTCACGCCGGTCATTGTTCTGGGCGTGGTCCTGGGCCTCTTCTCTTCCATGGCGCTCAACCCCTTTGCCGCCAGCCTTGCCCAGTCTTACGAGGCTGAACGCTCCCGCCTCCTGAACCTGGGCCGGGGCGCGGTCGCCGTGGCTGAAACCGGCATCTGGCTGCGCCAGGGCGACGATACCAGCCAGTACGTGATCCACGCCCGTCGGGTCGAAGATGGCGGCCGCACGCTCACCGGCGTGAAGATCATCGAGGAACAGCGTCTCTATAATGGGCGCCAGCCGACCAATGATTTTGCCTTTGTGCGCCGGATTGATGCCCAGCGCGCGGTCCTCAACGATGGCTTCTGGCAGCTGGAAGATCTGGTCGAAAACCTGCCCAATCAGGTGCCGGAGCGGCGCGCCACCCTGGCCATCCCGACCTCGCTGGATGCTGTGCGCCTGCTGGATGAATTCGCCTCACCCAACACAATCGGCTTCTGGGAATTGCCGCGTTTCATTTTTGAAACGCGTGCCGCAGGGCTGGATACGTCGCGTTATACGATGCGATGGTTCGCCCTGACGGCGACACCTGTGCTTTTTACGGCCATGGCCCTGATCGGGGCTCTGGCCTGCCTCCGGCTGCAGCGCCTTGGGGGCACCTCCCGGCTGCTTGCCACAGGGGTACTGGCGGCCATTGGGCTTTATTTTTTCACGCAATTTTCCTCCAGCCTGGGGGCCACCGGGGCCGCGCCGGCCGCCATCGCGGCCTGGTCTCCGCCGCTGTTCTTCCTGTTCGTCAGCCTCGCCTTCATCGCCTACCGGGAAGACGGCTGACGCTGTCCCGGCCTTGACAGCCCCTGCCGCGACAGACCATCTCTGCCGCCCTTGAAGAGGTGGACCCCCCGTATGAAACTTGTCGTCGTCGAGTCTCCGGCAAAGGCCAAAACGATCAACAAGTACCTGGGCAAGGACTATAAAGTCCTCGCTTCCTACGGTCACATCAGGGATCTGCCGTCGAAAAACGGCTCGGTAGACCCCGACAATGACTTCGAAATGGTCTGGGAAGCCGATGCCAAATCCGCCAAGCGGATCTCCGACATCGCCAATGCCCTCAAGGACGCCGACACGCTGATCCTGGCGACTGACCCTGATCGCGAAGGCGAAGCCATCTCCTGGCACCTGATCGAAGCTCTGAAGAAGCGCCGGGCCCTCAAAAAAGACATGGCGGTCGAGCGCGTGGTGTTCAACGCGATCACAAAGAGCGCCGTCACCCAGGCGATGGAGCAGCCCCGCAAGCTCGACGAGGAACTGGTCGACGCCTACCTCGCCCGCCGGGCGCTGGACTATCTCGTCGGCTTCAACCTCTCGCCCGTCCTCTGGCGCAAGCTGCCGGGCTCCCGCTCGGCCGGCCGGGTCCAGTCGGTTGCCCTGCGCATCGTCTGCGACCGCGAGAACGAGATCGAGATGTTCCGCCCGCAGGAATACTGGAACATCGCCGCCGAACTGCGCGCGCCCGATGGCTCCCATTTCGAGGCAAGGCTCCATTCGCTCGATGGCGAGACGCTGAAGAAGTTCACCCTCGGCAACAAGGGCGACGCGGACCGCGCGCTGGAGATCGTCAAGGTCGGCGGCTACACGGTCAGCGCCGTCGAGGCCAAACCGGTCAAGCGCAACCCGCCCCCGCCCTTCATCACCTCGACGCTGCAGCAGGAAGCCAGCCGCAAACTCGGCTTCTCCGCCAAGCGCACCATGCAGGCCGCCCAGAAGCTCTATGAAGAAGGCCGCATCACCTACATGCGGACCGATGGCGTCAACATGGCCGAGGAGGCTTACGCCGCCGCCCGCGCCATGATCCAGTCAAACTATGGCGCCCGCTACCTGCCGGAAAATACCCGCCGCTATTCCTCCAAGGCAAAGAACGCCCAGGAAGCTCACGAAGCCGTGCGCCCGACTGACTTCAATCTGCGCCCGGAAGATTATCACGGCGATGGCGACCTGAAGAAACTCTACACGCTGGTCTGGCGCCGGGCTGTGGCGTCCCAGATGGAGGCGGCGGTGTTCGAGCGCACCACCATCGACCTCACCTCGAAGGACAAGCGCGCGGGTCTGCGCGCCACCGGCCAGGTCGTCGTGTTTGACGGCTATATCAAGCTCTACACCGAGGGCCATGACGCCGGCGATGATGATGACGACGCTGAAGGCCGCCTGCCGAAGATGGCGGAAGGTCAGCACGCAGACCTTCTGAAGGCGGATGCCAACCAGTCCTTCACCCAGCCGCCGCCACGCTATACCGAAGCCTCCCTCGTCAAGCGCCTGGAAGAACTCGGCATCGGCCGCCCATCGACCTACGCCTCCACCCTCTCCACCCTGGAAGACCGCGGCTATGTCCGCATCGAGGGCAAGGCGCTGATCCCGGAAGATAAAGGCCGTCTCGTCACCGCCTTCCTCGAAAACTTCTTCAGCCGCTATGTGGAATATGATTTCACTGCCGGCCTCGAAGAAAAGCTCGACGTCATCTCCGATGGCAAGCTCGACTGGAAAGAGTTCCTGCGCGAATTCTGGAAGCAGTTTGCGGCCGATATCGACGGCACGAAGGAACTGCGCGTCTCCGCCGTGCTCGACGCGCTGAATGAAGCGCTCGGCGCCTATGTGTTCCCGCGTCAGGATGCAGACGGCAACCCGATCGAAAATCCGCGCCAATGCCCCCTCTGCAAGGAGGGCGAGCTATCGATGAAACTCGGCAAGTTCGGCGCCTTCGTTGGCTGCTCGCGCCATCCGGAATGCAAATACACCCGCCAGTTTTCCTCCGATGGCGGAGAAAGCGCTGCCATCAGCCCGGACGGCAACGAGCTCGGCGTTCATCCGGAGACGGGCGAAACCATCTTCCTCAAATCCGGCCGCTTCGGCCCCTATGTGGAAATGGCAAACGGCGAAAAACCCAAGCGCGCCAGCCTCGGCAAGCAGGATAATGCCGCCGAGCTGACGCTGGAACGCGCCGTCGAACTGCTCAGCCTGCCGCGCGAAGTGGGCCGCCATCCGGAAGATGGCGAAATGATCCTCGCCAATTTCGGCCGCTTCGGCCCGTATGTTCAGCATGGCAAGACCTACGCAAACCTCAAGGACCCGCGTGACGTCTTCACCATCGGCCTCAACCATGCCGTGGCCCTCATCGCTGACAAGAAAGCCCGCGGCGCGGCACGTGGCGGCGCCACCGCGCTCAAATCCCTCGGCGACCATCCTGAGGGCGGCGCCATCGAAGTGCTCGAAGGCCGCTACGGGCCTTACGTCAAATGGGGCAAGGTCAACGCCACCCTGCCCAAGGACGTGACACCCGACGCCGTCACCCTGGAACAGGCGATCGAGCTCGTAAACGCCAAGGGCGGCAGCACGAAAAAGAAAGCCCCCGCCAAGAAAGCCGCCGCGAAAAAGCCGGCTGCGAAGAAAGCTGCGCCGAAGAAGAAGGCGCCCGCGAAAAAGGCTTCCGAAGAGTAGGCTGACCTTCCGTACGCTCCCTCTATGGCGGGAGATAGGCCCTCTGACCGGCTGCGCCGGTCGAGGGTGACGAAGTGGGGAGAGCAAGCGGTATATGGCTAACGAGGACCGGATCATTGCCGTTTATATCACGGCCAACCGGAAGAACGGGACGCTCTACACCGGCGTAACATCAAACCTCGTTCAGCGAATCTGGCAACATCGCGAAGGCTTGTTTGAAGGCTTCTCGAAAAAGTGGGGCTGCACGCGCCTCGTCTGGTATGAAGTACACGAAGAGATTTCTGCCCCTATCCGCCGTGAGAAATCCATCAAGGCCTATCGCCGCCAGAACAAGATCAACGCGATCGAAAAGCAGAACCCCGACTGGAAAGACCTGTGGTTCGAGATTACGGGCTGAACCCTCCTCCTTCGTCACCCTCGATGGTCGAAGGCCATCTGAGGGCCCATCTCCAACCCTCTCCCCACACCGCACCTCGCCTTAAATCTACCCATTCACCCTCCCTTCAGCTTCCCCCTGTCCCTATGCGGAGGAAACTGACCGGAGGCGTTGACCATGCCATTTCCT
The DNA here is from genome assembly GCF_002282565.1 of Hyphomonas sp. 34-62-18. GTDB lineage: Bacteria > Pseudomonadota > Alphaproteobacteria > Caulobacterales > Hyphomonadaceae > Hyphomonas. The sequence continues at coordinate 21,084 of NZ_NCJT01000040.1, forward strand.
GCCCTGTTCTCCGCCATCGCGCTGATGGCCTCGCCTGCAAGCGCGGCAAGCCCGTACGAGGCGGAGATCTACGTCCGTGACAAGACGAGAGAGACCGTCTTCCTCGCCCCGCCGGAAATGGCCTCTGCGGGAACCCTGCCGGTCTTTCGCATCTGTTTTGGGAACGCCTACACAAGTGCCAGCGGGTATCCTGCCCCGGAAACGCTCAGCGTTCACACCGGCCCGCGAACCCAGCTGCTCTCCCGTGGCCAATGCCGCTTCTTCGCTGGCGACCAGATCGAGCTCGCCAACTGGAAGGGCGAGGGCTCCATTGTCGCCACGGTCACCCTGCTGCGCTGAGATTGACAGCGCCGCCGGGCCAAGCAACCTCCCGTCAGTATGAGTCGTGGGGACGCAGAACCGTCATGATCCGGAAAATCCTCCTGGCAACGATTGCCGCCCTTCTCGCCCTGCCGCTGGCCGCCCTGGGGGATGTGCCCCCGCCCATCCGGGTCACGGCGAAAGGCCGCGAGCTTGTCCCCGTCCTCGTCAGCCAGCCCCTGCCCCCCGGCGCGCAGGCGCTCTCCACGCCCGTGCTGCAGATCTGCCATGGCGGCGGCGGCGCGGTGAACGCCGTCATCCTGTCGGGCGATCCGGAATTGGACGAGACCGACAATATCGAAACGGTGATCGTGCCCGGCCAGTGCGTGTTCGTTTCCGCCCGTCTGGTGCGCCTGACCACCAACACGGATGGCGGCAACACGGCCATCCTGGTGCAGCTGGTGGGCTAGCCGCAGACCATTGCGCATAAATTCCCGCGCAATTGCACCCGAATTACACTATATGCGGCCTCATGAGTTTTCCAGATAGACAGACTGTCCTTGATTTCCTGAGGGAAAATCCAGGCGCCACCAGCAAAGCCGACATCGCCCGAGGCCTCAAAGTGAAGGGCCGCGAGCGCGCCGTCCTGCGCGAAGTGCTCAAGGAACTTGAGGACGAAGGCAAGCTGGAGCGCACCGGCAAGCGCAGCTTCGCCCAGGCAGACCGGCCCCCGCCGTCCGGCCTCGTCGAATTCACCCGCCTCACCAAAGACGGCGATCTTCTCGGCCAATGCGTCGGCGACAGCGGCCTCTTCGGGCCAGAGCTCGTCTATGGCGGCCCCTCCGGCAAAAGCCGCAGCCGCGCCCCCGCCAAGGGCGACCGCGCCGTCTGCAAGATTGCCCAGCGCGAGAATGGCGAATGGCGCGCCTATGTCATCACGCTGCTCGAAAAGCGCCTCAGCGACCGTATCGTCGGCCTTTACGAGCATGCCCCGCGCGGCGGGCGTGTGATCCCGGCCAGCCGCAAGGAACGCCGTGAACTGCTGATCCAGGAAGGCGATCGCAAGGGCGCCAAGGATGGCGATCTCGTCGTCGCCGAGCCGAAGCCTCAGGGCCGCCGCCAGTTTGGCCCGCCCCTCGGCGTGGTCAAGGAAGTCATCGGCCACATCACGGACGCCCGCTCCGCCAGCCTCATCGCCATCTACGCGCACGACATCCCGGTAGATTTCCCCGAAGCCGCCCTGAAAGAAGCGCGCGAGAAAGAGCCCGCTGACGTTCCGCGAACGGACCTTCGTGAAGTCCCGCTGATCACCATCGACCCGCATGACGCGCGCGACCATGACGACGCCGTCTGGGCCGAAGAGATGGAAGATGGCGGCTGGAAGGTAATCGTCGCAATTGCCGATGTCGCCGCGTATGTCACCGAAGGCTCGGCGCTGGACCGGGAAGCGGAAAAGCGCGGCAACTCCACCTACTTCCCGGACCGGGTTGTCCCGATGCTGCCGTTTGAACTCTCGGCAGACGCCTGCTCGCTGCGCGAAGGCGAAGACCGCCCATGTCTCGCCGTGGAGATGATCTTCTCCAAGGATGGTCACAAGAAACGCCACCGCTTCCTGCGCGCCACGATGCGCTCAGCGGCCAAGCTCTCCTATGAACAGGCGCAAACCGCCATCGATGGCAATCCCGAAGGCAAGGCGGCAGAGCTTCTTGAAACGGTGCTGAAGCCGCTCTGGGGCGCCTATGCGGCGGTTTCCAAGGCGCGCGACCTGCGCAGCCCGCTGGACCTCGACATGCCCGAACGCCGCATCATGTTCACGCCCGACGGACATGTCGACGGCATCACCACGAAGGTGCACCTCGACGCCCACCGCCTGATCGAAGAATTCATGATCCAGGCAAACGTGGCGGCGGCTGAAACGCTGGAGCAGAAGAACTCCCCCGTCATGTACCGCGTGCATGATACGCCGTCGGACGCAAAGGTGGCGGCGTTTGCAGAGTTCCTGCAAACGCTCGACATGAAATGGAATATCGGCGAACGTCCGCAGACGCACAAGTTCAATCGCCTGCTCGCCGAAATCCGCGGCGGGGATTATGAAGGCATGATCTCCCAGATGGTCCTGCGCACGCAGGCCCAGGCGATCTATTCGGAAGAGAACCTCGGCCACTTTGGCCTGAACCTTCCCAAATACGCCCACTTCACCTCGCCCATCCGCCGCTATGCGGACCTTGTCGTCCACCGCGCGCTGATCCGCGCGCATGATTTCGGCCCGGATGGCCTCTCCGAGCGCGCCGCCGTGCGTCTTGAGGAAATCGCCGAGCACATCTCGATGACAGAGCGCCGCTCGATGGCCGCCGAGCGCGACGCGACCGACCGCTATCTGGCGATCTTCCTGTCAGACCGTGTAGGCGCCGAATTTGAAGGCCGCATCACCGGCGTCACGCCTGCCGGCCTGTTCGTGTCGCTCGCGGGCTCCGGCGCCGATGGCTTTGTGCCCATCTCGTCGCTCTCGGATGAATACTGGATCCATGATGAAGCCGCCGTCGCCGTCTATGCGCGCGGCTCAGGCAAAACCTTCTCCATCGGCCAGATCGTCCGGGTACGCCTGCTTGAGGTCACGCCCCTTCAGGGCGGCCTGCTGCTGGAAATGATCTCCGATCCCCTGCCCGCGCCCGCCGGCCGCAAGGCCGCCCGCCAGGCGATTACCCGCGAACGCGGCGCCCCGCGTGGGCGCTCAGGCGGCGGTGGCGGCGGTGGCGGCGGTCCCCCGCGCCGCGGCAAACCAAAATTCGACAAGCGCACCCTGCCCAAGAAGGGCAAGAGCAAGCGGCGGTAGATTTTCGCTAAGACATTCCCCCCTCCGTCTCGCTGCTTCGCAGCGATCCACCTCCCCCGCTTCGCGGTGGAGGAAAGCGGCTTCGCCGAATGCAACTTCATCCTCCCCTGCGAAGCGGGGGAGGTGCCCCGAAGGGGCGGAGGGGGCTGGGCTGACGCAGCGTCAGTATTTTCAAGGGCCGGGAGTCGCCTTTAGGATTTAAAAATGTCAGGCATGCTCAAAACCGCGTTCGACAAGGAAGAAGACGGCGACGTCGTCATCCGGGGTAAACCCAGCCCGCGCCCGAAGGATGCGGCCACGCTCATCCTTGTGCGCCGCGATCAGGCTCAGCCGCGCGTGCTGATGGGCAAGCGGGCGGGCACTAACGCTTTCATGCCGGACAAATACGTGTTCCCCGGCGGCCGGGTTGACCCGCATGACGGCAAGGCCATCGCCTGGGAAGAGCTGCGCCCCGAAGTCGAAGGCCAGCTGCGTCTCCACTCCCGCCGCCTGCCCCGGTCCATGGCGCTGACGGCCATCCGCGAACTGTTCGAGGAAACCGGCCTTATCATGGGCCGCTCCGCTGAGATGCCCGATACCTGCCCAATCGGCTGGGAAGATTTCCACAGGATGGACATCGCCCCCGATCTCGCCCCGATGACGTTCATCGGCCGCGCCGTCACCCCGCCTTACCGGCCACGGCGCTTCGATGCCCGCTTCTTCATGGCCGAGGCCGAAGAGGCCCTGATCGACGAGCGCCCCCCGGTCGACGGGGCGGAGCTGTCTGACCTGCAATGGGTGACGCTGGCTGACGCCATGAAGCTCGACCTGCCCTCGGTCACCCGCTTCATGCTGGGAGAGATCGCCGAGCGTCTCGAGAAGCCCCAGGACGTGCATCGTCCGCCCTTCCTGCGCTGGACGCGGACCGGCCACCAGACGGACCGTTTGTGACAGGCCCTGCGCCTGAAGTGCAACGGTTTGCAACGAGATGAAACGGAATGAGCCCGGTTTGAGCCAGATCTGACCGCTTCTGGCCGCCCAAGGCCGCTTGACTTCACCCGGAACCCTCGCCATTAAGCGCCTTTTCCAGATTCACTCCTGACTCAGAAGGGCCGCGACATGGCCAAACCCGCAACCATCAAAATCCGCCTGAATTCGACGGCTGATACCGGCTTTTTCTATGTGACGAAGAAGAACCCGCGCACGATGACCGAGAAAATGGTCCAGCGGAAGTATGACCCGATCGCGAAGAAGCACGTTGAGTTCAAAGAAGGCAAGATCAAGTAAGGTCTTGTTCCTTTTGGAACTTTTCTAAAAGCCCGCGCTCGTCAGCGCGGGTTTTTTGTTGTCCTTAATGCTCCGGCCGCCCGTCATGCAGCTTGCGCGCGTCCCGCAGTTTCGGGAACAGGAATGCCGACAGCCCCGCCACGCCGACAGCCGCAATCCCCCCGGCCACGACGGTAAACACCGGCCCCAGCACCGCCGCCATGAACCCCGCGCGGGTTTCCCCCAGTTCATTCGACGCCCCGACAAAGATCGAGTTCACCGCATTCACCCGCCCCCTGACCTGATCAGGGGTCCAGATCTGCACCAGAATCTCCCGCACATCCCGCATAGTCGCGGATCGGAAACGCGGTGATCAGGGCGATGGCGACGATGGCCCCCACGCCCGGCGCAGCGCGCAGGAGGCCGAGACCGATCTCGCCCAAATGCAGGATATCCCGCGCATAAACCGGCAGCAGCGCCACAGCCCCGCCCAGCAACACCGCGAAAAGATCCAGCGTAATCGCCCCCAGAACGATCTTCTCTTTCCAGATATAGCTGAAGCCGCCCAGCAGCGTTGAAAGCGTCGTCGGCGTCCGCTCGATCCTCTGGTCAGGCTTTGGCAGCGTCAGGATAAGCAGCGCCCCAACGGTCAGCAGGCTCATCGCCGTGCCATAGGCAAAAGGTGGGGAGATGCCCGCCAGCAGGCCGCCCGCCACAGGCCCGGCAATGGACGCCAGCTGCCAGGACGACGACATCCACCCCACGGCATTGGGAAACGCTTCCTTGGGCACCAGGTTGGCCACCAGGCTGGACGAGGCCGGCCCATAGAAGGCCCGGGCGATGCCAAACACGGTCAGCACGCTCAGCACAGGCACCGGCGCGAACTGGCCCGTCAGGGCGAGGTAGAGGATCGCGCCCGCGCATGCCATCATCAGCAGCATGGAACTCGCCATCACGAAGCGACGGCCTACCCGGTCGGCCACATTCCCGGTCACCACCACAAGCCCAAGCGCTGGCAGGAACTGCACCAGCCCGATCCAGCCCAGCCAGATCGGATTGCGTGTCTCGTCATAGATCTGCCAGCCGATGGCGACCGAGAGAACCTGCGTGGAAAAGGAGGTGAAGAAGCGCGAGATGAAATACCGCGTGTAGGACGGAAACCGGAACGCTTCGAAACGATCAGACATGAGCGCGGATGGGCTCCCTCGCGGCTGGTCCGCCGCTGTGGGCCTGCACTGCCGCAAAGTCAATCAGGCGGCGATGCTCTCCACCCGGTTCCGCCCGCCGGTCTTGGCCTGGTAAAGCGCGGTGTCGGCGCGGTGCATCAGATCGTCTATGGTATCCCCGGCGCCCTGAAGCGTGGAAACGCCCGCGCTGACAGTAATGCGAAGCTCCTTTGTGCCGCCCAGAACCGGAAACTCGGCAGCGGCCACGGCCTTGCGGATACGCTCAGCCGCCGCGCAGGCCAGATCGCCCGGCGTATTCGGCATCAGCACCACAAACTCTTCCCCGCCCGTCCGGCAGACCACATCGGTAGGCCGTACATTCGCGCGCAGGCGCTTGCCAATCTCGCGCAACACATCATCCCCGGCCTGGTGGCCATGGGTATCGTTGACCGACTTGAAATGGTCGATGTCGGTCATCATCAGCGACAGAGGCTCGTTGCCGCGCACGGCCCGTTGCATGAACTGTTCTAGCTGGCCGGTCATGTAGCGGCGATTATGCAGGCCGGTCAGCTGGTCGATCACCGACAGCTCCAGGCCCCGGTCCACGCGCTGGCGCAGAATATCGATATACCGGGTGCGCCGCGTCTGAGTGCGGATGCGCGCGGCGAGCTCCTGCCGGTCAATCGGGATCGTGATCATGTCACTGGCGCCAATCTCGAGCCCGCGCAGGGCTTTCGCTTTGTCGTGCGGATCACAGATCAGAATCACGGAAATGGATCGCGTGACGGGGCTGGTCTTGAAATGGGCAATCAGCTTCAGAGGATCAAAGCTGCGGGCAAAGAGCGACAGGATCAGAACATCCACCCGCTCGGATGCGAGCTCCCCCATGTCGCCCGCTTCCATCAGGGTTGTGGCTTTGTGCCCCTGCGCGCGCAGCAGGTTTGCAAGGCGCCCGGAAGAACGCGCGTCATCATCCACAATGAAAATGCGCGAGGGCCGGTCGATCTCTTCGCGGTCCACGTCTTCCATGGCGCCAGACCGCAGGCCGCTCGCCTCTCGCTGGCGCAGCTCTGAGGCGACGGTGTTATAGCGCATGAGCGCCGAGATACGGGAATTGAGCAGGAAGTCGTCGACGGGTTTGGTGAGGAAGTCTTCCGCGCCGGCGTCCAGCCCCTTCACCCGGTCTTCCATCTCGCTGAGGGCGGTGACCATGACCACTGGAATGTAGGACGTCGCCGGGTCCGCCTTCAGCCGCTGGCAGACTTCATACCCGTCCATGCCGGGCATCATCACATCCAGCAGGATGATCTCGGGATGCTCCTGGCGGGCCACCTCCAGCGCCTGCGGACCATTCTCGGCCAGCAGAACGGTGTGATACTGCGCCTCCAGCTTTGCCTGCAGCAGGCGCCGGTTGGCTTCGATATCATCGACGACGAGGATGCGGGCGGTCATGCCGCCGGTTCTTTCGGCATCAGCGCCTCAACGGCACGGATAAAAGAGGCAATCTGGATCGGCTTGGAGAGGTAGCCCTCACACCCGGCTTCCCGCACCCGCTGCTCATCAGCGCGCATGGCAAAGGCCGTAACGGCGAGCACAGGGATATGGGCAACTTTCTTGTCGTCCTTCAGCCAGCGAGTGATGTCGAGGCCCGACACTTCCGGCAGCTGAATGTCCATGATGATGAGATCCGGAAGCTCTTTCCGCGCGATCTCAACGGCTTTTGCGCCGTCACGGCACTGAAAGGTCGTGAAGCCGTATGCGCCCAACAGGTCGCAAAAGAGGCGCATGTTGAGTTCATTGTCCTCAACAACAAGCACCTTTCCGGATCGCTTCTTGACCATCGACATCCGATTAGTTGACGATTCGCACGGGCGCGCCTGCGCCAGCTTCAGCTATACTGCAAAGTATTAACGCGCCTTTACGCCTGCGGCAGGGCATGTTTGCGGCGGCAGCGGGAACATGGCAGGAACATATCCGCCATGTCGAGTCTTTGCCGTGATTGTCAGCACCAGAGCGAGGCCGAACTCGCCGCCTGCCCGGCCTGTGGCAGCCGCCGGATCGTGACCCATCCAGCCCTGCTGCGCCTCTCGATCGCGCACGTGGACTGTGATGCCTTTTACGCGACCGTGGAAAAGCGAGACAATCCAACGCTCAAGGACAAGCCGCTGATCGTCGGCGGCGGCCAGCGCGGCGTGGTGACCACCTGCTGCTACATCGCCCGCCTCTATGGTGTGCGCTCGGCCATGCCCATGTTCAAGGCATTGAAACTCTGCCCGGATGCGGTCGTCGTGCCGCCGGATTTCCGCAAATACCGGGAAGCGGCCAAAGCGATTCGGGCCGAGATGGACCATCTCACCCCGCTGGTGCAGCAGGTTTCCATCGATGAGGCTTATCTGGATCTCTCCGGCACAGCGCGTCTGCATGGCGCCCCACCCGCCGCCAGCCTTGCCCGGCTGGCAAAGACTGTGGAACGGGAAGTGGGCGTCACCGTCTCCATCGGCCTTTCCGCCAACAAGTTTCTCGCCAAGACCGCCAGCGAACTCGACAAGCCGCGCGGCTTTGCCATCCTCGCCCCGGAGGAGGCCGAAGCGTTTCTGGCGCCCCACCCGGTCAGCTTCCTGCATGGGGTTGGCCCGAAATTCGCCGAGTCGCTGAACAAGGACGGTTTCTACACAATCGAGGACATCCAGCGGGCAGACCTAAAAGGCCTTATCCGGCGCTATGGGGAGACGGGCGACTGGTTGAAACGCTGCGCCCATGGCCGGGATAATCGCAGGGTCACCCCCCATGAGGATCGAAAATCAGTCTCCAGCGAGACAACCTTCTTCGAGGACACCGCCGATCTGAGCATCCTGGAGGACCACCTCTGGCGCCTCAGCGTGAAGACGGCTGACCGGGCCAAGGCGGAGGGCGTTTCCGGCCGCGTCGTGACGCTGAAACTCAAGACCGCCGACTTCCACCCCCTGACGCGCCGTCTCTCCCTGGCCGCGCCCACACAGCTCGCCCAGGAAGTGTTCCGTGCCGCCCGGCCGCTGCTGATCAAGGAGGCGACCGGCCGCGTAAAATACCGTCTGATCGGCGTTGGCCTCTCAGACCTCTCTGACTACCGGGCCGATGCTGTCGATTTGATCGACCCGAAGATCGCCAAACGCGCCGCCGCTGAGCGCGCCTCCGACAAGGCCCGCGCCAAATTCGGCACCGGCGCCGTCGTCACGGGGCGGGCGGCAAAACATGTGAAGAAGCCTGAGGGCTGACACTGCGTCATCAGCAGGTTAGGACGGGCGCGAACGCTTTACAGGAGTAACCCCATGTCCACCCCCGAAGCCCGCCTTGACGCCCTCGGCATCGCCCTGCCGACACCGATGAAACCTGTGGCGACCTATGTGCCCTTCGTGATCACCGGCAATATGCTGTTCGTGTCCGGCCAGGTTTCGGCAACCGCTGAAGGCCGCATCATGGGCCGTCTGGGCGAGAATATGGAGCTCTCCGCTGGCCAGCAGGCCGCCCGCATCTGCGGCATCAACCTGATTGCCCAGGCCAAGGCCGCCGTCGGCGATCTTTCCCGCATCAAGCGCGTCGTGAAGCTCGGCGGCTTCGTCAATGCGGCGCCGTCCTTCGTGGATATTCCGCAGGTGGTGAATGGCTGCTCGGACCTGATGGTCGACGTGTTCGGCCCGGAAGTCGGCGCCCATGCCCGCTCTGCCGTTGCCTGCCCCACCCTGCCGCTGGGCGTTGCGGTGGAAGTCGACGCCATCTTCGAGATCGCCTGATCCCGATGGCCCGCCGCTTTGCCCTGAAGGACTTCGCCTACGCCCATCGCGGGCTGTGGACGAAGGATGGCTTGCCGGAGAATTCCCTCGGCAGCTTCAGGGCGGCGGCGGAGGCCGGCCTCGGAATCGAATTTGACCTGCGCCTCTCGGCGGATGGCGAGGTGATGGTGTTCCATGACCCGGATCTGCACCGGATGACGGGCACAGCGGGCGTGCTTGAAACCCTGCCGGCAACGGACCTGCGCAGCCACAGGCTGAAGGGCGGGGACGAGCCTCTGCCATCGTTCGAGGATCTCCTGTCGATCTGGCCTCACCACCTGCCGATGCTGGCGGAAATGAAGATCGATGGCAGCACAGACCCGGCCGCCTTCGCCCGGAAGGTGGGCCAGCGCCTGCTGGACTGGCCGGGCCTTGCCGCAGCCATGAGCTTTTCCCACGTCGCCGTACGCGCGCTGCCCGAAGGCTTGATGCGGGGCCAGCTGATCGCGCAAAGCTCCGAGTATGGCGAGGCCTATTTCGACGCCTTTGCCAAAGCGGCGATGGCCGACGGGATCGACTATCTCGCCGTCCATTACACGGACGCTGCCCGCGCCGCTGCTATGCTGGATGGGCTGGATATGCCGTTTGTGGTGTGGACCGTGAACACGGAGGCAGACCTTGCTGCCCTAAAGCCCTACAAGCCGGCCGTGATTTTCGAACACTTCAGCCCGGCGCTGGCGCTGAGCGCGATCGCGCCCTAGATTTGAGGGCCATGGACGCCGCCCTCCCCCAGATCAGCTCTGTATCGACCCTCGCCGGAATTGATCCTGCCGAATGGAACGCCGTCGCCAATCCGCCGGGCGCCCCGTACGACCCGTTCCTCACTTGGGAATTCCTCGAGGCCATGGAAAGCTCCGGCGCGGCCACGCCGCGCACCGGATGGCGCGGCGCGCATGTCCTTGTGCGCGATGGTAATGGCCGCCTGCGGGCGGCGATGCCGATGTGGTTCAAATACCATTCGCGCGGCGAATTCGTGTTTGACCAGAGCTGGGCAGAGGCCTGGGAGCGGGCGGGCGGAGAATATTATCCCAAGCTGCTCTGCGCCGTGCCGTTCACGCCGGTAACCGGGCGCCGCTTGCTGGTGGGGCCGGGGCCAGACGCCAACGCCTATCACGCCGCTCTGCTGGACGGGGCGTTGCAACTGGC
>NZ_NCJT01000229.1 GCF_002282565.1 Hyphomonas sp. 34-62-18
GGTTTCCACCGCCCAGGCTTTCGCGCTGTCGATATTGCCGGGCCCGGCCCCCTCCCCGATCGGCACCTGGTCCACCACGTCTTCAAGGTCCACATAGAGAAGGCGCACGGTAGAGGCGCCCCAGTCGCCCAGGTTTTTCTGCGCCTCCAGCGAATAGCGCCAGGACTGGTTGGGCACGATTTCCTGATTGCCAGACTGGCCATTGCCAAGGTCAAGGTCCACCGACGAAATGAAGTCGTAGAAGTCCAGCTGCCCCACGCGCCGCTCCACCTTGCCGACGAGTTTCAGCGTACCCGACTGCTGCCAGGAAAGCGTGGCAAAGCCCTTGGGCCGGGTGAAGCTGCGCTTGTTTTCCGCGTCGCCCGTCTGCTCCAGCTGCGAATATTCCATGCCGCCGGAAAGCTGCAGGTTAAGCTTCGGCGAAAGCTGGCGCCCATGGGTGAGGATCACCTCGCCCCGGCGTTCTTCCACGCGCGTGTTGGACAGGTCCAGCATCACCGGCACCAGCGGCCCGCCGCCGATAGCTTCGTCGAGCGAGGTTTCCGCTTCCAGGAAGTTGAACGCGCCCTCGGCCGAAATCTGCCAGTCGCGCCCCTTCCCCGCCTGCAGGGCATATTCGCTGCGCAGGATATATTCGCCCTCGTCCACCGTCTGGGCAAAATTGGACGCATACTGACCAGATCCGTCGAGGCCGCCGGCATAGAAGCGGTCAACAAAGGGGCTGTGTTCGTGGCGCGCCAGGCTGATGAATTTCAGCCGGCCCGGCCCCAGGCCGAATTCATAGTCTCCGCCCAGCTCGCCATTCCATTCGTCTTCCGCGCCCTGGAAAAGCCGCCGCCCCTCCACCCCGGCCAGCGGGTAGGTCTTGGAAATCTGCTTGCTGTCCATTTCCCACACGCCCAGCTTGGCGTTGAGATTGGCAATGTCCCCGCTCGCCGGTTTCCACGACAGCGACCCGGAGAGGGAAATGTCGTCGATGACGCGGGTGAAGTCTTCCCGGCGCTGTTCCAGCAGATTGCCCTGCCCGTCCTCTATGAGGCGCCAGCCGGCGTCGCCCGCCCGCTGCGGCGCGCTGGCCGCCTCCAGGCTCCAGCTCAGCGCCCCCTGGCTGCCCGCCAGCGTCAGCGTGCCTTCGTTGAGCGAGGGCGGCAGGTTTTCCCGCAGGCGGATCTTATAGCGCCAGGTGCCGTCCATCGTGCCTTCGCCATCGGTGATGACGTTGACCACCTTGCCCGTCAGGCCCGGAATGTCGGTCTGCGTCCCGTCCAGCACCTCGATGCGCACCACCCGCGCCGCTGCAATCCGGCCAAGCTCGGCTTCGGCCCCGTTCGCCTTGGCCGAAACCCGCTGCCCGTTGATCAGCACGTTCCCGCGCGCCTGGCCAAAGCCGCGGTTGCCGCTGTCATCGCTCTGGATGGCAAAGCCCGGAATGCGGCGCACCATGTCCAGCGCGGTCACCGGCCCATACTGGGCAAAGTCGGCCGGCGCATAGTCGGAACGGCCCGTTCCATTCTCCGCCGATCCTGGCTCCGGCGTGCCCGTTGCCGCCGCCGCCGGCCCGGTCAGAACCATCACGGCAAGGCTTCCCATCAGCAGCGACTTCAACGCCATCGTCATTCCTCCACACTGTTTGAGCTGACCTGCTTGACAGCGCCGCCCAAATGTTATTTCCGTTTTTCGGTATCGATTTCTCGACATTCAATAATTTCGAGCCGTGATGTCATAAGACTACAACTGTAGTCAATAGGCTTTGCCGATACGCAAATGATAATCATTCGTAATGTTTGGGCCGCACCGGCCCGGCAAACCTGCCGGCGGCTTAGGCAAACACGGCTTTTCCGGCCCCTGCGCCCCGGTCCGCGCTCCCGCCCGCCAAACATGATATTTCGGTAATCCGCCGCAAAACGGCCCCGCCCCCGCCTGACAGGCGCCGCGCCCCGCGTCTTAAGTCGGTGTTCACCGTGTCAGGCCATCAACTGGGCCGGAACGCGGCAGTAAGCGGCAGAAGGAATGTCCCATGAAACGGGTAGCAGTGATCTATGGCGGCTGGTCTTCGGAACGGCCTGTGTCCTTGTCCTCCGGCCAGCAGATGGCGGCCGCCGCCCGCAAGGCCGGCTATGACGTCACCGAGATCGATGTGACCCGCGACCTTGCTGCCCAGCTGGCAGAGGCCAAGCCGGATGTGGTCCTCAACGGCCTGCACGGCCCCTGGGGCGAGGACGGCTGCGTGCAGGGCGTGCTGGAAGTGATGGGCATCCCCTATTCCCATTCCGGCGTGCTGGCTTCCGCCCTCGCCATGGACAAGCTGAAATCGAAAGCGGTTTACCGCTCGGCCGGCCTCAATGTCGCGGCCGACAAGCGTGTCACCCGCGCCGAGGCTGCCGCCGCCCATGCCCTGCCCCCGCCCTATGTCATCAAGCCGGTGAACGAAGGCTCCAGCTTCGGCGTGCTGATCGTGCGCGAAGGCGCCAACGGCCCGCCGCAGGAACTCACCGGCCCGAACTGGCGCTATGGCGACTATCTGATGGCCGAAGAATACATCCCCGGCCGCGAATTGACCGTCGCCGTGCTGGGAGACCGGGCCCTCGCTGTCACCGAGATCACGACCTTAAGGGACTATTACGACTTTGATGCAAAATACGCGGCTGGCGGATCAAGACATGTGATCCCGGCAGACCTGCCAGCCCATGTGACGAAGGCAGCGATGGACGCTTCCCTTGCCGCGCACAGGGCCCTGGGCTGCCGCGGAGCGACACGGTCGGACTTCCGCTATGATGAACAGAAGGACCGGCTTGTGATCCTCGAGACAAACACCCAGCCCGGCATGACGCCGACCTCGCTCGTCCCCGAGCAGGCGGCTTATGTCGGCATGGCATTCGAGGAACTTGTCGCCTGGATGATCGAGGACGCTTCATGCCAAAGATAGAGCGCAACCAGACCGTCCCCGGACGCCGCCGCGCGCCCGCCACCATCATTGACGAGACCACCGGCGAGGAAGTGCGCGTTTCCTCGGTGATCTTCGGCATCGTCATGCTGATCGCCATCCTGGTCGCCACCGCCGCCTGGATGGGCGGGTCGATGTCGCAGATCGGCTCGCGCTTTGGCGGCTTCATGGACGATACCGCCCGCCTTGTCGGCGTCGATGTGCGCTCGGTGGCCGTGATCGGCCTGGAGCTAAACCCCGCCCTTGCCGATGAAGTGCGCGCCGCCGCGATGATCGAGCCGGGTGAAAACATGTTCCGCGCCGATCCCTATGTCATCCGCCGCCGCGTCGAAGCCACCAAGAAAGTCCTGAACGTCCGTGTACACCGTCTCTGGCCGGGTCAGGTGGTGATCCTTGCCGAAGCCGCCGAGCCGGTGGCCCTCTGGCATGACGGGAAAAACTGGAAAGTGGTTGATGGCCTCGGCCGCATCCTGCCGGATGCAAAGGCCGAAGATCATGGCGATCTCCTGCGGCTTGCCGGCCTTGGCGCGCCCGCCGCTGCGCCCCAGCTCACCCGGGCGCTGGCCGCCTCGCCGGATATCAACGAGCGCGTCGCCGTCGCCACCCGCGTGGGCGAACGCCGCTGGGATATGCGTTTCGTCAGTGGGGTGACGGTCCGCCTGCCTGAAGACGAAGCGCTGGAGCCTGCGCTCGACCGCCTCGCCAAGCTCCAGGTCCGCACCGCTCTCACCCAGCGCCCGCTGGAGATGATCGACCTGCGCTCGCGCAGCCGCGTCTATCTGCGCGCCGCCACCGAAGCCAAACTCGCCCAGCCCCTGACCCCAGCCGGTGAGCGCACCTGATGTCAAACCTGTCGGCCAAACGTCTCGCCCGCCTGCAAAGCCAGCGCGCCGGCACGATTGCCGCCCTGGATAT
>NZ_NCJT01000230.1 GCF_002282565.1 Hyphomonas sp. 34-62-18
CTTTGGCAATGCCGTGGCGCCGCTGGGCACAGCGCTGACCGAGGAGCAGCTGCAGCTGATCTGGCGGGCGGGGCCCGAGCCGGTGATGTGTTTCGACGGAGACCGGGCGGGGCTTGGCGCGGCGTATCGCGCGCTCGACCGGGCGCTGCCTTTTGCCGAGCCCGGACGGTCAGTCTTCTTCGTGCTGCTGCCCGACGGGATGGACCCCGACGATCTGATCCGTGCCAAGGGCCCGGGCGCGATGGCCGAGCAGCTGGCCGCGCGGCTGCCGATGTCGGAACTCCTTTGGCGGCGCGAGCGCGACGCAGAGCCGCTGGACACGCCCGAGCGGCAGGCGGGGCTGGAGGCGCGGCTTATGGCGGCGTGCGGGCACATCCGCCATGCGGGGGTGAAGTCAGCCTATGAGCGGGATCTGAAGTCGCGGCTGAGGGATTATCTCTGGCAGCTGCGCGAAGCCAAGCGCGCGGCGACCTACCAGAAACGCCCCGGGAAGCCGGGACGGCCCGGATCGGCACAGTTTCCCGCAGAGGGCGAGCCGGCCCAGGAAGCGCTCAAACAGGGGGCGCGCGAGAAGATTGCCGGCTTAAGCCTAGTGCTGCGGGCGATCGATAATCCCGGCCTTGTGGCCACCGGTGCCGAGATGCTCGCCCAGTGTGCATTCGCCGACGGGGATGTCACGCGGCTGCGCGATGCAGTTCTTGACCTGGCAAATGACGGAATCCCCATTGACCGCAGCGCAATCACCGCCCATCTAGCAAATTCTGGGAACATACGTGCTGCCGGTTTGCTCAAAGATTATCCCGTAACGCCTCAGATAGCGACCAATGGGTCCGAGGCACGGGAATGGCTGATCGCTCTGGAGCAATATGTGGCGATGCGGCGTTCCAGTGACCAGGAGACGGGCTTTGGCACGGATAGTGCGAGCGCGGACCCTACGCTGTCCCCGCAAGAATGGCGGAGGCGGCATCAAATGGTCGCGGAACGCAGGGCTCTAAAGGCCCGTATGAACGAGGCATCCAGCAAACACAGCGACAGCTGAGCTGAGCGGTAAAGCGAGAGGCAACTGGCATGGCAGCCCGGAGAGGCTGCCGGACCGGACGGGAGATAGCTGAGATATGGCGACAGCCACAAAGAAGAAAAAGAATACAGCCGGAGACGGCGAGGGCGAAGACGATAAGGACAATGAAAGCGGTCTTGTCGATTTTAACGCCACAGACGTCAAAAAGGTTCTGAAGCGCGCCCAGAAGCGCGGCTTCATCACCCATGACGAGATCAACCAGCTGCTGCCGGACTCCGACATGAGCTCTGACCAGATCGAGGACGTGATGTCCCAGATCTCGGAAATGGGCATTGCGGTCGTCGAGACCGAGGAAGAAGCCGAGGAGCAGGGCAAGGCCCTGACCAAGATCGAGGACAAGAAGGTCGTCGCCAAGAAGGGCAATGCCCGTGGCAGCGACCGGACGGACGATCCTGTGCGGATGTACCTGCGCGAGATGGGCGCGGTGGAGCTTCTTTCCCGTGAGGGCGAGATTGCGATTGCCAAGCGCATCGAGGCTGGCCGCGACGCGATGATCCGCGGCCTCTGCGAAAGCCCGCTGACCTTCGAGGCCATGATGGTGTGGCGCGATGAGCTCATGAATGAGCGCATCCTGCTTCGTGACCTGATCGACCTGGAAGCAACCTATGGCGCGGAAAACCCGCCGCCCGAGCCCAAGGTGATCGAGGAGAAGGCGCCCGAGCCTGCCCCCGCCGCCAAGGGCAAGCGCCGCTCTGCCGAAGAGGTGGACGAGGTTGAGGCCGAACGCCTGCGCCAGCAGCAGCAGGAAGAAGAAGAGGAAGACGACGCGGTTGCGATGTCGATGTCGGCGATGGAAGGGGAGCTGCGCGAAGGCGTGCTCGCCAAGCTCGACGAGATCGCCGAAGCCTTTGGCCGTTTCCGCAAGCTTCAGGACCGCCTGCTGACCCGCCGGATCGAAGGCAAGGACCTGACGCCGAAAGCCCAGCACGAGTATGACGAGCTGTCGCTGGCGATCGTGGACAATCTCAAGACGATCCACATCAACAACGCCCGGATCGAAGCCCTCGTCGAGCAGCTTTACGCCATCAACAAGAAGCTGATGGGCCTGGAAGGCAAGCTGATGCGTCTGGCCGATGCGCATGGCGTGCCGCGCAAGGAGTTCCTGCAGAACTATATCGGCAGCGAACTTGAGCCGGACTGGGCCGAGCGCGTGCGCGAGATTTCGGCGAAATGGAAACGCCTGATCGACGGCAAGGGCGAAGAAGTTCAGGAAGTGCGCGACGAGATTTCCGAAATCGCGCAGGAGATCGGTATTCCGATCGACGACTTCCGCCGGATCGTCCAGACCGTGCAGAAGGGCGAGCGGGAAGCGCGCATCGCGAAGAAGGAGATGGTGGAAGCCAACCTCCGCCTCGTGATCTCGATTGCCAAGAAGTATACGAACCGCGGCCTTCAGTTCCTGGATCTGATCCAGGAGGGCAATATCGGCCTGATGAAAGCGGTCGACAAGTTCGAATACCGCCGCGGCTACAAATTCTCGACCTATGCCACCTGGTGGATCCGCCAGGCCATTACCCGCTCCATCGCGGACCAGGCCCGCACGATCCGTATCCCGGTGCACATGATCGAGACGATCAACAAGATCATCCGTACACAGCGCCAGATGCTGCACGAGATCGGCCGCGAGCCGACCCCGGAAGAACTGGCCGAGAAACTGGGCCTGCCGCTGGAGAAGATCCGCAAGGTTCTGAAGATCGCCAAAGAGCCGATTTCGCTGGAGACCCCGATTGGCGACGACGAGGATTCAAACCTCGGCGACTTCATCGAGGACAAGATGGCGCTGCTTCCCGTGGACGCGGCCATCCAGTCGAACCTCCGCGAGACGACGACCCGCGTGCTGGCTTCGCTCACCCCGCGTGAGGAACGCGTTCTGCGGATGCGCTTCGGCATCGGCATGAACACCGACCACACGCTGGAAGAAGTCGGCCAGCAATTCTCGGTGACCCGCGAACGGATCCGCCAGATCGAGGCAAAGGCGCTGAGGAAGCTGAAGCATCCGAGCCGGAGCCGGAAGCTGAGAAGCTTCCTCGATACCTGATTTAAATACAAAGGGCGGCCTCCGGGCCGCCCTTTTTTGATTTCGGCCTGTATATTGTGTTTGGCAAAGTTTGCCATTAGTTTGGTGGCTTGTGCCAAGGAGCCCCGTCATGGCCACGATGAATATCTCGCTGCCCGATCAGATGAAAGCCTGGGTCGAGGCGCAGACGGCGGATGGCAAATACGCCAACTCGTCTGATCTTATCCGCGACCTTATCCGCCGGGAGCAGATCAAGCAGGAGAAGATCGCGGCGCTGAATGAGAAGATTGAGGAGGGGTTCGCCAGCGGCGTCAGCGACAAGTCTCTTGATCAGATCATGTCAGAGATCCTGGGCAAGACGCAGGGATGATCCTTCGCCTTACACCTGCCGCTGAACACGACTTGCGCAGGATTTTCAATGAGGGCGTTCGGCTGTTCGGTGAGGCGCAGGCCCGGCGATATGTGGAGCAAATTGGAAAGGCGCTGCGCTTTGTCGGGGACTTTCCGGAGGCTGTGCGGCTCCGGGAAGAGTTCTACAGGCCTGTGCGCGTACACCGGGCAGGTGCCCACGTCATTATCTTCGATATTGTCGGCGATGAGGTAATTGTTATCCGCATCCGCCATGGTCATGAAGATTGGTCTACGGACTAGCAGGATATCAGGAGACCGTCATGCCCCATCCTATTCGTGTTGGTATTGGCGGGTGGAATTATGAGCCTTGGCGGGAGACGTTTTATCCGCCGGAGGTGAAGAAGGCGGGGGA
>NZ_NCJT01000041.1 GCF_002282565.1 Hyphomonas sp. 34-62-18
AACAATCGTCGGCGTCGCGATTGCCACCGCCCTGATGCCGCCACTGGCGGTTGTCGGCTATGGTCTGGCGACGGCGCAGTTCCAGATCGCGGCGGGGGCTTTCTTTCTTTACATGACGAACCTGCTGGCGATCGCGCTGTCGGTCACGGTCCTGTCGCGCTTCTATGGTTTCGGGGAGCGCCACAGCCCGCAGCACAACTTCTGGCAGACGGGCCTGATCGTCGGCGTATTCGTCGCCCTTTCGATTCCTCTCGGGCTCGCGCTGCGTGACATCGCCTATGAGACACGCGTGCGGGATGTTGCGCGGGACATGGTGCTTGATCCGTTCGAGGGTCGTGAAGCCCGTCTTTCCGATATGGATGTGGCGTTCCCCCGGCGCGGCGACCATCAGATTGAGCTGCAGGCGACGGTGCTGACCAATGACCGTGTGTCCGGTGCGGAAGCGGCGCTGGCCGAGCGGTTGGCAGAGCGTTTCCGCCGGACGGTCAAGGTGACGATCGATCAGATCCAGGTGGACGACAACAACAATGAGGCCACCGCCCGTTTCCTTCAGGCGGCGGAATCTTCCCTGGGCGCGCCCTTGCGGGCGCAGATGTCCCAGTTCGAAGCGCTGGCCCAGGAACGCCGGACTGAACGAGAGTTGCGCTCCGCCTTTCCGTTCAATCTGGCCGCTGCGGATATTGACGCGCAGGCGCGCTCCGCCGTGTTTGCGGCCGCACCGACCACCGGGGTCACCCTGCCAGCCTGGCGCAGCCTGGAAGAGGGGCTAACGCGAAATTATGCTGACTGGACGGTCTCTGTCGTACCACCGCCTCTGGCATTGACGCCCATTCCGTTCGCGCCGTCAGAAGATACGCTGACACCCGGCGCGGCCGATATGCTGGCCGACCAGGTGTGGGCGCTGCAGAGGTGGGGTGCCGGGCAGGTGGAGGTGGTGGCCTATCTACCGAACGTGCTCGCGGCCCAGACATTTGACGAGCGCGCCCTGGGGCATCGCCGCGCCGCCCGCATAGCTGCCGTACTGGAAGAGGCGGGCCTCTCTGCCAGCATCGCAGGCGAGTTCCGGCGGGGCGAGTTTGCCGAACGGGAAGACCGGATTTTCATCCGGCCCACCCCTCCGCCTGCTGAGGATGAGGCGGCGCCTAGCGAATAACCCCGTCCAGAGGCTCAACGTCTGCCGGTTCATGCTGAATGACCACCTTGGCGCCAAGATCAGTGGCTCGCGCCTCGAACGCAGCCATAGAGGCGAGCGTCGTCTCTTCGCTGGTATTGAAGCGCGGCACGCGGCCCAGCGCGCGGCTCTCAGTGCGGTGATAAAGGTCGCCGGTCAGGAGAACCGGGCCGGTTTCCGGCAGGGTGAGCTGCAGCGAGGAATGGCCCGGCGTATGGCCCGGGGTCTGGAAGATCACAACGCTGCCATCGCCGAAGACATCATGACCATCGTTGATCACCTGGGTTTCCATGGGTTTGAACAGGGCGAAGTTTGCTGCAAGGCTCGGATCGGCCGGCGGCGAACCGTCTGCCGGGAACATGTAGTCATACTCGGTCTGGTTCACGAGCCATGTGGCGCCCTGTACCTGGTCGACCTGCCCGATGTGATCGAAATGCGCATGCGAGATCGCGACATAGGTGAGCTCCGACGGAACAACGCCCAGATCGGCGAGCTGGTCCGTAATCGTACGGTCAACCGAGACGGTGAATATCTGCTGGGTGAAGGGCGGCTGCCCGGCGAGCTGGGAAGGCAGGCCGAGATCCCACAGCAGGCGGCCATTGGGATGGTTGACCAGATAGCAGGTGTTCGTGAACTCGTCGGCCTGGCCGGCATAGTCGCCCGCTGAAGAGAAGGCATCGAGATCGGAGATGGCGATGGTGCCGCAATCGAGCACATCGACATAGAGGGCTGGCGCGGGGGCTTCCGCCGTTTCGGCTGGCGGCGGCGGGGCTTCGGCCGGGGGCGCCTCGGCGGGCGGGGTGCAGGCAGCAAGGATCGCCGCGGCAGCGCCGGTGAGCAGGGTCTGGGTGAACGATAGGGTCAGGCGCATTGGCGATTCCTCCGATTTTGGCGGAACCCTAATCCGCCTCGCCGGGGAAGGATAGCGCCGTCCCGTCGACGCGCCGGTAGAAGCAGCTTTCCCGGTGGGTGTGGCAGGCCCCGCCTGTCTGCCGCACTTTCAGCAGCACGGCATCCTGATCGCAATCAACCCGGATCTCCAGGACTTCTTGCGTATGACCCGAGGTTTCCCCCTTCACCCAGATTTCGCCGCGCGAGCGGGACCAGTAGGTCGCCCGGCCGGTCAGAATCGTTTTCTGCAGCGCCTCGGCATTCATCCAGGCGAGCATCAGCACTTCGCCGCTTTCGGCATCCTGCGCGATGGCGGCGATGAGGCCGTTCGCATCGAAGCGGGGGCGCAGGGTTGTGGTTTCGTCCTGAGCGCTGCCGGAGAGGGGAGGGAGGAAGGTCGTCATGGCTGCAGCGGTCGCCCATGGCCGTGCCCGAGTCAAGCCGCAGGGGAAGGCGGTTTTGCGTCTGCCCAATCCTGGGATACGGGTCTAGACTGACACCCAGACCATAGGGGAGAGACGAGTGATGAGCGCCTATCAGGAGATATTGACCGGCCTTGCAGATGGCGTGCTGACGATCACGCTGAACCGTCCGGACCGGCTGAACGCCTGGACCGGCACGATGCAGGTCGAGGTGGAGACCGCAATCCGCAAGGGCGGGGCGGACGATGCGGTGCGCTGCATCGTGATCACCGGGGCCGGGCGAGGCTTCTGCGCGGGGGCCGACATGAACGGGCTGCAGTCGATCCAGGCGAGCGCCGGGGCGGACTATAACGCAACGCGGCCGGCCGCCCCCAGGCCAGCGTCGCCTTCTGCGCTGGAGACGAAGTTTCCCGGACGGTTCGGCCACATGTTTGCCTGCCCCAAGCCGATCATCGCGGCGATCAACGGCCCTTGCGCAGGCATCGGCCTCATCCTCACCCTCTTTGCCGACATGCGCTATGCCGCCACCGAGGCGAAGTTCACCACCGCCTTTGCCCAGCGCGGCCTGATTGCCGAGCATGGCATCGCCTGGCAGTTGCCCCGGCTGGTGGGGGAGGCCAACGCGCTGGACCTTCTTTTCACGGCGCGCAAGTTTGACGGGGCAGAGGCGGAGCGGCTTGGCCTCGTCAACAAGGCCCTGCCGGGCGATGAGCTGATGGACTATGTTAACGACATTGCCGGGCATCTGGCGACGCAGGTTTCCCCGCGCTCTGTCGCGATCATGAAACGGCAGGTGCGTGAGAGCTATTTCCAGTCTTACGCGGCCTCTCTGGAAGTGGCCGACGCCGAAATGGAAGCCAGCTTTGCCACACATGATTTCAAGGAGGGTGTGGCGAGCTTTGTTGAGCGGCGCCCGCCTGCCTTTACGGGGAAGTGAGCCATGGGACGGCGTATCGACATTGTGGAGGTTGGCCCGCGCGACGGGTTGCAGAATGATCCGGCCAATCTGAGTGTCGATCAGAAGCTCGAATTCATTGCGCGGCTGGAGGCTGCCGGTGTGAAGCGCATGGAATCGGGCAGCTTTGTCAGCCCGAAGGCCGTGCCGAAGATGGCCGACTCCCCGGCCGTTTTTGCCGGCCTCGACCGGACGCGGCCCACGCGCCACATCGCTTTGGCGCTCAACGAAACCGGCATGCGCCGGGCGATTGAGGCGCAGGCCGATGAAATCAATTTCGTGCTGGTGGCGGGCGAGGCCTTCGGGCGGCGCAATCAGGGCATGAGCCCGCAGGAGAGCGCTGACATGCTGGCAAAATGCGCCCCTCTGGCGCATGAGGCGGGCATCCCCCTCACAGCAACCATCTCCGTGGCCTTTGGCGATCCGTATACGGGCGATGTGGACATTGCCGTCGTCGGCAGCCTGGCCGCGCAGGCGCAGCGCGCGGGCGTGGCAGAGTTGGCGCTGGGTGATACGATCGGCGCGGCCACGCCCTGGCATGTGCGCCGCGCGATTGACCGGGTGCGGATCGAGGCGCCGGATGTGTTCCTGCGCATGCATTTCCATGACACGCGCGGGGCAGCGCTGGCGAACGTGTTTGCCGCCGTGGAGGCGGGCGTGGACGTGATTGACGCAAGCTGCGGCGGCATTGGCGGCTGTCCCTTTGCTCCGGCCGCGACGGGGAATGTGGCCACCGAAGATGTGGTCTGGATGCTGGAGCGGGCAGGCTTTGAGACGGGGCTCGACCTTGCCCGCCTGATCGAAACGGCAAAATGGCTGGAAACCGTACTCGGCCATCCGGTTGCCAGCGCGCTGAGCCGGGCTGGGGCATTTCCGGCCTAGGTAGTTTCCCGCAGGTGACCGGCGCAGCCGCCTTTTCGTATCCTGAACTGAGACGCGCAGGATACGGAGGGCCCTTTCCCATGCAGATCGGCAATCTGACGATTGATCCCCTGGCGGTGGCCGCGCTGGCCGGGTTTGGCGCCCTGGTGCTGGTGATGACGGGCATTACCGTCTGGCTGCTGCGCCAGATGGGCAAGGCCGCCGGCGAGAAATAGGCCGGGCCGTCTCCCGCCGCCGCTGCGGATGCCCCAGCGCGCGCAGGGCCTGCGGGGCTGCATCTCTCTGCGCGCGGGCGACCAACCATTCGGGCGCGTCGCTGAGCCTCAGCAGGGCAGCGCGGTCTTCAGGGTGGCTGATCTGTGCGTAGTCCAGCCGGCGCTCGCGTCTTCGTCTTGCCATAGGGCTTGTCTCCATATGTCCGTATCCGGACTGGCGGAGCCATCCGGGTTTGGGTGGGTGTGTTAGCTCCTGAAGTGGAGCCTGCGCGGCGGACGCCGCGGCGCCCGGTGGGTCAGGTTTTAGTGTTGCGGTGTGGGCGCTTTCGCCCGCCGCGCTGCCCCCGGAGTTTCGGGCAGTTTTCGGGATGACTTCGGCGTTGCCAGGCCTTGACCGCCCCTCGGGCAATCGCAGTGCGATTGCTGATCCTCGGAGCCCCTCACTCTCGTGACCTTGGATAAACACCAAGGCGGGCCAGTCGGGATTCTCTACCGGCTTTTTATTCCGGCTTGCCTGGATCAACGTCCCTAGGGTTGCGGTGGGCCGTTACGTCCACCACCTCCCATCCTCCGGGGCGACCTTCCCACAAACCGAACGGTACCGGCGCGGCTCCTCGTGAGAAGGATGCGTGTAATGTGGGGGCGTGGAGTACCCGGGCGGATAAGTTCTTCGGAAAACTTCTCGGCCCGCCTTCCCGGTTTTGCCGCAGGCAAAGACCGGGACCCAGGGAGGGCTTTGTTTTGCTGGGCTTTCCGGGTCCCGGATGATCGCTCACGCGATTTCCGGAATGACGGGGGACGGAGTGAGGGCGTGTTGGATAGGGCGCATGCTTATCCACTCTGTTTCGGTAAGGAGGATTGACGAAATGGAAAAGACAAATTACTTTGTATTTCAAAGTCGATATGGAGCTGAACGATGACCCGATCTCCGAGCCTTGCTGAAGACCTGAGCTATATTCGCGACCTGGCCGAAGCCGGGCAGAACGCGCCGCTGCTGGGCGGGCGCTTCCTGGCAATGTGGGGCGGTCTGGTGACCCTTGCCTACATCGGCCACTACCTGATTTCTGCGGGCGTCTTCGGCGAGGACGGCCTCGCCTATCTTTATCTGTGGGGGGTGTTTGGCATCCTCGGCGGCCTCGGCCAGTTCCTGATGGTGTCCCGCATGGGCGAAAAGCCAGGGCAGGCCTCTGCCGGAAACCGTGTGCAGACGGTTCTGTGGACAACGGCGGGCCTGTTCCTGTTTGTCTATTTCGTTGGCCTGATGGCGCGTGTGTTCCTGACCGGTGAGGGCATCGAGGGGTTTTACTGGTCTGTGCCGATGGTGCTGGGCCTTTACGGGATCGGCCAGTTCGTAACCGGTGCGATCTCTGGCCAGGGCGCCCTGAAATTTGCGGGTATCGCGGCCTTTGCCGGCGTTCTGGCGACCGTCTTCATGACGGGAACGGACTATATCTGGCTGGCCGGGGCAGGCGCGGCTTTCCTGGCAGTCTTCGTGCCCGGCATCATGATGATGCGGGCCGAGCCGTCCGATACCGTCTGAGAAGGGATCATTGCGCCATGAGCGGGGACAATCCCTTTGACCATAACGACATTGACGATGTCATCCATGGCCGCCTGCGCCTCGGCGTGATGGCCTATCTTTCAACGGCCAGCCCGGCGGTTTTCGGGGAGCTGCGCGACAAGGTGGGGACAACCGACGGAAACCTCTCGACGCATCTGAAGAAACTGGAAGAGGCAGGCTATGTGACGCAGGAGAAGCGCTTTGTCGGCAAGAAACCGCAAACGCGCGTATTCCTTACAGATGCCGGGCGCAAGGCGTGGCTGGCGTGGCTCGCCCGGATGGAAGCGATCATGCGGGCGGCGGAATAGTCAATAGGCGGATAAATAGCCCGCCTTACTGCGCGGTCCAGCCGCCATCAATGGAGAGGTCTGCGCCGTTTATCTGTGCCGCGGCGGGCGAGCAGAGGAAGCTCGCTAAAGCGGCGACTTCTTCGGCGGTGACGAATTCCTTGGTCGGCTGGGCAGCAAGGAGCACGTCATTCTTGACCTGCTCCTCGGTCATGCCGCGGGCCTTGGCGGTGTCGGCGATCTGGCCTTCGACGAGCGGGGTGAAGACATAGCCGGGGCAGATGGTGTTGCAGCGGACGCCATGGGTGGCCCCTTCCAGCGCGGTCGTCTTGGTGAGGCCGGAAATGCCGTGCTTGGCGGCGACATAGGCCGATTTGAACGGCGAGGCGACCTTGGCATGGGCCGAGCCCATATTGAGAATGCGGCCCCATTTCTGCGCTTTCATGTAGGGCAAGGCGAGGCGGGTGGTGTGGAAGGCGGCTGACAGGTTCAGCGCGATGATCAGGTTCCATTTCTCCACCGGGAAATCTTCAATGGGGGAGACGAACTGGGTGCCGGCATTGTTTACCAGGATGTCGACCCCGCCGAACGTGCCGGCGGCTTCCTGCATCATCGTCTCGATGGCGTCGGGCTTTGTCAGGTCAGCGCCGGAGAAGACGACTTTTACTTTATGATCCTTTTCGATCCCGGCGCGAAGTGCCTCGATCTCTTTTGCGTCACCGAAACCGTTGAGCACGATGTTGGCCCCGTCGGCTGCAAGCTGCAGCGCGATGGCCTTGCCGATGCCGCTGGTTGAGCCTGTGATGAGGGCAGTTTTTCCGGCGAGCATGTTGCTCTCTCCTTGAGGCTGGGGGGCGCACTCGATAGGGTCGAGCGGGTTGTTCCAGAAGCCGGGCGTAGACCCGCATGCGAGGATAAACAAGGGTGATACTGGGAGAATTGAGCGCTTTTGATGCTGCCTTTCCGCGCTTCCTGATGTCAACAGGCCTGGCGGGGGCGATGCTGCTGATCGCCTCGGCCGTCTATGTGCTGCTCACGCCGTGGAAAGAACTTGCCCTCGTCAAGGATGGCAATGCCTCTGCCGGCGTGGCGCTCGGCGGGGCCATTGGCGGGCTGGCCATTCCGATTGCCTCGACACTCGCCTCTTCAGTGTCGCTTCCCGAACTTGTGCTCTGGGGGGCCATTGCACTGCTCATGCAACTCATTACCTACCGTATTGTGGACCTGATCCTGCGAGGCATTCCGCGCCGCATTTCGAATGATGAAATGGGCGCGGCGGTCGTGCTCGCCGCGGCAAAGCTCGGCACCGGGCTGATCTTTGCCGCAGGGCTCTGGGATCCGGTGTTGCAGAGGATCTGAAGAGCATGCGCGCATTCGACTGGGTGATCTATGCCGCTGCGCTCGGCTTTATCCTCCTGGTCGTGTTCTCGCTCGCCCCGGAGGCAGAGGCGCCTGCGCCGCCGCCCCCCTCGGAGATTGCCGAGGAAATCGGGCCGCTGCTGCCGGATCCGTCGCCGCTGGACGAGCTGGTGGTGGTCCAGACCGGGCCACCCCAAAATGGGGTCGGCACCGCCTTTGCCATCAATTCGCGCGGCGACTGGCTGACAGCCCGGCATGTGGTCGATGGCTGTTCGAAGGTGAGCCTGGAGGTGGCGCCGGGAAACTACGTGCCGGTGGCGCGGGTCTCGCTGGATGACGGGCATGATCTGGCGCTGCTCTCGACCGGGCGCAGCCCCAACCCGGTGACGCTCGACCTGACTTCGCCGATGTTTCTCGGCAGCGAGGGCTATCTGGTGGGCTTCCCGCAGGGCCAGCCGGGGGAATTGGCCAGCAAGCTCGTGGGCCGCTCGAGGCTGGTGACGCGGGGCGCGCGCGAGGCGGATATGCCGATCCTCGCCTGGGCGGAAGTGGGCCGCACCAACGGGCTTACCGGCACGCTCGGCGGGATTTCCGGCGGGCCGGTGTTTGGCAAGGACGGGGCAGTGCGCGGCGTGATCGTGGCCGAAAGCCCGCGCCGGGGCCGGATCTACACAACCGCGCCGCAATCGGTGGATGCGTTCCTCTCCAGCATGGGCGTGCCGCGCGAGGCAGGGCCGTCCGATATGTTCCGCATCCGCGATTATGGCGCGGCTTCTGACACCGCCCGCCGCCGCTTGCAGGTGGTGAAGGTTATGTGCGAGGTGGGGGCATGACTGATTTTGCATCCCGGCTCATCGAGGGCACACGGAAGTTCGGCCCGCTCTGCGTGGGGATCGACCCCCATCCGGGCATGATCCCGGAGATGTTTGGTGGCGATACGCCCGAGGGTGTCTGGAAATGGTCGCAGGCCATTGTTGAGGCGGCCGCCGGCAAGGTGGCGGTGGTGAAACCGCAGGTCAGCCTGTTCGAGCGCCACGGGCCCGAAGGCATGGCGGCGCTGCAGGCGGCGGCGAAAGCAGCCCGCGCGGCCGGGCTTATCGTACTGATGGATGCCAAGCGCGGGGACATCGGCAGCACGGCGGAAGGCTATGCACAGGCCTATCTTTCGCCCGGCGCGCCGTTTGAGGGCGATGCCCTGACCGTGAACCCGTATATGGGCCTGGATACGCTGGAGCCTTACGCAAAGCTCGCCAGGGCGCATGGCAAGGGCGTGATCGTTCTGGTGCGCACGTCAAATCCCGGCGCGGCGGATTTCCAGTCGCGCATCATGGCGGGCGCGCCGCTTTATGTGCGCGTGGCAGAGGCTCTGGGCCCGCTGACCGAGCGGTTGATGAGCCCCTGCGGCTGGTCAAGCCTAATGATGGTGATCGGGGCGACGGCGCCGGAAGAGGCCCGCGCGGTTCGGGCGCTGGCGCCCAAGGCGCTGTTCCTCGTGCCCGGCTATGGCGCGCAGGGGGCAGGGGCGGCCGAGGCATGTTCCGGCCTCGTCAACGGGGAAGGCGGCGTGGTCAGCGCGTCACGCTCCGTCAACTTTCCGAAGGCGGCCGCGAACGCCGTGGACAAAGCCAGCTGGCGCCAGGCGATTGATGAGGCGATCCTCGCGGCGCGGGACGAGTTGCGCCTGGCGGCGGTGGCCTGAGCTCCCGGACCGGCGGAACACTCCCGCCGCGTCATGTCTCGACTTTGCAACACAAGCAGATAGTCTGCCGGGCATATGATCCCGCGCGCGCGTGCGCTGCGGGGCGAGGTCTGGGAGGATTATCGTGAGCAAGTTTGTGTCGGCCCGCTGGGCCAGCCCCCTCATCGCAGCCGCTGGCGCGGCCTTTGTTCTGGCAGCTTGCGGGCAGGGGCAGGTTCAGAAGGCAGAGCCGCGCGGGTTTGCCGCGGTCGATACCGCCCGCATCTCCACCGAGAGCGCCGGCAATGAATGGCTGACCTATGGCGGCACGTATGACGAGCAGCGTCATTCAAAGTTGACGGCTATCAACAAAGAGAATGTCAGCCAGCTGGGCGTTGCCTGGACTTATGACCTCGCCACCAACCGGGGCGTGGAGTCCACCCCGATTGTGGTCGACGGAACAATGTATGTCACTTCAGCCTGGTCGGTGGTGTATGCACTGGACGCGAAGACCGGCGAAGAGAAGTGGGTGTATGATCCGCAGGCGGATCGTGCGGTGGGCGTGAAGGCCTGTTGCGACGTGGTGAACCGGGGCGTGGCTGTCTATGATGGCAAGGTCTATGTCGGGGTGATCGATGGCCGCCTGGAGGCGCTCAATGCCGAGACCGGCGAAGTCATCTGGAGCAAGGTAACGGTTGATCAGGACAAGCCCTACACGATCACCGGCGCGCCGCGCGTGGTGAACGGCAAGGTGCTGATCGGCAATGGCGGGGCAGAGCTCGGCGTCCGGGGCTATCTCTCCGCCTACGACACAAGCTCGGGCGATCTCGTCTGGCGGTTCTATACCGTGCCGAACCCCACTAAGCAGCCGGATGGCGCTGCCTCTGACGACGCGTTTGTTCAGATTGGCAATGTGACCTGGGGCGATGAAGGCGCCTGGACGACCGATGGCGGCGGCGGCACGGTCTGGGATTCGATCGTCTATGACGAAGTGAACAACCAGATCATCTTCGGCGTCGGCAACGGCTCTCCCTGGAACCGGAACTTCCGCGATCCTTCGGGCGGCGACAACCTGTTCCTCTCCTCCATCGTTGCGGTGGATGTCGAGACCGGCAAATACAAATGGCACTTCCAGACGACACCCGGCGACAACTGGGACTATACCGCCACGCAAACGATCATCCTGGCGGACCTGCCGCTGGGCGAGGGCGGGGCACCGCGCCGCGTGGCAATGCAGGCGCCGAAGAATGGCTTCTTCTATGTGCTGGATGCGGCGACCGGTGAGTTCCTCTCCGGGGACGCCTATGTGCCGATGAACTGGGCCACGGGCCTGGATGAAAACGGCCGACCGATCGAGGTGCCCGAGGCGCGCTATACCAAACAACCCTATGAGCAGACGCCCGGCCCGCTGGGCGGCCATAACTGGCACCCGATGGCGTTCAACCCGGATGAGGGCCTTGCCTATATTCCGGCCCAGGAAATTCCGCAGGCCTATGCGGAAGATGCCCGCTTCACGGCGCGGCCTGTGGGCTGGAATACCGGGATCGACTTCTCGGCAGGTGTTCCGCCGATTGCGCCGCCGGAAGTGGCAAAGTTCCTGCGCGCCAGCCTCAAGGGCCGGCTGATTGCCTGGGACCCAGTTGCCCGCGCGCCCCGTTGGACCGTGGAGCATGAGAATGCCTGGAATGGCGGCGTGCTGTCGACGGCGGGCGGTCTGGTCTTCCAGGGCAAGCTGAATGGCGAATTCGTCGCCTATGACGCGGCCACAGGCGAGAAGCTGTGGAGCCATAATCTGAAATCCGGCGGCGCTTCAGGCCCCGGCACCTTCATGATCGACGGCGAGCAGTATGTGACCATCACCACCGGCTGGGGCTCTGCCTTCGCGCTGGCGGCCGGCTTTGCCTATGACGAGAAAGTGCCTTCGACTGTGGGCAAGGTCGTGACGTTCAAGCTTGGCGCCACGGGCGAGATCGCCGATTCCGGGCTGGCCCCGGTCGACGCCACGCCCAAAGCCGAAGCGTTTGGCTCTATGGCGGTGATTTCGGAAGGCGCGGTCCACTATGCCCGCAACTGTGCGGTGTGCCATGGCCCGCTGGCGGTTTCTTCCGGCGTGCTGCCGGATCTGCGCTGGTCGGCGATCTCCGGCAACAAGGACGCCTGGAACGGCGTGGTGCTGGAAGGTAACCTCGCCGCAAATGGCATGGTCTCGTTTGCCGACTACATCACCCCGGATGAGGCCGAGGCGATCCGCGCCTATGTGCTGACCCAGGCTCATGCGGCGGTCGCGCCCGCAGAACAGCCTGCTCCCTGATGGAGCCAGAGGGCGGGCCCGAGAGTGCTCCGCCAGCGGAGCAAAGCCCTCCAAAAAGGGCTCGCCCTATCTTTGATCCGCGCAACTGGCCCTTTGACCGGCTGGTTGCGCTGGTCGCGTCTGTCGGCGCCCTGGCGGCGATGGGCGCTTCTGTCCGTTCCTGCCAGGTGAGCGAGCAGCAAGCCCAGATTGCAGAGCGCAGTTTTGTGCGCGGGCAGCAGGTGATGCTGGCGGCGTCGTTCGAGCTGGGGCATATCCGTCTGAAAGCGGTGGAGGCAAACCACCTGCTGCAGGCCGGGCATGTGTCGTTGCCGTCTGCTTTTTCGCTCCGGGAGCATGCTATCGGCCCGGGCGGGACGATTGCGTATGAGTACGGCCTCGCCTTCGATGTGAGCCAGTATCTGCTGGAGCATGTTGATCTGGAGCAGGGACTGGTGGCGTCGGGCGAGATCAGCCTGCCAGTGATGATCTTCTCCTACTACACCGTATCCGGTGAGCCCCGGGACGATCTTTCGGTCTACTGGCTGACCTTCCAGTTCCGGGCGAGCGCAGAGCGCGGGGTTTTCGAACTTGTTCCCTCCGGGATGATCTTTGCCACCCGGCTTGCAGAGAATGTCGCCCAGAATGGCGAGGAAGTGTTCGAGCTCTACCGGCAGGACCTTGATACGATTTTCGAGAATGACGGCCTGGAACTGAAGGTCAGCTATCTTGGGGCGCCGATGGTGCGGGCGGCACCGGAATGATCGGGCGGGCAGGGCCGCCCGCAATCTAAACGAAAAGGAAGATGGCGCGGCGGCCAAGGCAGGATTACAGTGCAGGGATGCACATGATCTTTGCTGCCTTTGCCATTCTTGTTGCCATTGCCGTGTGGACCTGGCGCCTGCGGATGGCCAAGCGCGGCCTGGATGAGCTGGGCGAAGTGGCAAAGACCGTGGCCAATGCGCCCCGGCGGCTGGCCTTCAAATGGCGCGCCGGCAAAGGCGGGATTGAGCTCGTCGAAGACCCGCGTGAGGCGGCTGCGCTGATGATGATGATGGTGGCGCTCGCGCGGGGCGCGCCGCTCACGCCGCGCCAGGCTGATACAATCGAGAGCGAAATCCGCACACATTTCAGCTTTTCCGTGCATGAGGCCGAAGATCTGGCCGCGCATGCCGCCTGGGTGGCGGGAAGCCAGTTGCCCGGCGAGGAGCAGATGCGGCGCCTCAGCAAGCTGGTGGTCAACGCGCCCCAGCTCAGCGCCAAGGAAGTGGTCGATCTCGACACGATGCTGGTGACAGTGTCCGAAGCCGAGGGCCTGCCGACGCGCGCACAGCTCGCCTTGTTGCAGATCTACCGGGATATGGCCGGTCTCAAGACATAACTGCGCAACACCTTCCTGCAATGTATCGGGGTGTTGCATCGCAGCAGTAGAGACGGTTACCACCCACCCATGCCGAACGCCCCGCCAGAAGCCTTCCTGAAAAAGGACCGCAAGGAGCGGTGGACGAATTTTTCGGTGCTGCGGCACGGCGCCTTTGACGGCTTCTTTGTCAGCTCGAAGAATTCAGGCACCCATTGGATGCTTTACATGTTCTCGGTGGCGCTGGCCGAGACATACGGCATTCCGCGGCCGGTTTACTTTTCTGAGAATGCGACGCGGCCTTACATTGGCTTTGCGACCGATGCCCCGGTGTTCGAGCAACTGCCGCGCCTGGGCAAAAGCCATTCCATTCCGCATCAGCTGGCCAACTGGGCCTGGGCGCGCAAACTGGTGAAGCTGCCGCCCTATGTGCTGTGTGTGCGTCACCCTATGGGCATACTCGCGTCCCACTACGCCAAATGGCAGGACGACATTCAGGTGAGCTGGCTGGAGTATCTGCGCGGTGATCCGGCGGGAAAGCGGTTCCGGTGCGACCCCTACTGGATTGCCCGCTTCTGGAACCGGTGGGGCGAGCTAAGCGCTGCCTTTCCGGGCGGGGTGAAGGTGCTGCACTATGAGGCCACGCAGGCCAATCCGCGCGCCGCGCTGGAGGCTATGGCGCAGCATTGGGGCGTGACGCTGACGCGCGAAGCCATCACGGC
>NZ_NCJT01000231.1 GCF_002282565.1 Hyphomonas sp. 34-62-18
CGGGCTGGTTCAATCCTCAAGTCAGCGAGTTTGAATACCCGGCTCGTCCCGCTGGCGGGCTGGGAAGGAAGGGCTGCGGGGTCAGCCGGAAACGTATTGACCGCCTTGTTTGAGGAATCGGTCGGCAGGGCGATTGCTTCGCACCCGGCGCAGTCATGGCCCTTATTTTCGGAGTTCGGGTCGCAGTGATCAGCCTCAGGCGCGTCGTGGGAGACTGCCTGAACGTCCTCGCTTGCCGACGTGGCAACCTCTACCCTTGGTCCGTTCACCGCCTGCGCAACCGCGGCGCAAGCACACGCCGCGTGCCCGCCGCCGAGCACAAGGAGTGTGAGGGCAATAACCGCGTTACGGATCGAATCGACCATGATGCGTTGACCAGCCTTTGATTTTATCGTTATGTATACCCCCAAGAGGTATATGTCAAATGCATCACGCGCCCCCCAAATCAGTATTGACCCGGCTGAAGAGAATCGAAGGTCAGGTACGTGGCGTGTCCGGAATGGTCGAGGAAGGCCGCTATTGCATTGATATCCTGACACAGGTTCAGGCAATAAAGGCCGCGCTGGGCAAAGTCGAAGACGAACTCTTGAAGAACCATGCAGCGCACTGCGTGGAAGAAGCTATTCGAGACGGCGACGCCGAGAGCCAACGGCAGAAATTTACCGAGCTGGTTGATCTGTTCGGCAGATATCGCAACTGAACGCACAAAGCTGCCGTCACGGTGTGTTCAACGGATGCTGCTGCCGGTCAAACACCGGCGAAGTCATAAAGGCTGCTCGATCTGCGTTGCGCATCTAGACGCTCAACGCGTGTGCTGCAGCAGCCACAAGGCGAACGCCAGCAAACCCGCTAGCCAGATAACGATGACAACTGCCCCGGCTATTCTGTCCGGCGCGACACGCCCACGTAGTTCGGCCGCCAGGCGGAACTCGGTTATAAGATCAGGCGGGATCAGTCGGATCGCCAATGCGATGCCCAAGGGCAGGAGAATCAGATCGTCGAGATAGCCCAGCACGGGAATGAAATCCGGGATCAGATCGATGGGGCTCAGCGCGTAGGCAGCCAAGCCAAAAGCGACCAGCTTTGCAGGCAAAGGCGTGCGGGTGTCGCGTGCAGCTATGTATAGAACCATCACGTTTCCTTTGATCGCCATCGCCCAGCGTTTGATACGATCGAGCACATCAACTCCAGACGATCCGGCGGACACAAACTCGAATGCCGCAATTGGTGCGGGAGAAACCGAGCTGGATTTTGGTTTTCAACTGTCAAGTCCCAATGAACCTCAGTATTAACGCGGTGTCAGCGACGACACTACCGAGCAATGCACGGTATCGGAGGATGCCGTCGGTCCCAAGATCGGTCTTGAGCGGATTTCAGATAAAGGTCATACGGAATCAGAGAACGCCGGTATGTATCCAATTCGGAAAAGGACGCTTCCCGGGATCAGAACGCACGTGAAATCAAAATGACGCCGATCAGAGCTGCCAGACGAAAGCTCAGCTGACGTATTATGTCCGGCTTTGGAACCAGACCTGAAAGCGAAGCGGGAACCGGCATGGGTTTGAGTGCCGATACATTGGCGCCGCCAGTATTGCCCAAGGGCACCCAGCCCGCGATGAATCCAGGAACAGTCGCGGCAAGCCGCGTGATCTGGCCCAGCATCTCGCGCCTATCCTGCCTTTTTTTGCGGCAACACGAAGCATCCAGGCGTGAACCGTTATGTGCGGCAGCAAAAACTGCTGGCCGAGGACGTGGGCGATCTCAAGGTGGGAGAAAGCGGCGACTTTGCAGCGTTGAGATTTTGCGTGTAAGCGGCGCGAAGCTCGGGGTTCATTGCGGGTCTCCTTCTTCACTGAGCGCTGCATTTTCGCGCGCCTTGCAAGCCCGGAAAAGCACGAGCCGAGCCGAACGGTGAGACCTCATCCGACCGGCAGGCCGAGGCCCGCAGGAGGCTTGCGCGTCAACGGTCGGAGCGTGTGTTTCAGGCTGCTGCGGTATCGTGGTGGTCGCGCATGCGCTCAGCGCAAGGAGCGCAGCTGACGAAAGGATTGCTTTCATTGAAAAACTCTCTGCTTAGAAAATCCGATATGGCCGGCGATGCATTGTGCGTCTTCCGGAAGAGATGTGATGAGCACAGTCGTCGTCATTTCAGCGGCCTCCATCAGACTTGAGTGGGGCTCTGTTCATCCCGATAGGCCAGCAGCCTGAGAGCGTTACCAACGACGATCAGCGTTGAACCTTCGTGCAGAAGAATGGCAGGGCCGATGCCGAGGCCGAAGAGTGTCGCCGGGACAAGTATGGCCACAACGCCAAGGCTGACCCAGAGGTTCTGGCGAATATTGCGGCTCGTCGCGCGGCTCAGGCCGACGGCAAACGGCAGGGTGTCGAGATTGTCCGCCATCAGGGCGATGTCGGCGGTTTCCAGAGCGACGTCAGAGCCCGCCGCGCCCATTGCAATTCCGACATTCGCGTTCGCCATAGCCGGGGCATCGTTGACGCCGTCGCCAACCATCGCAACGCCGCCGTGCTGTCTCAGCGCCTTGATCTTTGCGACCTTATCGTCCGGCATCAGGTCTCCGAACGCCTCGTCCAGTCCGAGATCGCGGGCGATGGCGTTGGCGACACGGTGATTGTCGCCGGAGATCATCATCATCCGCGTGATGCCGAGCTTGCGTATCTGCGCGATCACGCGCTTTGCGGCCGGACGCGGCGTGTCCATCAGGCCGATGGCGCCCAGGAAGCGGCCGCCCTGCGCGACCACCATCATCGTGCGGCCCGTGTCGAAAAGCCTGTCTACCTCCCGCGCGAGCGTTTCGGGCATGACAGGACCGCTTTCGCCGTCGAACATCGCAGGCTTGCCGATCAGGACGAGTTTGCCTCCGACCATCGCGCTGACGCCCTTGCCGGTGAGGCTCTGGAACTCTTCCGCCTCCGGACCTTTCGGAAGATCCTTCTCGCGTGCCGCCGCCACGATAGCACGCGCAAGGGGATGATCGCTGAAGGCCTCCACAGCGGCGGCGGTCGCCAGCAGCGCGCGGTCTTCTGTTCCTTCGAAGGCGACGATATCCACGACTTTGGGCTCACCGATCGTCAGCGTGCCGGTCTTGTCGAACGCGATTGCATTCAACCGGCCAAGCGCCTCCAGCGGCGCACCGCCCTTGATCAGTACACCGCCGTTCGCTGCCCGGGCGATACCGCTGAGGATCGCGCTCGGCGTGGCAATCGCCAACGCGCAGGGGCTTGCTGCAACCAGAACGGCCATCGCGCGATAGAAGCTTTCGGAGGGTGCCTCGTCGAGAAAAAGCCATGAAAACCCCGTGACCACCGCGAGGGCGATGACCAGCGGAACAAAGATCTTCTCGAAGCGCTTGATGAACGTCTGGGTAGGGGACTGCCGTGTTTCGGCTTCAGAAACGAGTTTGACAACGCGGGCGAGCGCCGACTCTGACGAGAGCCGCGTCACGTAAATGTCGAGACTGCCACTCCCGTTGATTGATCCCGCAAAGACCTTGTGCTGCGGCCCGGCTGCCTCGATCTCGGCAGCCGATGTGCCGGGCAGGGGGCGTTTGTCGACCGGCGCGCTTTCGCCGGTAATCGGCGCCTGGTTGACGCTGCTTTCGCCGGCGGTCACGACCCCGTCCACCGGCAGCCGCTCGTTGGACCGCACGACAACGATGTCGCCAAGCTGAATGTTTTCGATGCGTATCTCGACCGTCTCGCCATTGCGTCGAACGAGCGCGGAGTCAGGGGCGAGGTCTGCCAGCGCCTGGATGGCCCGCGTGGCACGGCCCATCGCATAGTGCTCCAGCGCGTGTCCCAGGCTGAACAGAAAAAGCAAAAGCGCCCCTTCGGCCCAGGCGCCGAGGATGGCGGCGCCGGCAGCGGCGACGAGCATCAGGAAATCGATCTCGAACTTTGCGTCCGCGACTTTCTCAATTGCTTCTTTCAGTGCGAAGAAGCCGCCAAAGACGTAAGCGCCAACGAGCAGGAGGATGGAAAGCCAGCCAGGGACAATGCCGAGCTTGGGCCCCAGCCATCCAACGACCAGTAAGACGCCGCAGGTCAGGGAAAATATCAGCTCGATATTGTCGGATTTGCCGTGATCGTGCTTGTCGGGCGCATTCGGTTGATGTGTGGCAGGTTCAATTGACATGGTCGCAAATCCTGACGGGCTGATCCCCTGGCTTGTGAACAGGGGCGGCGCTGGTTGGGCGCCGCCCCTCTGATGCTATTCCGCCGGTATGGCGGGGCGCTCATGTTTGCCCTCGACCAGCGAGTGGTGCCCGTCCGGTTTGGGTGCAAACCAGCGATGGAGCGCCGGCACCACCAGCAACGTCAGCAAGGTCGATGAGACGAGGCCGCCGATCACCACAGTGGCGAGCGGGCGCTGCACTTCGGCGCCCACGCCGGTGGCGAAGAGCAGCGGGGCGAGGCCGAGCGCCGTTGTTGCCGCCGTCATCAACACCGGAAGTGCCCGCAGACCCGCAGCTTCGATGGCGAGGTCCTCGAGATTGCGTCCGGCCCTTGCAAAGTCATCCATGAAGCTGACCAGCACCATGCCGTTTCCAAGGGCGATGCCGAACAGGGCGATGAACCCCACCGTGGCAGGCACAGAGACAGGCAACCCGGCAATCCAGAGCGCCAGTGCCCCTCCGGTCAACGCCAACGGAATGTTCAGCAGGATAAGCACCGCCGACATCAGCCGCCCGAACGTCAGGAGGAGGATCAGGAAAACGATGCCGAGCGTAATCGGGATCACGACCGCAAAGCGCGCATTGGCTTGCTGTTGCAGTTCGTACTGTCCACCCCACTCCACACGATATCCGGCAGGCAGGTCCAGACCCGCCGTCACGGCCGCCTGAGCTTCCTCAACATAGCTTCCGATGTCACGGTCCCGCACATTGAGCTGCACGGTGATGAACCGCTCGCCATTCTCCCGGGTTATCTGGCGAGGCCCAACGATCTCCCGGATATCAGCAATGCTCTCCAGGGGAATGCGTGCACCGCTGGAAGACTCCAGGATAATGCGCCCGATGGCTGCCGGCGTGTTGCGGCCGGCTTCGTCGTAACGCACCACCACCGGAAATTGCCGGACACCCTCGAAGACGACGCCCGCTTCGGCGCCGCCGACGCCTGACCGCAGGGCCTCAAGCGCTTCTTCGATGCTCAGTCCGTAGCGGCCAAGCGCAACCCGGTCGAGCGATACGACAAGTTGCGGCGCGCCGGTAATCTGGTCGGCCTGAACATCGCTCGCCCCAGGGACTTCCTGAAGGAGGGATTGAAGCGCTTGCGAGCTTTCGAGAAGCACTTCGGAATCAGGTCCGAAAATCTTCACGGCGAGTTGCGCCTTTGTGCCAGTCAGGAGCTCGTCGATGGACATGGCGATCGGTTGGCCGATATTGACCCGCACGCCGGGGAATGCGCTGAGATTGTCTGAAATCGCTTCACGCAACTCTTCCGGATTGAGCCCCTTGCGCCATTCCTTTCTGGGTTTCAGCGCAACAAATGCT
>NZ_NCJT01000232.1:0-2660 GCF_002282565.1 Hyphomonas sp. 34-62-18
ATGAGGTTTGAGCCGACGCCGAGGACGGTGACGGGGATGGCCGGGTCGAGCGCTTTCAGGAAGGCGGCGAGGTCTTCCTCATCGGCGGGCAGGAAGAGGGCATCTGCCGGGCCGCCGACGCGGAACCAGGTGTAGGGCGCAAGCTCTGCGCCGGGGATCAGCTTGCCGCGCGCGGGGGGAAGGGACAGCAGGGTCATGGGCGAAACGGGTTTCCTGAACCGCGCGCGGTGTCAAGGTGGGGGCGGGCGCAGCCTGATCCAGGGGCGGGCGCCTCGAAGGTATCGGAACTGGATCAGAGTATCCGAAGCATTTTCTTTCCGGCCGCTTTCTCTTCTTCGATCACCTGGAGGATCAACCTGGCCAACTCCCAGTCTTCCTCTGTCCATTCTTCCTGCGGAGCGACGAACATGGTCTCCGAGTGGCCGGCAGGTTTGTGGTCTGGCGACGGTTTCGGCTTCCGGCCACCTCTTATCACCCATCCTTTTTCCGGTGGAGACGAAGTCATCAAGGCT
Source organism: Hyphomonas sp. 34-62-18 (assembly GCF_002282565.1). GTDB lineage: Bacteria > Pseudomonadota > Alphaproteobacteria > Caulobacterales > Hyphomonadaceae > Hyphomonas. Next base: position 513 of record NZ_NCJT01000232.1, read on the forward strand.
TCCTTTAGGGAGACTAGGGGGCAGGTTTCAGCGGCGGGGCGCGCCGGGGCCCTCTTCGCCGGTCAGCGCGCCGCCCTGGGCAAAGCGGCGGTCTTCCCGATCGGGCTTGTCGGGCGCGGTGAGGCCAGCGACGGCGATGTTGCCGGCGCCGTCCTGATAGGAGGCGGCGAGCTGGCGGATCACCGTGTTGAATTCGTCGAAGGTGACGATCCGGTCGAGATTGGGATCAAAGCGGACCGGGTTGGCGAGGGTATCGTCGCGCACCGGCAGGCTGGCAGCCCAGGCCTGCTGCTCAAGGGCAGAGACCTGGCCATCGCCATTGGCATCGGCCTGCGCAAAGGCGGCGGTGATGCCGGTTTGCAGCTCATCGGAGGAGATGATGCCGTCGCCATTGGTGTCAAAGCTGACGATCAGGACGCCGCCGGGGACGAGGCGCTGGGGCTTGTCGCCAGGCTGGCTGCCGGGGAGGGCCATCTTGTCGGGCCGGGCGGCGGCCTGCTGGCCGGGCAGGCGGACGATGTCGTCCGTGTCGGCGTCGGCCAGGTCTCCATCGCCGGAGGCAGCCGCCGTGAAGGGCAGGGCCAGGGAGAAAGCGAGGGCGGCGAGGATGGCACGCATGCGGGATGAACTCCTGAGAGGCCGGTCAGCTTAACCTAAGAGGGTGTGGCGTCTTTGCAACACCCAATCTTCAGGCGGGGAGGCCGGCGGCAAGTGTGACAGGCAGCGTGACAGGGGCAATATTAACCCCGCCTTAACGCTCGCAGCACCATTCATTAACCAGTATAAACCCTCCCGAGTCGCGGCGCCGTTTTCGCGCGCGTGGCCCGCAATGATGGCAAGAAATGCCAATATATAGAGGCCCGGTAGCCCGATGACCGCTGAACAGATGCCCATCCTGATGGCAATTGGCACCGCGCTGCTGGCGCTTGGGGCGCTGCTCTGGGCGCTGCGGGTGTCAGATGGCGCGCGCGGGGCCGCCAAGCGCTACCGCGAAGTGGCCGGGGACCGGGAAACGGAAAATGCCGGCCTTAAATCTGTGTTAGGCGCCCATCCGGGCGTCATTCTCGTCTGGCAGGGCGACGCGCTGGAACTGGACGGGGACGAGATCACCCCGCCGGAGCTTTATGGCTCGCCGGTGGCGCTGGCCGGGCTGCTCAGCTTTACTGATGACGCGATTTCGCCAGACCCGGCGGTGCGCATCGTTGAGGGACTGGCGGATCTGGAAGCGCGCGATTCGGCGGGTCAGGACACGACGCTGCGCATCCGCCTGCGGGAGCTGCGCGAGAGCGGGCAGCCCTTCTCGCTGACGATCATCGGGCCGTCCGGCCGCTTCCTGGAGGCGGATGGGCGCACGGCGGGCGTGCGCGCGGTGGTCTGGGTCAATGACACGACGATCAAGGGGCTGGAGGAAAGCTCGGCCCGCGGCAAGCTGGAAGAGGCGCGGCAGGTGATTGCGCGCGACCCGACGGCGTTTCTCGACATGCTGGGCAAGGCGCCGTTCCCGGCCTGGCGCGTTTCCGGCATGGGACGCCTGCAATGGGCCAACCCCGCCTATATCGAAGCGGTCGATGGCGGCAATCTCGACCGCGTGCTGGAGCGCCAGCTGATGCTGGACCAGGCGGTGAACGAGCAGGCCCGCAAGACGATCACCGACGGGGCCGAGCATGACGAGACCCGCCATATCGTGATCAACAACCAGCGCCGGGCAATGCGTGTGCTGACCTTCCCGTTGTCGGGCGGGGCAGGGTGTATGGCGTTTGACGTGACCGAGCAGGAGAACTCCCGCGAGGAGCTCAACCGGCACGTCCGCGCGCATGACGAGACGCTGAACCATGTGGCCGACGCCGTGGCGATCTTCGGGCCGGACCGGAAGCTCAATTTCTACAACAAGGCCTTCCGTGACATGTGGGACCTGGAAGAGACGTTCCTTCTGGACCGTCCCAATCATGGCCAGTTGCTGGACCGGCTGCGCGAGAAGAAGAAACTCCCGGCACGGACGAATTATGCCGAGTGGCGCGCCGAGGAGATTTCCTATTATCTCGACATTGACGGGGTGAAGGAAGACAAGTGGTCTCTCCCCGACAGCCGCACACTGTCTGTCACGCGCCAGCGCCACCCGATGGGCGGGCTGCTGGTTCTGTTCAAGGA
>NZ_NCJT01000232.1:2671-6518 GCF_002282565.1 Hyphomonas sp. 34-62-18
TTTGAGCGGGTGTGGGATATTCCGTCTGACCGGCTGAAGGACAAGCCGGACTATGATGATGTGGTGCGCGGCTGCGTGCCGCTGTTCCATGACATGGACATCTGGGAAGGCATCAAGGTTCACATCACCGACCCTTCGGCGCGCCAGTCCACCACCGGCGAAATGCGCCGCTCGGATGGCTCGCTGCTGACCTACCTCACCCATCCGCTGCCCGATGGAAACACGATGATCGCCTTTGCCGATGTGACGGCGACGCGGCGGGTGGAATCGGCGCTGCGCGACCGGGCCGAGGCGTTTGAGGCGGCAGACCGGCTGAAGACCGAGTTCGTGCGCAATGTGAGCTATCAGCTGCGCTCGCCGCTGACGACGATCTTCGGCTATGCCGAGCTGCTGGAAACCCAGCGCAATGGCCCGCTGACCGAGCGCCAGACCGACCATGTGCGCGCCATCCTCTCAGCCTCCGACCATCTCAACAAGCTGATCGAGAACATTCTCGACCTGGCGCTGATCGAGGCCGGGCGGCTGGATCTGGAGCTCAGCGAGATGGACCTGGAAGAGGTGATCCATCAGAGTGTCGAACTGGTCGTGTCGAAGGCGGAGGACACCGAAGTGGCCGTCCGTGCCGAGATCACCGGGCGTCTGGGCCAGATGCGGGGCGACGAGCGCCGGATCAAGCAGGTGTTGTTCAACCTCATCTCCAACTCGCTGCGCTTTACCGAGCCGGGCGGGGAGATTGTGGTGGCGGCCCAGCGCATGGGCGACATGATTACGCTCAGCGTGCGCGACAATGGCGCGGGCCTTGAGGCCGACAAGCGGGCGACGAGTTTTGACAGCTTCGTCTCCGGCGACCAGCGCGGCGCGGGCCTTGGTCTGGCGCTGGTGAAGCATTTCATCCACCTGCATGGCGGCACGGTGGGCATGAAATCGGTGGAAGGCGGCGGCCTGGAAGTGACCTGCTGGCTGCCCTCGCAGGCGCCGGTGACGGCGTCGCTGCCGCCGAGCCAGACGAGTTTCGAGCCGCAACCAACGGCGCATTGAATTGTTCCGACGCAAAAGAAAAAGCCCGGCCCTCGAAAGATGGCCGGGCTTTTTCGTCTGCCGGTGATGTCGTTGGTTGCCTCGCCCCCTCATCCCCAACCCCTTCTCCCCAGGGGGAGAAGGGGCTTGAAGATCAGACCGGATCGGATGCCTTGAAGACTTCTTCGTCGAGGTCGCCTTCCCATTTGGCGACAGCGGTGGAGACGGCGAGGTCGCCGGTGATGTTGGTGACGGTGCGCATCATGTCGAGAATACGGTCGAACGGGAACAGCACGGCGATGATGAGCACGATCTGCTCAGGGTTTGCGCCGACGATGCTGAGCGTGGTGGTGGCCAGCAGCAGGCTGACCGAGGGCACGCCCGCCGTGCCGATGGAAACCAGCGTCGACATGATGATGATGGTGAAATACATGCCCGGCTCCATCGGGATGCCGAGCGCTTGCACCGCGAAGAGGGCGATCAGGCCCTGATAGAGCGCGGTGCCGTCCATGTTGATCGTGGCGCCGAGCGGCAGGACCGAGGAAGCGACCGGCTTGCCGATGCCGAGGTTCTTGGTGGCGCAGGAGATGCTCATCGGCAGGGTGGCGTTCGACGATGAGGTGGAGAAGGCGACCATCTGCGCGTCAAACACGCCGCGGAAGAAGGGGATGAGCGGCAGGCGCAGCACGCCCTTCACGATGAAGCCGTAGGTGATGACCATGTGCAGGAGGCAAGCCGTGTAATGGGCAAGCGTCATCTTGCCGAGCACGGTGAGCACGCTGAGGCCGCGGTCGCCCATCACCCAGGCCATCAGGGCGAGGACACCGAAGGGAGCCGTTTCCATCACGATCAGCGTCAGCTTCATCATCGCTTCGGCGCCGGAGTTGAACAGCTTCTCCAGCGGCTTGCCCATCTCGCCGGTCATCATGATGCCGACGCCGAGGAGGATGGCGAAGAAGATGATCTGCAGCACGTCGCCGCGCGCGAACGCGTCCACCGGGTTTGACGGAATGATGGAGAGCAGGGTTTTCACGAGCTGCTCGCCCACGCTGCCGGCCGGCGCGTTGACGGCGAGGCGCGAGCGGGTCTCTTCGATGTCTGCGGCCGAGGCGATGGAGGTGTCAAAACCCGCGCCAGGCTGGACGAGCGTGCCCATCAGCAGGCCGAAGCAGATGGCGATCACGGTCGTGCCCATATACATGGCAAGGGCGCGGCCACCGAGGCTGCCGAGGCGTTTGGGATCACCCATCGCCAGCACGCCGGACACCAGCGTGACGAAGATCAGCGGCACGACGAGCATGCGGATAAGGTTGATGAAGGCATCGCCCACAGGTTTGAACCAGGTGGTGACGAAGTCTCCGGCGCGGTCTGGCCCGAGCCCGTAGCGCAGAGCAAGGCCGATCAGCGTGCCTACCACGAGGCCGATCAGCACCCGCTTCCAGAGATCGATGGCGAACCAGCCCTTCATACGCAACTCCCAGTTAGAACCCGCCCGGACGGTAGGGGGCGGGCGCGGCGATGGCAACTGCCGGAACTGCACCAAGGACGCCGACGCTTGCCATCAGGGCAGGGGCCGCCCTATCAGCGGGCAGATGATGCACGCCGATGCCCTGCCGATTGACGAGGTGATACCGGAGATTCTCCGGGCGATGGCGGCTGGGCCACGCCTTGTGCTGGCCGCCCCGCCGGGCGCGGGCAAGACAACGCGCGTGCCGCTGGCGCTGGCAGGCCTGCTGGGCGATCCCGGAGTGATTGAGGGCCGTATCATTCTGCTGGAACCGCGCCGGGTGGCCGCGCGCATGGCAGCGGAGCGGATGGCCTCCTCCCTTGGCGAGCGGGTGGGGCAGACGATTGGCCTGACGACGCGGGTGGACCGGAAGGTTTCGAAGGAAACCCGTATTGAGGTGATCACCGATGGCCTCTTCACGCGGCGCATCCTGGCGGATCAGGAACTTTCCGGCGTGGGCGCCGTGCTGTTTGACGAGTTCCATGAGCGGCGGCTGAACGCGGACCTGGGCCTTGCGCTGGCGCTGGAGGTGCAATCGGTGCTGCGCGAGGATCTCCGCCTGCTGATCATGTCTGCGACGCTGGACACCGCCGCCGTAGCCCGCGCCATCGACGCGCCGGTGATCGAGAGCGAAGGCCGGATGTATCCGGTGGAGACGCGCTATCTCGGCAAGTCTGACGAGCGCATCGAAGACCGGATGCCGAAGGTGATCCGCCAGGCGCTGCGCGAGGAGGACGGCTCTGTGCTGGTCTTCCTGCCGGGCGCGCGGGAGATCAACCGGACGGCTGAGGCGCTCGCCGGGCTGGGGCCGGACATTATCCTTGCGCCGCTTTACGGCGCGCTGTCTCCGGGCGAGCAGGACGCAGCCGTGTCGCCTGCGCCGCCGGGCAAGCGCAAGATCGTGCTGGCGACCGACATTGCCGAAAGCGCGCTGACGATTGAGGGGGTACGGATCGTGATCGATTCCGGCCTCTCCCGGGTGGCGGAGGAAGATCTGGGCGGGCTGGGCAGCCGGCTGACCACCGTGCGCGCTTCGCGGGCGTCTGCCGATCAGCGCAGAGGCCGGGCCGGGCGGACGGCGCCGGGGGTGTGCTACCGCCTCTGGGACGAGGCGGCCACGCGCGGCCTGATGGCGGCGCCGACGCCGGAAATTCTGGTGACGGATCTTTCCGGGCTCGCGCTCACCCTGGCTGAATGGGGCACGCAGGACGCGGCCGCGCTGACCTGGATGGACCCGCCGCCGCCGGGCAAGCTGAAAGGCGCGCGCACGCTGCTGACGGCGCTGGGCGCGCTGGACGGTGAGGGCGCGCTGACGGCGCGGGG
>NZ_NCJT01000233.1 GCF_002282565.1 Hyphomonas sp. 34-62-18
ACGCCCTTTCTCTATCTGCGCTCAAGCGACGCAAAGCCGATAGATCTTGGCTATGTCAGCCTGCCGTCTTCGGCGATGGATGACCCTGATGAGGCCACCGCCTGGGGGCGCCGGGCGCTCAAGGCGGCGCAGGCGGCCAAGGCCAAAAGCCCGCCAAAGAAACGAAAACCGAAGTCAGGGTGAGTTCAGGCGACCGCCGGACGCGGGGTAGGCTGATCCAGAGAAAATGCGTAGTCGGATGAACCGTGGCGGCGCAGATGCTGCAGGCGCTGGAAGCCGTCTTCCAGCGTGAAGTGTTCACCCCCGCGGGCCCACCACATCACGAAACCGGGGCCGTCGCTGCGGTCAATCTCCTGGCTGAGGCGGCGCATGCCCGGCGGATGGGTGCGGCCGTTGTAGGTGAAGGATTTCAGATCTTCGAACGAGCGCCAGCCGGCCATGGTCGACACTTCCGGCGCCCGCCAGTCAGCGGGATAGGGGAAGGCGTCGACATAGGTGCGCCAGGTCTCGTCCGGGCAGCGCAGTCCATGTTGGTGAAAGTGAATCCCTTCAAACGCGTCGGCGTCAGCAAAGATGCGCGGCAGGATGGATAGAAACGTGACGACATAGGGATTTTCGAGCGTGAACGCACCGAGGGGGCGCACGCAATTGAAGTGAATCAACCGAAAATCCATCTTATCTCGTCCCCACAAGGCTCGATTTTCGCGAACCCTATGGGGACAAGGTTGCATAATCCTTAAGGTGCAACAAAGATAGTAAGGGCAACCAAAGGTTACTTGCCTTTGAACTCGGCAGGGCGCTTCTGCAGGAAGGCGCCGACGCCTTCCTTGAAGTCGTCCGTGCGGCCGGCTGTGCGCTGGGCAACTCGCTCATTGTGCAGGGCCGCGCCGAAGTCAGACTCGCTGGCGTCCCAGATGATCTTGCGGGTGAGGGCAAGGGCAACAGTCGGGCCGGAGGCGAGCTTGCCGGCAAATTCCAGCGCGGTGGGCAGCAAGTCGGCATCCTCGACCACGCGGTTGACGAGGCCCCAGCTCAGCGCCTGATCGGCGGAGACTTTCTCGCCGAGGAGCGCCATTTCCATGGCGCGGACGCGGCCGATGGTGCGGGCGAGCAGCCAGGTGGAGCCGCCATCGGGCACGAGGCCAATGCGGCGGAAGGCCTGCAGGAAGTAGGCGCTCTTGCCGGCGATCACGAGGTCGCCCATCAGGCCGAGGGCGCAGCCAACACCGGCAGCCGCACCGTTCACGGCGGTGATGACCGGATGGGGATGTTCACGGATGGCGGTGACGAGGGGATTGTAGAAGGCGTCGAGGGCTTTTCCGGCATCGGGTTTGGAGCCGGGGAAGGCGATTTCCGGGCCCGAGCCCATACCGCCAAGGTTGGCGCCCGAGCAGAAGCCGCGGCCCTTGCCGGTAAAGATGGTGCAGCGCGCTTCGCTGGCGGCCACTTCAAAGGCATGCAACAGCTCGATGGCCGTATCGACGCCGCAGGCGTTCAGCGTCTTGTCGTCATTGAAGGCGATGATCGCGGTATCGCCATTGCGCTCATAGGAAATCTTTTCGTACGTCGCCATTGGCGTCTCCCTCTGTAAATCCGGTCTTGTTCGCAAGGTTGTAGAGGCAAGCTTTGCGTCCGTGAACGCCTCACGCCGGGTAAGCGGATTCCGATGCCTCTTGGGGAAACGCTGAACAGGGGCTACAGTATTCACCGACCACAAGGGATTGGGAGATTGAAGCACATGGCCCTCGACGCCGCGCCGGCTACCGGCATGAACGCACTGCTCGCGAAACAGAAGGCCGCTCATCTGCGCGATGGGATTCCGTCGCTGCAGAAGCGGATCGAATGGCTCGACAAGTCCATCGACCTGCTGGCGACCCATGGCGATGCGCTGAACGATGCGATGGCGGCGGATTTCGGCCACCGGTCGAAAGACCAGTCGAACCTCACCGATATTGCCGGTTCCATCGGCGCGCTGAAACATGCCAAGGCGCATGTGGCCAAATGGATGAAGCCGGAGAAGCGCAAGGTGGAGTTTCCGCTGGGGATGCTCGGCTCCAAGGCAGAGCTGCAGTTCCAGCCAAAAGGCGTGATCGGCGTGATCAGCCCGTGGAACTTCCCGGTAAACCTCACCTTCACGCCGCTGGCGGGCGTATTTGCCGCCGGCAACCGCTGCATGATCAAGCCGTCGGAGTTCACCGAGGCGACCTCGGAGCTGATGAAAGAGCTGATCGCGAAATATTATTCGCCCGAAGAGTGCGCCGTCGTCACCGGCGGGCCGGATGTGGGGGCGGAGTTCACCAAGCTCGCCTTCGACCATATCCTCTTCACGGGCGCCACTTCGGTGGCCAAGCATGTGATGCGGGCGGCGGCTGACAATCTGGTGCCGCTGACGCTGGAACTGGGCGGGAAGAGCCCGGTGATCCTCGGCCGCTCTGCCGACCTGCAGAAGGCGGCAAACCGGATCATGGCCGGCAAGACGCTGAATGCCGGGCAGATTTGTCTGGCCCCGGACTATGCTTTCGTGCCGAAGGAGAAGACGCAGGACTTCGTGATGGCGGCGACCAAGGCCGTGGAGACGATGTATGCCTCCGGCCTCAAGGACAATGACGACTACACCTCGATCGTCAATCAGCGCCATTTTGACCGGATCACCGGCTATGTTGAAGATGCCCGCGCCAAGGGCGCCCAGGTGATCGAGATCAACCCCAAGGGCGAGAACTTCTCCCAGCAGCCCCACCACAAGATCCCGCCGACCATCATCGTGGACCCGACCGATGACATGCGGGTGATGCAGGACGAAATCTTCGGGCCGATCCTGCCGATCAAATCCTATGGCGATGCCAAGGATGCGGTGGCCTATATCAACGCGCATGACCGCCCGCTGGGCCTCTATTATTTCGGTGAGGATGACAGCGAAAGGAGCTTTGTGCTGAACAATACCACCTCGGGCGGGGTGACGGTGAATGACGTGATTTTCCATGTGGCGCAGGAAGACCTGCCTTTTGGCGGCATTGGCCCGTCGGGCATGGGCTCCTATCATGGCCGCGAGGGTTTCCTGGAGTTCAGCCACAAGAAGGCAATCTACAGCCAGACGAAAAGCGAACTTCTGGCGATGATGCGCCCGCCTTATGGCGACAAGTATCGCGCGCAGGTGAAGGGCCGCATCAAGAAATAAGCTGTAGGCAGATTATTCTGGGAGCGCCGGTGGGGAAACCTGCCGGCGCTTTTGTTTTGGCGCAGCACGAGAGGCCGGAGCGCGCGAGGGGCGCGGCCGGCGGGGTGATTATGCGGAGAGCGCCCCCACCCTTGCCCTCCCCCATGTCTGGGGGAGGGGACGTGTTGCGTTGTGGGGCGGGCGTTGAGTTTCAGCGGAGGGCGACTTTTCCCCAGGCGCAGCGGGCCCCCTCCCCGCGTGCGGGGAGGGTTGGGGTGGGGCTCGGTGAGGCTAGGAGGTGTCAGCGCCTGGGGCTCCCCCCTCCGCCCCTGCGGGGCACCTCCCCCGCAAGCAGGGGAGGATTTCAGCGTTGGGGGCTGAGGGCGTGCCAGCCAGTGAGGCTGCTGGAAGCTCCGATACAGTGCTGAGCATGTTTGGGGCGATATGGCTTTCCCAGATGGGGTTGTCCCAGTTGGCGCGGATGGCGGCAGGCTTCTTGTAGGCGCGCCAATGGTCGCCGGTGTGGAGGATGCGGATCTGGCCCCATTTGGTGACGGCGATCAGCAGGGTGCGGAGTTCGATATCTTGACGTTTGAAGATCCAGCGCAGCTGCAGCCAGAGGTATGGCCAGAAGACTGGCAATACGTGGGCGTAAAGACGGGCGGCGAACTGGGGCGACATGGGACGG
>NZ_NCJT01000234.1 GCF_002282565.1 Hyphomonas sp. 34-62-18
ATGGCCCGCGAACTGGCCGCTGTCGAGAATATCGACAAAGGCAAGGCGATGGAAAAGCTCGCCAAATCGCTGGCAAAGAAAAAAGTGGCCGCCTGATTTAAGGCAAAGCCAGAGTTAATGAGCCCCGCAGGAAACTGCGGGGCTTTTTTTATCCCGCCCCACCCCTCTGTGACATTTGACCCGGCGCACGGGTCATGCGAAAGAACATTTGGGGAACACATTGGGGGCGTTGATGACGATTTCGGGCGGATGTCAGTGCGGCAGCGTGCGGTATGAACTGAGCGCGGCGCCAGAGCGTGTCTCGATCTGTCATTGCCGCGATTGCCAGAAAAGCGCGGGCGCGCCGATGGTGGCCTGGGCCATGGCGGCGAAGGAAAGCTTCCGCGTGACGGCCGGAGCGGCGCGTGAAGTGAACTCCTCCGGCGACAGTTTCCGCTATTTCTGCGGCCAATGCGGCACCGGCCTCTACTACATCAACGAAACCCATCTGCCTGGCATAGTGGATGTGCAATTGATGACGCTGGACGCGCCCGAGGCCTTCACGCCCGGCGCCCAGGTACAGACAGCCGAGCAGGCCCCCTGGATGGCGCATCTTTCCGGCATTCCGGCCTTCAAACGCTATCCCGGTATGGACTGAAACCGTACGCCAAGCGCCAAAAACGCCCGAAAACACGCTTTTGCTAACAAGACCGACCGTCCCGTTTACGAAGCCGTGTCATGGCAAATGCAATTTTAACCATGTTCCAACGCTCTCAGGGCACCCTTCGTCCGTCGCCGGATAATCCGGTGCGTGATGGATTACCGGTTGCAGCACGGGAAAACCCGGCGGCCGGTTCAGGAGTGAAAGAGAAGTAACATGGCCTATTCAGATACACCCGTGGAGCCCGCCAGCCTGCTTGGCGCCCATTCCCATGCCGAAGACCTGTACCGCGCTGGCCTGGCCTACGCGACCGGCACCGGTACCGAGATCAACCTGATCGAAGCGCACAAATGGTTCAACCTCGCCGCCGTGCGCGGTCATGAGGACGCCAAGGCGCAACGTCAGGAAATGGCAGAAATGCTGACCTCAGCCGAAGTGAAGCTCGCCCTTCAGGCCGCCCGCGACTGGATGCGTCTTGCCCACTGATGGCGCCTACCCCTCCTGAACGCAGGCTGCAGCGCTTTGGCGCGCGGCGGCGATGTCCGGCTCGGTTGCGTAGGGCCGGATGCAGGTAACAAGCGTCATCAACACCTTGCCCGGCTCCTCCATGAAGGCGAGGTGGGCAGAGTGGTCAAACCAGTAGTTGGCCTTCGCGGGCGCCTCGAGCGCTTCCAGCCAGGCAAGACTGGCAGCAGGCGGCGTCGTGAAGTCATGACGCCCATGCAGCAGGAAAACCGGCACCGGGCTTTCGGTCACCGCGTCCATATTCACCGCGCGCAGCTCCGGCATCAGTGCCGTGATGCTGGCAAGGCTTCCCGCGTCATACCCCTGCAGCACGGCCTCGTCATAGTCCGGCGACAGCCGCATGGCGCGGAACCAGGCAGAGGCATTCTCGCGATACGCGGCAAGCCCGCCATAATGATTTGACCAGGTGCGTTCATCGCCAATCCGCGCCACCGTCAGCTCGCCGGGATAGGGCGCCAGCGCCTCAAGGGCCGACACGGCTTCAGTGTTTCCATCCGCCTGCGCCGCGGCCAGGGTCAGGCGGAAACCTTCTTCCTCATTGCGTTGCATGTTGATCACCTGGCCATGGGCCACATAGGCCGCCACCAGGTCCGGCCGTTCCATGGCCGCTTTCAGGCCAATGATCGAGCCCCAGGAATGGCCGAGCAGGATCACCTTCTCTTTGCCGAGCTTCTGGCGGACATGTTCCATCATCTCGACCACATCCTGCGTCATCCGGTCGACCGTCAGTGTCGGAATCACCGTCTCCGGATCATTCAGGGACCAGGTCTTCCCTGCCCCGCGCTGGTCCCATTGCACGACTGTGAAATAGTCTTCCCAGCCGCGCTGGAAGGTCCAGCCGATGGCAAGCTCGGCAGAACCCGGGCCGCCATGGACCAGAAGGATAACCGGATTATTCCGATCCTTGCCGCGCACACTGATCCATTGATCGATACCGCCGATGCGCGCGGCATAGGATTCTTCAATGCCGTTCGGCGTGTTGATCGCGCCAACATCAGCGACAATCGCGCGCCCATCAATTGGCGCGGGGGCGGGCGCAGCCACCTCCGGTTCTGCGGGCTTATCGGCCGCAACCGGCACAGACGGCGCGCAGCCTGCGGCCAGACAGGCGGCCAGCGTTGCAGCAAAGACAGCAGTGAACTTCATCCTGTTTCTCCCTTTTCAGACATGTGATGCGGCGGGGGGCGCATTTGGATGCACCTCCCGCCGCGCCGGCCATCACGGGAGAGAGCGCAACCGCTCAGCCAGCATATTCCAACACGGGCGCGTAAGAGACCACCTCAAACTCGATATTGCTCTCATCGAAGAAATAGAACCGCCGCCCGGGCTCATAGTCGTCATGGCCGAAAGGCGCATAGCCGGCCTGCCGCACCAGTGTTTCGATGGCCACGATATCGTCCACCTCGATACCGATATGATTGAGCGGCAGGCCCTTTTCGAACCGCTCGGGGCAAGGCTTGCCCGGCGGCGGAGAATGAAGGGCGAGATAGTGGCTCTCTGAGCCGACATGCACTGTATGCCCGCCGCTGATCGCCTTGCCGCGCCAGCGCACATGCCAGCCGAAGATCTGCTCGAAAATTCGCGCAGCATGCTCTGAATCCGGAACATTGATGTTGACATGTTCGATGCGGGCGGGGCGATGGATTGCCTGTGTCATGGCAGGGCCTTTCGGGGTCTGGTTGTTGCCTGACCCTTCTGCTACAATCTCAAGTGCACTTTAGATCAAGCGGAAATTTGCATGGCGCTGAAACATTCCGACATCCTGACCATTGGCGAGCTTGCCGCACGCACCGGCGTTGCCGTCTCGGCGCTGCGCTATTACGAGGAACGCGGACTGGTCCGGTCCATCCGCTCAGCCGGGCGCCACCGCCGCTTCCTCCGGTCGGACATCCGGCGGGTGTCGTTCATCCGGATCGCGCAGTCCCTTGGACTGACCATTGACGATGTGGCCCGCGCCTTCGCCTCCCTGCCGGAAGGGCGCACGCCGACAGCGGCTGACTGGCGCCAGATCAGCCATGAAATTCGCAGCGTGCTGGACCGGAAGATCGCGCAACTGGAACAGATGCGCGAGACGCTGGACGGCTGCATTGGCTGCGGATGTCTCTCGCTGAAACGCTGCGCGCTCTACAATCCGGAGGACAAGGCCGGCAAGACGGGCACCGGCCCGCGCTTTGCCCTGCCAGACAGCGCGTGAAGGTCAGACTTTATCCGTTGCCGGACGATAGGTGATCAGGAACACCAGGAAGCCGATCGTGAACGCAAGATCACCCAGGCTGAGCGCAACCGCATCAATCCCCACTTCCCCGCGCAGCCAGGGCGGCAGCGACAGCGCAAGAACGCCGGCCTTGCCAAATACGCCCGCCCACACCGCCGGCTTCATCCGCTCCGGTTGCCAGGCCACCAGCGCGTAGACAATGCCGAATCCCGCAATGAGCATGCCGCTCAGCGGAACAAACATGTCCGCCGGCCCGCTGGCAGGCGCCGCCGCACTGGCTGCCAGAAACGTCTCCGGCGAAAGCGCCAGCGGCACGCCGACCGCGAAGTTGTAAGCGGCCGCTAGGCCGAAAAAGACCCGCCAGAAAGTGCGCATGAGCCCCTCAGCCGACGCG
>NZ_NCJT01000235.1 GCF_002282565.1 Hyphomonas sp. 34-62-18
TCTTCGAGCGTTGCCTGGAAACTGTCGATCAGGTGGGTGGGCAGGTCGGTGATGAAGCCGACTGTGTCAATCAGCGCCGCTTCGCCCAGCGTTGGCAGGTCAAGCCGCCGGATGGTTGGGTCGAGCGTCGCGAAGGGCATGTCCTTGGCGAACACGTCTGATCCGGTCAGCCTGTTGAACAGGGTGGACTTGCCGGAGTTGGTGTATCCGACGAGCGCGATCACCGGCTTGCCGGACCGCCGGCGCCCTGCCCTCTGCACCTCGCGGGTGCGTTTCACGTCATCCAGGTCCCGCCGCAGACGGACGATCTTGTCGTCCAGCATCCTCCGGTCAGCCTCAAGCTGGCTTTCGCCAGGGCCGGAGAGAAAGCCGCCACCGCCGCGTTGACGCTCAAGGTGGGTCCATGTGCGGACAAGACGCGAGCGCTCATAGAGCAACCGGTCGATCACCTTCACGCCCAGGCGCTTTTCAAGGTTACGCTGCTGCACAGGCGTCAGCGACGCATCGATGACGGCGAGTGTTGCGTGCGTTTCGGCAATGTCGTTCGCCATACGGTCAAGCAGACCACCCGACAGCAGGAAGGACGAGTTCACTTCACGGACATGATCGGGACGGATGAAGCCCAGCTCACAGCCAAGGGCTTCGACGAGACCGGCGGTTTCGGACAAACGGTCCGGACCCGGCCGGTCCCTCGGTGTGAACCACGGGATCACGACGCCGGCAATTTCCGGCGCCGGAAGGCGGTCAATCAGCTTTTCAGTCAATCGGGATCAGTCTCCGTCCATTTCCTCATCAAAGAGCTGGACGGGCGCGCTCGGCGCGATGGTCGAGATGGCATGCTTGTAAACCAGCTGCGGCGGCCGTCCGTCACCCCGGAGGAGGATGCAGAAATTGTCAAACCAGGTGACAACACCCTGAAGCTTCACACCGTTGACGAGGAAGACGGTGAGCGGGGTGCGCGATTTGCGGACGGCGTTGAGGAAAGTGTCCTGGAGGTTTTGCTTCTTATCGGCGGACATCAGTTTTTTCTTTCTTGTTTTTGTTGTCTTATCCTGCGCAGCTAATGTCATTGTTTACCCTGCGCAAGGGTGTTCCCCCTTTACCCCCGCCAGAAGCTCAGGGAAAGGGCTGGGAACACGGTCAGAATTTCAACCCTGCCCAAAACCATGGCAATACTCAGCAATATGTGGCCGACAGGGCCGAGATTGTCTGTAGCCTGCCCAATCAGACCGCCCGAACTCGTCAGCGACCCAATGGACAGGCGAATCGACTCCTCGAACGGAATGTTCAGGAAGGCGAGCGCGGCGATGACCGAAAAGACCGCCCCTGCATAGACGATGAAATAGACCCAGACGCCGATGACACTGCGCTCGTCCAGCTCCCGGTCCCGGAAGCGGAAGCTGAGGATCGAACGGCGATAGCCCAGTTGGCGGAACTCCTGCCCGGCCCGCTGGCCCAGCACGATAAAGCGGGCAATCTTGATCCCCCCCGCCGCCGAAAGCGCCGATCCACCGATCAGGGCGGGCAGAACCGCCAGCGTCAGCGGGATATCCGCGTCGCGCGCACCGGCCGAAAGGGGGATGCCGGAAGTCGACAGGCTGGAAAGCGACCAGCCGAGGCCATTGATCAGCGACACGCCAAGCGGAAGGGTTGCGGCCGCAAAGATCAGCATCAGCAGGAAAAAGACCACCGTTTCCGGGTCGGTGATGGCCGTGCCGACTGCTCCGATCCGCAGCGGCAGCCAGACGGCCAGGCCCAGGGCGCCGATGGCGAGGCCGATGGCAAGGATGACGCTGGCCACAGGGTTTGGCGGCAGAAAGGTCTCCGCATCGGGCAGGACCAGCCCGGTGGATATGACACTGACGGCATCGGCCAGCGCCCGCACTGGCGGCACACCAGCCATCAGAAGCAGCAGCAGGATGAAGCTGACCGAAATGCCGATCATCAGCGCAACGCCGGTATAGATGCGCGGCATGGCATCAAAAAAGCTTGTCTCTGGAACGGTGAACAGAACAGTGCGGTGAACACCGGGGCCGCCCAGATTGATGGCTGCGAACACCCCTGCAGCCATCACGACCGCAGCAAAGGTGCCCAGCAAATGCAGCAGGCCGCGCCAGTAAAGCAGGCTGACGGGCCAGGCGCTTTCGGGAAAATCAAGAATGGAATGGCCCGTCGTGGTGAGGCAGGAGGCCGCCTCATAGAGCGCGACGGCAACGGAATTGTTGGCCACACCGAACACGAACGGCATGGCCGCTGCGACAGGAGACAGGAACCACCAGAGCAGAACAACCGCCAGCGCGTCAGACGGCCGGGCCCGGCGGGCAGGCTTTGGCGCCAGCAGCAGAACGCTGGAGGCAAAGACCGAGATACCGAGCGCTGTTGCGCCAAAGGATATGATCTGAGGCGTCTCTCCCAGCGCCCAGGCAAGAAGCGCTGCCGAGGCCGCGCATCCTGCGAGGATCAGCATCAGCAGACCAAGAACGCGGACGACGGACGAATAATTCATGGATCAGAAATAATCCGGGTTCACCCGGAAAAACTTTTCAACCGTGCGGACCATCTCTGCCTCATAGAAGACAATGAGATGATCTTCCGGGCGCACAGTGACGTCTTCGTCTGCCATGATCACCTGATTTCCGCGCACGACGGCGGCCGCCGTCATGCCTTCGGGCAGATCGTCATAGCCGAGGGGTTTTCCGATCAGCGACGACGTTTCGAGAGTGATCCCTTCGGCTACTTCCGCCATGCCGTCTTCAAGAGACTGAAGATAGAGGATCCGGCCCCGGCGCATGCGCATGAGGATCTGCGATACGGTCAGCGCACGCGGATCGAGCACTGTGTCGACCCGCATGTCTGAGGCAAGGCCGGCCAGTTCGGGCGAGTTTATGAGGGCAAGCGCCCGCTTGGCGCCGGCGCGTTTGGCGAGGTTTGAAATCAGCAGGTTGGCCTTGTCGTCATCCGTGATGGCGATCACGAAGTCTGCCCGGTCCACGCCGCCTTCCGCCAGAATGTCCGGGTTCAGACCATCGCCCTGAATGACAATCGATCGTTTGACCGCAGCCACAGCCTTGTTGGCGCGCTCACTGTCGCGCTCAATCAGGCGGACGCGGATATGGCTTTCCTTCTCCAGCATCTTGGCCACATGCAGGCCGACATTGCCGCCGCCGACGATGACGACGTGATCAAGGCGGCTCTGCTCGGTGTTGAAGATGGAGGTGAGGCGGCTGGCATGGGCATCGAACACGGCGATATAGGCCCGGTCGCCAGGCTTGAGCACATCCTTGCCGCGCGGCGCGTGGACAGCGTCGCCCCGGCCGATGCCGATAATGCGCGCAGAAAGATCCGGGAACAGACCTTTGAACTGGTCAACCGCTACATCGATCAGCGGATTGTCAGCGCGCAGCTCAAAGCCGAGAAGCTTGACCTGACCGCCGGCGAAATTGGCGCTCATAATGGTGCCGGGCGTGCGGAACCGCTGGAGAATCGCGTCACCGACTTCGGCTTCCGGCGAGATCACCATGTCGATGGGCAGGCCTTCGCGGGAGAATATGTTCTTCCAGGCCGGCTCCAGATACGACCGGTCACGCACACGCGCGATCTTGAACGGTACGGAGAACAACGTGTGGGCAATCTGGCAGATCACCATGTTGATCTCATCGAAATGCGTGACGGCGATGATCATTTCGCAGTCAGCCGCCCGCGCACGTTTCAGCACATCTGGATGCGCCGCATGGCCGACAATTCCGCGCACATCCAGATCAATCGACACCTGATCCACCAGATCGGCGCTTTCGTCGATAATGGTGATCTCATGCTTTTCCCGCGCGAGGCGGCGGGCAATGCCCTGCCCCACCCGCCCGGCGCCGCAGATCAGAACGTGCATATCTTCAAGCCTTCAGCGTCTAGCTCAGGTATCCTGACGAACGCCCGTGGATATTCCCAAAGCCTTTAATTTTCGGTGCAGTGCAGACCGTTCCATACCGATGAACTCGGCTGTGCGCGAGATATTTCCGTTAAA
>NZ_NCJT01000520.1 GCF_002282565.1 Hyphomonas sp. 34-62-18
AAGGCAGACCTCTCGCGCCTGAAAACCCTGCCGGGCGAGGTGCAAGTCGCCCCGGCCGTGCGCGAAATCCTTGACGCCGCGACACGCAAGGCCTAGCGCCCGCGCCATGTCTCCAGAACTGATTTCCCTTTTCACAGCCGCCTTCGTTACCTTCTTCGTGCTCATCGATGCGCCGGGGGTGGCGCCGATCTTTGCGACGCTGACGGCGAAGGGCTCGCCCGCCTATCGCCGCAAGATGGCGTACAAATCCGTCTTCGTGGCGACGATCATCATGCTGCTGTTCGCCTTTGGCGGGGCGTGGCTGCTGGACGCGATGCACATCTCCATTGATGCCTTCCGGGCCGCTGGGGGCGTGCTGCTGTTCATGATCGCGCTCGACATGGTGTTCGAGAAGCGCACCGAGCGGCGGGAGCACCGGGCAGAGGAAGTGCTGGAGGGGCACCGGAATGATCCGGAGCCGGAAGATGTCTCGGTGTTCCCGATGGGTATTCCGATGATTGCCGGGCCGGGCTCGATTGCCACGGCCATGTTCTACATGTCCGAAGCGCCGTCTTTCGTACACCAGAGCGTCGTTCTGGCCGCGATCGGTCTCAACCTGCTGATCACGCTGGTGGTTTTCCTGCTGGCCGGGCCGATTGTCCGCCTCATCGGGGCGAGCGTTGCGGGCGCGCTG
The DNA here is from genome assembly GCF_002282565.1 of Hyphomonas sp. 34-62-18. Lineage (GTDB taxonomy): Bacteria > Pseudomonadota > Alphaproteobacteria > Caulobacterales > Hyphomonadaceae > Hyphomonas. The sequence continues at coordinate 674 of NZ_NCJT01000520.1, forward strand.
ACGCGTATCCTGGGCGTTATCCTGGCGGCGCTTTCCGCGCAGCTGATCATCGACGGCATCCGCGGCGCGTTCAATATCGGCTGATTTTTCCAACCCCGTGTTGCTGTTCCAGCTGATACCGGCATCGGCAATCTTCAGCGCCTCGCGGCCCCGTTCGCGCACCAGGACGATCAGGCGCTCTCCGCCAGCCTCTGCCAGCAGGCGGGCACGTTGGAGGTCGGTGCCGTCTTCGATCACTGCCATCACGGTGAGGGCGCCAGCGGGGCTCGTCTGGGCGGCAAGGCGCTGGATCTGGTCAAGGTCGGCTTCGAGCGGGGCCATACCGGCCTGATTGATCGAGGCGGCATAGGCCGCGCGGACACGTTCGGCGCGCACTTCGGTGGTGGCAAGTTCGCTGAAGGCAGCCTTCAGGGCCGGTTCAATCGACGTGTCGGGTAGGGCGGCATCCACCTGCTGGGCGAGATACTCCGAGAAACTGGGCGTCAGGCGCTGTGACCGGCGGGCCGATTTGAGGATCGAGACCGACAGGGCCACTGCGTCGGAAAGCCCGTCGCTATAGTCCTGCTG
>NZ_NCJT01000521.1 GCF_002282565.1 Hyphomonas sp. 34-62-18
CGCGCAGAGAAGGCGCTGATCGAGCGGCCGGAACGCCCAAGCGGCGCCGGATGGCGCGACCGGCTGCTGGTCTTCCGGCAGCAGGCCGAGCGCACGTTTGATCTCCTCTCATCCGCCCTTTCCGAGATCGCGCCGCTCTCGGACGAGGAGACCCTGACCTATCTGCATGCCTGCATTTCCAGCCGGCGCCATAAGGTCGTCGCGCCCGAGATCCCCGTCTTCCTCGATGCAATCCTCGCCGACGAACCGTTCACCGGCGGACTGGAACCTCGGATCGGGGACGCGCATCTGCGCGTCCTGACAATCCTTGGCTTTCCCGGCTCAACGGTGCCGGGCCTGCTGGATGAGCTCAACCGCCAGGGCTTTGCCTATCGCTGGTCGACGCGGTTCATCGCGATGGACAAGGCCGAAGCCGAGAAAGTCCTTGGCCGCAAGCGCCGGCACTGGTTTTCCAAACGCAAATCGGTGGCCGCCGTCCTTCGCGAGACGATGTTCAATGAGCCTGCCACGCTGCTTGATACCGACGCCGACAACAAGGCGCGCGACGCTGATGCCGCCCTGCAGGAGCTTGGGTCTGATCTTGTCGCCTATGGCTATGTGACGACCACGCTCACCGTTACGGGCGGTGATCCGCAAACCGCCGGAGACCGCGCCCGTCAAGCCGAGCGCATCATCAATGGCAAGGGCTTCACGGTGATCGCCGAGACCCTCAACGCGGTCGAAGCCTGGCTCGGCAGCCTGCCCGGTCATGTCTACGCCTCTGGGCGGGCGACCGGCAGAACAGGCATCTTGGCGCCCCGGCCCTGATCGAAGCGCGGACGGACGGAACCACGCCCTTCCGGCTGAACCTGCATGCCGGGGATGTCGGCCATACGCTGATCCTCGGCCCGACGGGGGCGGGCAAATCGGTCCTGCTCTCGATGCTCGCGCTGCAATGGCAGCGCTACGCCCGCGCGCAGGTCTTCGTCTTCGACAAAGGCCGCTCGGCCCGCGCCGCCGTGCTCGGCATGGGCGGGGTCCATCTCGACCTTGGCGGCGCCCGGCGCCCCCGGCTCCAGCCGCTCAAGGACATCGACCAGCCGGCAGAAGCGGGCTTTGCGGCCGATTGGCTCGCCGGCCTGATGGAAGGGGAAGGCGTCCGCCTGACGCCCGCGCTCAAGGCGCGGCTCTGGGAAGGGCTCACCTCCCTCGCCTCGGCGCCGCCACCCGAACGCACGCTGACGGGCCTCGTGCTCCTGCTCCAGGATGAGACCCTCAAAACCGCGCTGCATCCGTTCACGCTGGCGGGCCCGCATGGCCACCTCCTCGACGGGGACGAAGAAGACCTCGCCCTGGCGTCCGTCACCTGTTTCGAGATGGAAGACCTGATGCAGCAGGGCGCGGCCGCTTC
>NZ_NCJT01000042.1 GCF_002282565.1 Hyphomonas sp. 34-62-18
CATCGTCAAGCTGCCGGCTGACAAAGAGATGGTTCTGCCGGGCGACAACGTGAAAATGGATGTCGAGCTGATCAGCCCGATCGCCATGGACAAAGGCCTCCGCTTCGCCATCCGCGAAGGCGGCCGCACCGTCGGCGCCGGCGTCGTCTCCGAAATCAAGAAATAAGACTTTCCCCTTCCGGGAAGTCCGAAATCGAGAAGGCCGCCCCGCAAGGGCGGCCTTTTTGCTGCAGAATGCGCTTGAAGGGTGCATCTTTGCGCCCCTGCGCGCAGACAGGGCAGGGGATGCGTCAATCCGGGCCAGTTCGCCTGCAGATTCATCTAAACCAGCTGTTGACGCACCCGATTCTCTGGCATAGAAGCCGCACTTCGCCGGGATGGCTGCGCTTCTTTAACAGCGAACGCTCCCTCGAAACTGACAATTAATCCACACCCCCACCCGGGCGCTCGATGCTGACGAGCCATCGCGCCTTGGGTCAAAGTGTTTTGCGCGGACGGACCAAACGATGGAACGACAAAATATCCGGATCAGGCTGAAGGCCTTTGATCACCGCGCGCTCGACATGTCGGCGAAGGAAATCGTGAACACGGCGAAGCGCACTGGCGCTGAAGTTCGTGGCCCGGTTCCGCTCCCGACCCGTATCGAGCGCTTCACGGTGAACCGGTCGCCCCACATCGACAAGAAGTCGCGTGAGCAGTTCGAAATCCGCACGCACACCCGTATTCTCGACATCGTCGATCCCACTCCGCAGACCGTGGACGCGCTGATGAAGCTCGACCTGTCTTCCGGTGTCGGCATCGAGATCAAACTCGAGGGAGCCCGCTAATGTCGCTTCCTGCTGCCCGTACCGGCGTTCTTGCCCGCAAAGTCGGCATGACACGCATCTTCGCTGAAGACGGCCGCCATGTGCCCGTCACGGTTCTGTCGCTCGACGGCTGCCAGGTCGTTGGCGTGCGGACTGAAGACCAGCGCACCGTCACCACCAAGAAGGGCGGGGAAGTTACCCGCACTGACGGCTACAAGGCCGTGATCATGGGTGCCGGCGAGAAGAAAGCCAAGAACACCCCCAAAGCTCAGCGCGGCCAGTTCGCCAAAGCCGGTGTTGCCCCCAAGGCGAAACTGAAAGAGTTCCGCGTCAGCGGCGATCTGCCGGAAGTGGGCGCCACCGTTCAGGCCGACCATTTCGCGGAAGGCCAGCTGGTTGACGTTTCGGCCATGACCATCGGTAAAGGTTTTGCCGGTGCCATGAAGCGTTGGAACTTCGGCGGTCTGCGCGCCACGCACGGCGTCTCGATCTCGCACCGTTCGCATGGTTCGACCGGTATGCGCCAGGATCCGGGCCGCGTGTTCAAGAACAAGAAAATGGCCGGTCACCTCGGTGACGAGCGCGTGACGACCCAGAACCTGGTTGTCGTCCGCACTGACGTCGAGCGCGGCCTCATCCTCGTGAAGGGTTCGGTTCCGGGCCATGACGGGGCATTCGTTGAAATCCGTGACGCTGTGAAGAAAGCCCTGCCGGCAAATGCGCCTGCAGCTGGTTCCTTCAAGGCGCCGGAAAAGCTCTCCGCCGGGGGTGAAGGTTAATGGAACTCGCAGTTAAAACCCTCGCTGGCGACGCCGCTGGCAAGATCGATCTCGACGACGCGATTTTCGGCATTGACGAAATCCGTGGCGACATCCTGCAGCGCACCGTGCGCTGGCAGCTCGCCCGCCGTCAGGCCGGTACGCACAAGGCGAAATCGCGTTCGGAAGTGAACCGGACGACGAAGAAGTCGATCAAGCAAAAAGGCTCGGGCGGCGCCCGCCACGGTTCGCGTAACGCCCCGATCTTCGTCGGTGGTGGCGCAGCCCACGGCCCGCGCGTTCGCAGCCATGCGCACGACCTGCCGAAAAAGATCCGCAAGATGGCGCTGGCGCATGCCCTGTCGTCCAAAGCGAAGGAAAGCTCCATCCTGGTTCTCGACAAGGCCGAGCTCGACTCGCCCAAGACCAAGGCGCTGCTGGAATCGTTCAAGGGCCTCGGCATCGAGAACGCTCTGATCATCTCGGGCACGGAAGTGAATGAGAACTTCGCCCGCGCTGCGCGCAACATCCCGAACATCGACGTGCTGCCGGTTGCCGGCCTGAACGTCTATGACATCCTGCGCCGCCGCACGCTCGTCATCACCAAGGAAGCCGCCGAGGGTATCAAAGCCCGCTTCGATGGCGCCAAAGCGGAGGCTGAATAATGGCCGAAGTGAAACCCCACCACTATGACGTGATCCGCCGTCCGCTGATCACCGAGAAGTCGACGCTCGTCTCCGAGCAGAACAAGATCATCTTCGAGGTTGCTCCTGGCGCCGACAAGAAGGCGATCAAAGAGGCTGTCGAAGCCCTGTTCAAAGTGAGCGTCACGAAGGTCAACACCCTGACCCAGAAGGGCAAGACGAAACGCTTTCGTGGCTTTGAAGGCCGCCGTTCCGACGTGAAGAAAGCCATCGTTACGCTCGCTGAAGGCCAGTCGGTCGACATCTCGACGGGCCTCTAAGGGAGAAGGACGAAGCTCATGGCACTGAAGACATTCAATCCGACCTCTCCCGGCCGCCGCCAGCTCGTGCTGGTGGACCGCACGGGTCTGCACAAAGGCAAGCCGGTCAAGGCGCTCACCGAGGGCATCAGCTCCAAGGGTGGCCGCAACAACCAGGGCCGCGTGACCGTTCGCCACCAGGGCGGCGGCGTGAAGCGCCTTTACCGCAAGATCGATTTCAAGCGTAACCGCTGGGACGTTCCGGCTGTTGTCGAACGCCTCGAATACGATCCCAACCGCACGGCTTTCATCGCCCTCATCAAGTATGAGGACGGTGAGCTCGCCTACATCATCGCGCCGCAGCGTCTTGAAGTAGGGGACACCGTCATCACCTCCGCCACGGCTGACATCAAGCCGGGCAACGTGCTGCCGCTGAAGTCCATCCCGGTGGGTACGATCATTCACAACATCGAGCTGAAGCCCCAGAAGGGCGCGCAGATGGTCCGCTCTGCCGGCACCTATGCTCAGCTGGTTGGCCGCGACGCCGGCTACGCTCAGATCAAGCTGGCATCCGGCGAGCTCCGCATGGTGCTCGACAACTGCCTGGCCACGATCGGCGCTGTGTCGAACCCGGACAAGATGAACGAAGTCAGCTCCAAGGCTGGCCGTAACCGTCACCTGGGCAAGCGCCCGACCGTCCGCGGTGTCGTCATGAACCCGGTCGACCACCCGCACGGTGGTGGTGAAGGTAAATCTTCGGGCGGCCGTCACCCGGTCACGCCGTGGGGTAAGAAAACCCGCGGTCCGAAAACTCGCAACAACAAGGCAACGGATCGTCTCATCATCCGTCGCCGTAACGCTAAACGCTAAGCAGGGAGCCCGAGAGACATGTCCCGTTCTGTCTGGAAAGGCCCGTTCGTCGACGGCTACCTCCTGAAGAAGGCTGAAGAGGCCCGCTCGTCGGAAAAACGCGCTGTGATCAAGACCTGGTCGCGCCGTTCGACGATCCTGCCTCAATTCGTCGGCCTGAACTTTCAGGTTCACAATGGCAACAAGTTCATCCCGGTCACGGTGACCGACGAGATGGTCGGCCACAAGTTCGGCGAGTTCGCGCCGACGCGGACCTATTACGGTCACGGCGCCGACAAGAAAGCGAAGAGGAAGTAGTCATGGCAAAGGCCAAGAATCCTCCGAAGCAGGCCGCGAATGAATCGCGCGCTGTGCTGCGCATGTACCGCTCAAGCCCGCAGAAGCTGAACCTCCTGGCTCAGCAGATCCGCGGCATGCCGATCCAGCGCGCCCTCAACGAGATGAAGTTCTCGCCCAAGCGCCCTGCAAAGGATGTCTACAAGCTCCTTCAGTCCGCTGTCGCGAACGCCGAGAACAATCACGGCCTCGACATCGACAGCCTGGTGGTTGCTGAGGCACATGTCGGCAAGAACCTTGTCATGAAGCGCATCCGTGCCCGCGCCCGCGGCCGTGCTGCCCGCATCATGAAGCCGTTCTCGCAACTCACCATCGTCCTGCGTGACACCAGCCAGACTGCGGAGGCCGCATAATGGGTCAGAAAGTCAATCCGATTGGCCTGCGCCTCGGCATCAACCGTACCTCGGACAGCCGTTGGTACGCTGATAGCGCCGACTTCGGCCGCCTGCTGCACGAAGACCTCGCGATCCGCAAAGCGATCCGCGAGAAGCTGAAGCAAGCCGGCATCTCGAAGATCATCATCGAGCGCCCGCACAAGAAATGCCTCATCACGATCCACACGGCCCGTCCGGGCCTGGTGATCGGCAAGAAGGGCGGGGACATCGAAGTCCTCCGCAAAGAGCTTGCGAAGATGACCTCGGACGAAGTCCGCGTGAACCTCGTTGAAATCCGCAAGCCGGAAATCGACGCCACGCTGATCGCCGACGACATTGCCCGCCAGCTCGAGCGCCGCGCTTCTTTCCGCCGCGCGATGAAGCGGTCGATCCAGTCCGCCATGCGCCTTGGCGCTGAAGGTGTGAAAGTGGTTGTCTCCGGCCGTCTCGGCGGTGCGGAAATCGCCCGTACCGAGAAGTATGCCGAAGGTTCGGTGCCGCTGCACACGCTGCGCGCCGACATCGACTACGGTACGGCTGAAGCTGAAACCACCTACGGCATCATCGGCGTGAAGGTGTGGGTCTACAAAGGTGAGATCCTCGAGCACGATCCGATGGCTCAGGACAAGCGTCTCGAGACGTCTGGCCAGTCGCGCGCTCGCGCTAATGCCAACCAGCGCGGCCCGGCTTCGGGCGCCCAGGCTGCAGGAGCTTAATTCATGCTGCAACCGAAACGCACCAAATTCCGCAAGGCCTTCAAGGGCCAGATCAGCGGACAGTCGAAAGGCGGCTTCACGCTGGCTTTCGGCCAGTTTGGCCTCAAGGCTCTCGAGCCGGAGCGCGTCACCGCGCGCCAGATCGAAGCCACCCGCCGTGCCATCACGCGTGAGATGAAGCGTCAGGGCAAGGTCTGGATCCGTGTGTTCCCGGATGTTCCGGTCACCGCGAAGCCGATCGAGGTCCGCATGGGTAAGGGTAAGGGCGGCGTCGACCGCTGGGTCGCGCGCGTTGCGCCTGGCCGTATCCTGTTCGAAATCGACGGTGTCCCGGAAGAGGTCGCCCGCCAGGCTCTTGCTCTCGGCGCTGCGAAACTCCCGATCAAGACCAAAGTCGTCAAGCGTATCGAGGGGATCTGATCATGAAGGCCGCCGATGTAAGAGCCAAGAGCGTCGATCAGCTCAATGACGAGCTGGTGAAGCTCAAGAAAGAACAGTTCAATCTGCGCTTCCAGGCAGCCACGGGCCAGCTGGAGAAGACGGGCCGCGTTACCGAGGTTCGTCGCGACATCGCTCGGATCAAGACGGTCCTGCGCGAGAAAGCCCAGGCAGGCAAGTAAGGAGACTGAGATGCCAAAACGTATTATGAAAGGCGTTGTTGTCTCCGCGAAGCAGGACAAGACCGCCATTGTCCGTGTCGAACGTACCTTCACGCACCCGATGCTGAAGAAGATCGTCCGGAAAACGAACAAGTACCACGCCCATGACGAGAACAACGTCGCGGTCGAAGGTCAGACTGTTGCGATTCGCGAGTGCGCGCCGAAGTCCAAACTGAAGCGCTGGGAACTCGTTACCGATGAAGGGAGTGAGGCATGATCCAGATGCAAACCCACCTGCGGGTCGCCGATAACTCTGGCGCACGCCGCGTGATGTGCATCAAGGTGCTCGGTGGCGCAGGTCGCCGGTACGCCTCGGTGGGCGACGTGATTGTCGTCTCGATCAAGGAAGCGATCCCGACGGGCCGCGTGAAGAAAGGTGACGTCCGTAAGGCCGTCGTCGTTCGCGTCGCCAAGGACATCAACCGTCCGGACGGCTCCACGATCCGCTTCGACAGCAACGCTGCCGTTCTGATCAACAACAATGGCGAGCCGATTGGCACGCGCGTCTTTGGCCCCGTTCCGCGCGAACTGCGCGGCAAGAACCAGGTCAAGATCGCTAACATGGCGCCGGAGGTCCTGTAGTCATGGCTGCAAAGATCAAAAAAGGTGACACGGTCATCGTGATCGCCGGCAAGGACAAGGGCACCAAGGGCGAAGTCCTTAAGGTTATCCCGGACGAGAGCCGGGTGGTCGTGCGCGGCGTGAACCTGGTGAAACGTCACCAGAAGCCGAGCCAGATGGACCCCGGTGGTCTGAAGACCTTCGAGGCACCGGTGCACGTTTCCAACGTCGCCCTTGCAGATCCGCGTGATGGCAAGGCCGTTCGCGTTGGCTTCAAGATTGACCAGCATGGCCGCAAGACGCGCTTTGCGAAACGCTCAGGGGAATCGATCGATGTCTGAGGCATATGAACCCCGCCTCAAGCGGAAATACCGGGAAGAGATCCGGACGAAACTGCAAGAGCAGTTCAACTATTCGAACCCGATGAAGGTTCCGAAGCTCGACAAGGTCGTGATCAACATGGGTGTTGGCGAAGCCGTCAACGACTCCAAGAAGATCAAGGCGGCCCTGGCTGAGCTGGAGCGTATCGCCGGCCAGAAACCCGTTGCCACCAAGGCACGCAAGTCGATCGCCGGCTTCAAGGTTCGCGAAGGCATGCTGATCGGCGCGAAGGTTACCCTGCGCCGCGACCAGATGTACGAGTTCCTCGACCGTCTCACGACGATTGCCCTGCCGCGCGTGAAAGACTTCCGTGGTCTGAACGGCAAGAGCTTCGACGGCCGCGGCAACTACGCCATGGGTATCAAGGAACACATCGTGTTCCCTGAGATCAACTATGACGAGGTCGAAGAGGTGCGCGGCATGGATATCATCGTCTGCACCACTGCCGAAACGAACGAAGAAGCCAAAGCACTCCTCGCTGAGTGTGGCTTCCCGTTCCGGAACTAGCGCCAGGAGATCTGCTGATATGGCAAAGAAGAGCGCAATCGAGAAGAACAACAAGCGGAAGGCTCTGGCCGCCCGTTATGCGGCCAAGCGCGCCCAGCTCAAGGCTGCCGCGATGGACGAAAACCTGTCGCTGGAGGAGCGCTTCAAGGCGCGCCTCAAGCTCGCCGAACTGCCGCGCAACTCGGCTGCAAACCGGGTTCGCAACCGTTGCGAAGTCACCGGCCGTCCGCGTGCATTCTATCGTAAACTCAAAATGTCGCGTATCGCGCTGCGTGAGCTTGGCTCGCGTGGTCAGGTTCCCGGCCTTGTGAAATCCAGCTGGTAAGAGAGGAGGGAAGCAGATGAACATTTCCGATCCCCTCGGCGATATGCTCACCCGTATCCGTAACGCGCAGATGCGTGGCATGTCGAAAGTCATGTCGCCGGCATCCAAGCTGCGTGCGCGCGTCCTGGACGTGCTGACGGACGAGGGCTACATCCGCGGTTACGCCGAGATCGAAAAGAACGGTCACAAGACCCTCGAAATCGAGCTCAAATATTATGAAGGCCAGCCGGTCATCTCCGAGATCAAACGTGTCTCGAAGCCTGGCCGCCGTGTCTATTCGTCCGTGTCGGACATTCCGCTGGTGCGTAACGGCCTCGGCATTTCCATCCTGTCGACTTCTCAGGGTGTGATGTCGGACAATGCCGCGCGCGCCAAGAATGTCGGCGGCGAAGTGCTTTGCCGCGTATTCTAGGAGGCAGGTTCCATGTCCCGTATTGGTAAGCTTGCGATCCCGGTTCCGGCAGGTGCAACAGTCACCGTCGCCGGCCAGACGATCAAGGCCAAAGGTCCGAAGGGCGAGCTTGAGCTTGTCCTGCCGGAAGTCATCACGCCGAAACTCGAGAACAACGAGCTTCTGGTTGCTCCGCGCGCTGACCTCATGAAGGCAGCCAACGATGCGATCGAAGCAGAGAAGGCGAAAGGCAAGCGTCCGCCGACGCTCGCCCAGTCTCTCACGCAGGACGCTCGTACTCAGTGGGGAACCGCCCGTGCCCGCGCCGCCAACCTGGTGGAAGGCGTCACGAAAGGCTACTCCAAGACGCTCGAACTCGTCGGCGTTGGTTACCGTGCCCAGATGCAGGGCGCTGACCTGAAGCTGGCACTCGGCTACTCGCACGACGTGATCTTCAAGGCGCCGCAGGGCATCAAGCTCGAAACGCCCAAGCCGACCGAGATCATCATCTCGGGTGCTGACAAGCAGGCTGTTGGCCAGGTCGCCGCCGAGATCAAGAAGTTCCGTCCGCCGGAGCCGTACAAAGGCAAGGGTATCCGCCTGCAGGGCGAATATGTCCGCCGCAAGGAAGGCAAGAAGAAGTAACGCCATGAAGACGTCACGCGAAAAGATGCAGCGCCGCGCCCAGCGCGTCCGCACCAAGCTCCGCCGGGTCGCCGAAGGCCGTCCGCGCCTTTCGGTGTCGCGCAGCCACAAGAACATCTCGGTGCAGATCATCGACGACGAGAAGGGCATCACGCTCGCCTCGGCTTCGACGCTCGAGAAGGAAGTTATCGGCAGCGCGAAAACCGGTGGCAACGTCGAGGCAGCAGCACTCGTGGGCAAGGCAATCGCCGAGCGCGCGAAGAAGGCTGGCGTCGAGGATGTTGTCTTCGACCGCGGTGGTTACATGTTCCACGGCCGGGTGAAAGCCCTGGCAGATGCTGCCCGCGAGGGCGGCCTGAAATTCTGAAGGAGTCTGCCTGATGGCTGAGGAAAGAGGTGAGAAGAGAGGCCGCCGCCGCGACCGCGAGCAACCGCGTGATCGTGAGGAGGAAGCCTCTGAACTCGTCGACAAGCTGGTTGGTATCAACCGCGTCGCAAAAACGGTGAAGGGCGGTAAGAACTTCGGTTTCGCCGCGCTCGTCGTGGTCGGCGACCAGAAGGGCCGTGCCGGCTTCGGCAAGGGCAAGGCCCGTGAGGTTCCTGAGGCCATCCGCAAGGCGACCGAAGAAGCCAAGCGCAACATGGTTCGCATTCCGCTCCGCGAAGGCCGCACGCTGCACCATGACGGCAATGGCCGTCACGGCGCCGGCAAGGTCGTGCTCCGCGCAGCCCCTCCGGGTACCGGCGTGATCGCCGGCGGTCCGATGCGTGCCGTGATGGAAGTCCTCGGCGTCCAGGACGTCGTCGGCAAGTCGCTCGGTTCGTCCAACCCCTACAACATGGTGCGTGCCACCTTTGATGCCCTGAAAGGTCAGGCCAACCCGCGTACGGTTGCCTCCAAGCGCGGCCTCAAGGTTCAGGATATCGTTGGCCGCCGTACCGATGGCGCCTCCGAAGCCGGCATGGCCGATTCGGTGAACTGATAGGAGACCTCTATGTCCCAGAAGAAAGTCACCGTCCGTCAGATCGGCAGCCCGATCGCGCGCAAGCCGAACCAGCGTCAGACGCTGATCGGCCTCGGCCTCAACAAGGTCGGCCGCACGCGTGAGCTGGTCGATACGCCGGAAGTCCGCGGCATGATCCGCACGGTCTCGCATCTCGTGGAAGTGGTCGGCGAATAAGGCTCCTGCAGCCTGCCGGCCGTTTCCTTCGCTTATTCGAAAGTTACTGCCATGAAACTCAATGAACTTTCTCCCGCCGATGGCTCCACCAAGAAGCGCATGCGCGTTGGTCGCGGCGTTGGCTCGGGCAAGGGCAAGACGGCTGGCCGCGGTGTGAAAGGCCAGAAGGCACGTTCGGGCGTTGCTGTGAACGGCTTCGAAGGCGGTCAGATGCCGATCTACATGCGTCTGCCCAAGCGCGGCTTCAAAGCCCCTGGCGCCAAGACCATGTCCTGGGTCAACCTGGGCCGGATCGCCAAGGCTGTTGAAGCCGGCACGCTCGACGCGTCCAATGTCACCGAAGAGACCCTGGTGGCTTCTGGTGTCGTCCGCAATGCGCGTGACGGTATCCGCCTGCTGGCCAAGGGCGACGCCCCCAAGAAGCTGAACATCACGGTCACCGGTGCCTCGAAGGCTGCCGTGGAGGCCGTTGAAAAGGCTGGCGGGTCTGTCACCGTGACCGGCAAGGCCAAAGACGCCGCTGAGGAATAATCCGGGGTTCTTGCTTAACCCCTCTTCACAAATCCCGTGTCGCCGCCGATCTTGGCGGCGAACGCTTTTCAGGGAGGCTCGTGCAGCCGATGGCGAATGCTGCGGAACAAATGGCTCGCAATCTCAATTTTGCGACCTTTGCAAAAGCCAAAGACCTACAGGCGCGGATCCTCTTCACGCTCGGTATTCTGGTCCTCTACCGGCTAGGGACGTTCATCCCGATCCCCGGCCTTGACCCGTCACAATACGCGGCCCTGTTCGAAAGCCAGTCGAGCGGCATTCTCGGCTCGATGAACATGTTCGCCGGCGGCGCCGTCGAACGGATGGGCGTCTTCGCGCTCAACGTTATGCCCTACATCACCGCCTCGATCATCATCCAGATGATGACCTCGGTGTCTCCTTCGCTTGAGAAGCTCAAGAAAGAAGGGGAGGCGGGCCGCAAGCAGATCAACCAGTATACGCGTTATCTGACGCTGGGCTTTGCCCTGGTTCAGGCTTTTGCCATCACGGGCGGCCTCGTGGCCGTGCGCCTGGAAGGCATCGCGTCCTGGTTCTTCATCCTTACCGGCGTCGTCACGCTGACCGGCGGCACCATGCTGCTGATGTGGATGGGTGAGCAGATCACGGCCCGCGGCATCGGCAACGGCATCTCGCTGATCATCTTTGCCGGCATCATTGCCGAAATGCCCCGCGCCATCTTCAACCTGGTCGCCCAGGCCCGCACCACCTCGGTGGATATCGGCTTCATCCTGGCGATTGTGGTGATGGTGATCGCGCTGGTCGTGTTCATCGTGTTCATCGAGCGCTCGCAGCGCCGCCTGATCATTCACTATCCCAAGCGCCAGCAGGCTCAGGGCTTTGCTCAGGGTCAGAAGAGCTTCCTGCCGCTCAAGATCAACACCTCCGGCGTCATCCCGGCCATCTTCGCCACCGCGCTGCTCATGCTGCCGCTGACGGCGGTTGGCTTTCTGGGCGGCAACCCTGCGGACACGGAATCGACGGGCATGACGGGTGTTCTGGGCTGGCTGGCGACGAATTTCGCGCCGGGCTCCTGGACCTACATCATCAGCTATGCGGTTCTGGTGGCGTTCTTTGCCTTCTTCTACACCTCGATCATGTTCAATCCGCAGGAAACGGCGGACAATCTGCGCAAGTATGGCGGCTTCATCCCGGGCATCCGTCCGGGCTCCAACACGGCCGCCTATATCGACTATGTGCTGACCCGCCTGACCACGATTGGCGCGCTCTATCTCGTCTTTATCTGCATCCTGCCCGAGTTGCTGCGGCGATATTTCCCTCAGATTCCGTTTTACATCGGGGGTACGTCTCTGCTCATTGTCGTTTCGGTGACGATGGATACTGTCACACAGATCCAATCCCACCTGATCGCCCACCAGTATGAGGGGATGATCAAGAAATCGAAACTCGGGGGCAAGAAGAAGTGAACCTGATTCTGTTTGGTCCGCCTGCTGCGGGCAAGGGCACTCAAGCTAAGCGGCTCGTCGAGCAGCGCGGCTTTGTGCAGCTTTCTACAGGCGACATGCTGCGTGCTGCCCGGGCCTCCGGGTCCGAGCTGGGCCAGCGCGTGGCGAAGATCATGGATGAAGGCGGCCTCGTCTCCGATGAGATCGTGATTGCCCTGATTGACGAACAATTAACCGTCCAGGCCGGCGCGCCGGGGTTCATCTTTGATGGCTTCCCGCGCACGATCGGTCAGGCCGAAGCCCTGGACCGGCTGCTGGAATCGCGCGGCGAGAAGGTGGATCTTGTGATCCGCATGATCGTGGACGATTCCAAGCTTCTGGAGCGGGTGACCAAGCGTTTCGAGGAGCAGGGAAGGGCGGATGACAATCCGGCGACCTTCTCCCGGCGCCTTGAGCGCTATTACGAAGACACAGCGCCGCTGGTTCCTCTTTATGCCGAGCGGGGCGTGCTGACCGAAATCGATGGAATGGGCACGATTGATACCGTGTCAGGGGAAATCGATGCGGCTCTGAAACAATCCGCGTGAACGGCGCAGTTCTGCTGTTGACGGGGAGAAAACCGTGGCTATAAGCCTCGAAACTTAGCTTCAGGCTTAACCGCCGGTGCGCGCGACGGGCATGATTGTCCCGCTTGGCGCGCATTTCATGTTTTGACACCCGCTTGAGGAGAAACGGCATTGGCCCGTATTGCAGGCGTAAACATTCCGACCAACAAGCGCGTTGAAATCGCGCTGCGCTATATTCATGGCATCGGTCCGGCATTCTCCAAAGAAATTTGCGAGAAGGTTGGGGTTGAGCCGTCGCGCCGCGTGAACCAGCTGACCGACGCTGAGGTCATCAAGATCCGCGAAACCATCGATGCCGGTTACCTGGTTGAGGGTGACCTGCGCCGTGAGACGTCGATGAACATCAAGCGTCTGATGGACCTTGGTTGCTATCGTGGCCTGCGTCACCGCAAGAAACTCCCGGTGCGCGGTCAGCGTACCCACACGAACGCACGGACCCGCAAGGGCCCGGCCAAGCCGATCGCCGGCAAGAAGAAATAATAGGACTGACGCCCCATGGCCCGCGAAGCTACTCGTATCCGCCGCCGGGAACGCAAGAACATTACCTCTGGTATTGTTCACGTGAACTCGAGCTTCAACAACACGATGGTCACCATCACCGACGCTCAAGGCAACACCATCTCCTGGTCGTCTTCGGGCGTGATGAACTTCAAAGGCTCGCGTAAGTCGACGCCTTATGCGGCTCAGATGGCTGCTGAAGACGCCGCCAAGAAGGCGAAAGAGCATGGCCTGCAGACGGTTGAAGTGCGCGTGCGGGGGCCGGGTTCGGGCCGTGAGAGCGCGCTGCGCGCCCTTCAGGCGGCTGGCCTCACCGTGACGGCCATCAACGATACGACGCCGATCCCGCACAACGGGTGCCGCCCGCCCAAGCGCCGCCGCGTCTAGAGAATACTTCCGGCAGCGCCTCTCCGGCGCTGCTGTCCTTTTCGAGGAACCCTGAATGACCACTGTCAATGACCGTAACTGGAAAGTGCTGATCCGTCCGAACCGTCCTGTCGTGCAGGCCGGATACGACGCCAAGCGCAAAGCAAAGCTCGTGGTCGAGCCTCTCGAGCGCGGCTACGGCACGACGCTCGGCAACGCACTGCGCCGCGTGCTCCTCTCGTCGCTGCAGGGCGCTGCCATCATCGGCGTCCAGATCGACGGCGTTGTCCATGAATTCTCCGCCATCCCCGGCGTGCGTGAAGATGTCACGACGATCGTTCTGAACCTCAAGCAGGTTGCGATCTTTATGGAATCCGACACGCCCAAGCGCATGGTTCTGCGCGCCAAGGGCCCCGGTGAAGTGAAAGCCGGCCAGATCGAAACGCCCGGCGATGTGAAGATCCTGAACCCCGACCTCGTCATCTGTACGCTGGATGGTGGCTCGGAAGTCCGCATGGAATTCACCGTTGCCACCGGCAAGGGCTATGTCGCTGCTGAAGC
>NZ_NCJT01000236.1:0-1164 GCF_002282565.1 Hyphomonas sp. 34-62-18
GCGGCATCGAAGCCATACTTGTCGAGCGCCTGTTTCAGCGCGGCGGTCTTCATCACATCGGTATGATAGGCCGAGCCGTGCGTGAACGGGCCAATGCCCTCGCGCACGCCGTCTTCATTCATGTGAACCAGCAGCTCCAGGCCAAGCTCCTTGGCCTTCCGGTCGCGGAAGGCGATCATCTCGCGGAATTTCCAGCCGGTATCGACATGCAGCAGCGGGAAAGGGGGCTTGGCCGGATAGAATGCCTTCATGGCCAGATGCAGCATCACCGCCGAATCCTTGCCGATGGAATAGAGCATCACGGGCTTTTCGCACTCGGCCGCAACCTCCCGAAGGATGTGCAGGCTTTCCGCTTCGAGCCGGTCAAGATGGGTCAGGTTTGGCAAGGTTACTGGTCCTGTTCTGGCACTCTGCGCGTTCCGTAGCGGGCCTTGTGGAGAGAAGGAAGGCTCTGTGACGGCTCCGCATTGACCCTTCAGTAAAGCTAAACGAAAGCGGACAGGGCGCCAGACCCGAATCCGCCGCAATCGGTGTCACAAATGCACATAAATCGTCATTGTGCAGCCTGACTCGTGAGGTTTATGGAAACCATCACGCCCGTGGCAAAGCGTTTGCAGAGTGTGGGCTGGCAGAGTGTGGGCTGGGTCAGGGAACCGGAGTAACGATCATGTGTGGTATCGTCGCGATTGCAGGCAAGGATGAAGTGGCAGGCCGTCTGGTCGATGGCCTCAAGCGGCTGGAATACCGTGGTTATGACAGCGCCGGCATCGCCGTGGCCGCTGCCGGCGGGGTCGAGCGCCGCCGCGCCAAGGGCAAGATCGTTAACCTCCAGGAGCGTCTGAACGAAAGCCCCCTCAAGGGCTTCACCGGCATCGCCCATACGCGCTGGGCTACCCATGGCGCGCCCAATGAGACCAACGCCCACCCGCACCAGTCCGGCTCGGTTGCTATCGTCCACAACGGCATCATCGAGAACTACCGCGAGCTGCGCGAAGATCTTGAGGCGCGCGGCCGCAGGTTTGAATCGGAAACCGACAGCGAAGTCATCGCCCAGCTGATCGACGCCTACATGGCCGAGGGCCACGACCCGGTGGCCGCCTTTGAAGCAGCGCTCAAGCATTTCGAGGGGGCCTTCGCCATTGCCGCGATCTTTGCCAACGACCC
>NZ_NCJT01000236.1:1207-7668 GCF_002282565.1 Hyphomonas sp. 34-62-18
AACCGTCCGCGCGTCACCTCTGCAGTCAACGACGCGCTGATCGAACGCGGCGAATATGATCACTTCATGCTCAAGGAAATCCACGAGCAGTCTGAGTCGCTCGCCCGGTCGATCATGCCCTATATCAACCAGGCCGATCAGACGATCAGCGTCCCGGAAGCGGCGCGCTCCCTGTTTGCCGAGGCCGACCGCGCAGTGGCGATTGCCTGCGGGACGGCATACTATTCAGCTTTCACCGCAAAATACTGGTTCGAGCAGCTTGCCCGCCTCGCCTTTGAGCCGGACATCGCCTCGGAGTTCCGCTATCGCCGCCCGGTGCTGCCGGTCAAAGGCCTCTCGATCTTCGTCAGCCAGTCTGGTGAGACGGCCGATACGCTCGCCGCGCTGCGCTATTGCCGCGAAAACCGCACGCCGGCGATTGCCGTGGTGAACGTGCCGGAAAGCTCGATTGCGCGCGAAGCCGCCTCGATCGTGCCGACCCATGCCGGGCCGGAAATCGGCGTTGCCTCGACCAAGGCATTCACCGCGCAATTGTCCGTACTCGCCATTCTGGCGCTCTCTGCCGCCAAGGCACGCGGACATCTGCTGCCGGGCGATGAGGTGAAATTCGTCCGTAGTCTGCTGGCCTTGCCGCGCAAGGTGACGCAGGCGCTGGAATCAGCTGCGCATATCAAGGAAATCGCCAAGCATATTTCCGGCAAGCGCGACATCCTTTTCCTGGGCCGGGGCCGGTATTACCCGCTGGCGCTTGAAGGCGCGCTGAAACTCAAGGAAGTGTCCTACATCCACGCTGAGGGCTATGCCGCTGGCGAACTGAAGCATGGGCCGATTGCGCTGATCGAGAAGGGCCTGCCGGTGATCGTCGTGGCGCCGAAGGACGAGCTTTTCGAGAAGACGATCTCGAATGTCGAGGAAGTGCGCGCACGCGGCGCCGAGGTGATCCTGATCTCCGATGCCGCTGGCATCAAGGCGGCCGGCAAGCGGGCCGATCATGTGATCGAGCTGCCCGACGGCGACGAGATCTCGCTGCCCATCCTCTCGGCCATTCCGCTGCAGCTGCTGGCCTATTATGTGGCGCTGACACGCGGCACCGATGTCGATCAGCCGCGCAACCTCGCCAAATCCGTGACGGTGGAATAGGGCGGCGGGCATTGATGCCGAGCGGCGGCATGGTATAGCCCGGTCATGTCCGCGGCTGGTCCCATTCTCGTTATTGGCCGAACCGGCCAGCTTGCCCAGTCTCTGCAAGCGCTGGGCAGGCCGGATGTGAGGTGTGTGGGCCGTCCTGAAGGTGATCTGGCCGACCCGGGAAAACTGGCTGATCTGGTCGCCCGGACGCGGCCGCGCCTTGTGCTGAATGCGGGCGGGTTTACGAAAGTAGATCCGGCAGAAAGCGAGGCAGAAGAAGCTTTCGCGCTCAACCGTGATGGCCCGGCGGCGCTGGCGCGCCTCTGCGCTTCGGTGGGCATTCCGCTGATCCACATTTCTACGGACTGTGTGTTCGATGGCCGGAAGCCCGCGCCCTACACTCCGGACGATACTCCCAATCCGCTTAGCGTGTATGGGCGTTCCAAGCTTGAGGGCGAAGAAGCCGTTGCCATTCATTGCCGGCAGCATCTGGTCGTGCGCGTGTCCTGGGTGTTCTCCGAACATGCCAGCAATTTCGTCCGTACCATGCTGAAATTTGCAACGCAGCGGGAGATGATACAGGTCGTCAGCGATCAAACCGGTTATCCCACCTACTGCCCCGATCTGGCGGCAGGCCTGCTGGCCATGGCCGAACAGGTGCTGGCGCCGGGCTTTGATGCATGGGGGACTTATCATCTTGCAGGCCGTGAAGAGATTGACCGGGCAGGCATGGCCGATGCGATCTTCGCTGAAAGCCGGGCCATCGGCGGGCCTTCGGCGCGGGTCTCACCAATCCTGACGCGAGATTTTCCGACCCCGGCAAAGCGGCCGCTCAACGCCCGGCTGGAGTCTGCGAAGGCGGCTGAGGTATTTGGCCTCAAGCTGCCGGACTGGCGGACCGGTCTTCAGAAATCCGTCAGGGTTCTCGTGGCAGAAATGAGGTGATCCCCGCCCGGGGCAGTCGAGGAAGGCGAGACGACGAAAATGATCCCGATCAGCGAGATAGAAGAACGTATTCTCCAGACCCTTGCGGAGAAGGGACCGCAGCTTGGCAAGGAACTGGCCTTTGCTATGCCGGATATTCCGGTGCTGGCCCTCTGGCAGGCCTGTTTCCGCAGCCAGTCTTTCCTGATTTCGCACTTTGCCAGCTATTATCTGCGCTATGACATTACGCGCGAGGATCAGGTGCGGCTCAGCCCCTCGATTCTGCGGGACTTCCTGTCCTTCACCCTCTTTGGCCTGCCGGGGCAGCGCGAGCAGATGATCGAGCGGCAGGGGTCACTCTCCAACATGCACCGCGAGATCAGCCGCGAGAAGATTGCGCTGGCCCAGTCTGCCATGAAAGCGGTGTTCCTGAAGCTTACCCGCGAAACCCGCAGTCAGCTTTGCGCCTTCATCGCCGGAGACCTCGCTTATTTCCTCGCCCATAACGAGCCGCGCGAGCATGCCGCTTCGGGAGAGATGGTGAAGGGGTCGGATGTTGATATTGTCATCATCCTTTCCGACGCGCTGCCCGAAGACGTGAAAGAGACGATTGACGCAGAAATGGTTCGGCTCAAATCCATCTATCTGCGGCACCCGGATTATCGCCAGGAAATCGACTTCATCACCAAGCGACAGTCCGTGATGGAACGCCAGTTTGGCTATGGCGACATCCATGACAAGATTGCCAGCAAGATTGCCTATGAATCGATGTTCCTTGGCGGATCGCTGACCCTTTACATGGAAGTGCGCGAGGCAAGGCGATTTCGACCATGCGCTGAAGGACCGGAAGAACGCCATGCGCAAGCTGCTGCATGTGGACGCGTCCAACATCGACGATGAAACACGCTCGCTGTTCTATTTCTCACAGGAACGCGTAGAATTTTCCTGACACAGGCTGAAACCAAGTGTGACTGGCAACTGCGCGTGAGGCGGGCCAGAGAGCGCTGACGAATAATCCGAGGCAACTGAAATGCAATTCATCGACCTTCAGGCCCAGCGGCGGCGAATCGAACCGGAAATCAATTCCGCCGTGCAGCGCGTGATCGCAAGCGGGCGCTATGTTCTTGGACCGGAGGTAGGCGAGCTTGAAAAGCAGCTGGCGGCCTGGTGCGGGGCAAAGCATGCCGTCTCTTGCGCCAATGGCACCGATGCTCTGGCGCTGGCGCTAATGGCCTGGGAGTTGAAACCGGGAGATGCCGTTTTCTGCCCAAGCTTCACCTTCGTGGCGACGGCGCAGGTGGTGCCTTGGCTGGGGGCGACACCGGTATTCGTCGATATTCTGCCGGACACCTACAATATGGACCCAGCGAGCCTTGAGGCACAGATCGCGCGGGTCAAAGCGGATGGCAAGCTCAAGCCCAAGGTTGTGATTGCGGTTGATCTGTTTGGTCAGCCAGCGGATTATCCAGCCATCAAGGCGATCTGCGCCCGGGAAGGGCTGAAGCTGATTTCCGATACCGCGCAGGGATATGGCTGCACGCTGAATGGACGCCATCCGTCCGACTGGGCCGACATTGCCACAACGAGCTTCTTTCCGGCCAAGCCACTGGGCTGCTACGGGGATGGCGGCGCGATTGTAACCAATGACAGCGCGCTGGCGGAGTTGATCGAGTCGCTGCGGGTTTACGGCAAGGTGACGCCAACGGACGCGGCACAGCGCAATTTTCATCATGATCCGAAATACCTTTCACTCCGCATCGGGATGAACTCGCGGCTGGACACGATCCAGGCAGCGATCCTCCTCGAGAAGCTCAAGATCTTTGCCGATGAGATTGAAAAGCGCGAAGCCGTTGCCCAGCACTATTCGCGGGCGCTGGAGGGCAAGGTGCGCCGCGTGCCCAAAGTCATCGCGGGCGGGCAGAGCGTTTGGGCGCAATATGTCATTGAGCATGAAAGCCGCGACGGCCTGCAGGCGCACCTGACGGCGCAAGGCATTCCGAGCATGGTTTATTACCCGGTGCCCATCCACAAACAGGACTTTGCCGCGCGCTTCGCGCCGCCGGCTGGCACCCTGCCGGTTACGGAAACGGCGAGCCGCCATGTGCTGGCTCTGCCAATGCACCCTTATCTGGGTACGGAAGATCAGGACCGCGTGATCGAGGCAGTGCTGGGCTTTAACGGCTAAGTGTTCTCGTGCTCTCATCCGTCCTGTTATCATCCACAATAAGCTTAAACCACGCTTATCAAGTTGATCCAGTCACGCAAAAAGCTGTCGACGCTCGTTAAATCTCCCGGCGCGTTCTCCTAAAGCCTCGCCATCACTGCCGTCATCAGCGGGCCGATGTCCGTGTTCAGCACCAGGTCCGCATACGGATCGAGGTCTGTTTCCTCGCGGTTGACGATGGCGAGCCTAGATCCCGCCTTCTTCGCAACGATCGGAAGGCCCGCTGCCGGATAGACCACCAGCGAGGAGCCCAGCACAAGGAAGAGATCAGCCAGCAGCGCCTCTTCGGTTGCCCGCTCCATCTCCACTTCCGGCATCGCCTGGCCGAAGGAGATCGTCGCGGATTTTACAAGACCGGTGCAGAACATGCAGGTGATGTCTTCATCGGCTTCCCATTTGGGGCGCAGCGCGTCGAACTCGTAGCGTTTCCCGCATTGCAGGCATTTGGCATAGCTTGCATTGCCGTGAACCTCGATCACCCTGTCAGCCGGCACGCCGGACTCCTGGTGCAGGTTGTCAACATTCTGAGTAATCACGCTGGTCACCTTGCCAGCCTTGACCAGATTGGCCACGGCATAGTGCCCGGCATTGGGCGAGGCGCCGGTCCAGCCGGCGGTCTTGTTGAACACGCGCGTCCAGGCCTCGCGGCGGGCGTCGCGGGAGGCGACGAAATCCTGGAACATGATCGGCTTCATCTTGCTCCAGACCCCACCGGGGGAGCGGAAGTCAGGGATGCCGCTTTCCGTCGAAATGCCCGCGCCGGTGAACACCACCACACGCTCGGCAACACGGATCATATGGGCGAGATTGTTTGCGTCGGATTCAGTCATGCGCAGAAAACTATACGGGATCGCCGCGGCCTTCTAGCGGAACATGCCGTCGCGCAGGTTGATGCCATGCTCAACCCATGCCTTCAGGCAGCACAGCATGTGCATCCAGCCGCCCTTGTTGCCCAGCGCGGACTTCAGCCCCTCGGGGGTCTGCCGCCAACCCTCTTCCAAGATCGTCACCAGCGTGCGCCCGTCCTCCAGCGCTTCAAACCGCATGGTCACCTGCGTCTGATAGGGGCCTTCCTCGCCGCCGGGCTCTGCCGCCGTATCGCCTGCTTCCCAGTGCAGGATGATCCGTTTGTTCTTTTCCACTTCGGCCACATATACGGGGAAAGCGCCCGGAAAATCGGCAAAGTCCCAGGTTACAGTGGCCCCGGTTTCAAGCCGTCCCTTGGCGCCGCCGGTGGTAAAATAGCCCGAGAGTTTTTCCGGGTTCACCACCGCCTCGAACACCTCCTCCACGGGCCTGGCAATCCGTCCACTCACCTCGAATTTCAGATCCATGGCACTGCCTCCGGTCTTGATCTGACGCCAATCATGTTATAAAAATATAACATGTCAAGCAGCAAGACCGCCGCCTTTTCCGAAACGCAGGAAGACCTTGTTTTCAAGGCGCTCGCCGCGCCCGTCCGCAGGGCCATCCTCGATGCGCTGAAGGATAATCCGCAGACCACCACCGAACTCTGCGCCCGCTTTCCGCAGATCGACCGCACCACCGTCATGCAGCATCTCAAGGTTCTGGAAGCGGCCGATCTCGTCATCGTTCACAAGGTGGGCCGGGTGCGCTGGAACCATCTCAACGCCCTGCCGATCAAGGCCATCCATGACCGCTGGATCGGCCCGCATGCCGCCGGCGCGGTAGACAAGCTGGCAAAGCTGAAATCAGGGCTGGAGCGCGGTTAGACCACGGTGCCGAACGCTGCGCCGATCAGGCCGGTGACGATCATCGCCGCCGCGCCCCAGAATACGACCCGGACAACAGCCCGGCGTTTTCCCGCCCCGCCTGCCTTGGCAGAAAGCCAGCCAAGAATGGCCAGGGCCAGCAGCGATACGGTTGCCACGACAGGGGTGACGGTGCCCTCCGGTGCCAGGGCAGCCGCAATCAGCGGCAACACCGCCCCCGCAGAAAAGCTTGCCGCAGAACTCAACGCCGCCTGGACAGGGCGCGCAGCAATCATGTCATGCAGTCCCAATTCATCCCGGGCGTGCGCGCTGAGGGCATCCCGCCGGGACAACTGCTCGGCAACGGCGCGGGCCGTTTCCGGCTCAACGCCCCGTTCGACATAGATCAGCGCGAGTTCTTCAAGCTCTTCTTCCGGAAACTTCTGGAGTGCTTTGCGCTCAGTTTCGAGGTC
>NZ_NCJT01000043.1 GCF_002282565.1 Hyphomonas sp. 34-62-18
CTACACCAGCACGACCGACATGATGCAGAAGCTCCAGGCCGCCCGCCGCGACCTCGCCCTCGAGGCCGCCCTCGCCAAGCTCGACAAGTTCGATCTCATCATCCTCGATGACATCACCTATGCACAGAAGGATCAGGCCGAAAGCTCCGTGCTCTTCGAACTGATCGCCCGGCGCTACGAGACCAGAAGCCTCGCCATCGCGGCAAACCAACCCTTCAGCGCATGGGACAAAATCTTCCCCTACCAAGCTGTCACCGTCGCTGCGATCGACCGCCTCGTTCACCACGCCACCATCCTCGAGATGAACGGCGACAGCTATCGCAGGCGTGCCGCGGCCGGACGGCGATCAGCCAATCTTGACGCCGGAGCGACAACCTCCAACGACAACATCGAAGCTAAAACCACCGACAACATCAGGGAGAACACAACCACTTAACCATTCCGATCGCAGCGGTCAGAACCGGCCAGCTTGGTTGTCGGCACAGGACAAAGAGGTTGACGCTCTACATTCATTGTCAATCTTGGATCTCCAGTTGCTCGGCGCGTTGAATGATTAACCAATCAGGTAGACCGGCATAGGTATCGGCTCCCTGGCGCGAGGTGAATGATCGTGCCCCATGCCGTGGTGTAGCTGGCTCAGATCGTCACCTTGATATTCGGTGCAGGCCTAGTCGATCAGGATGCCACGGTGGACAGGCTGATGATGGGATCATCGCTCATCGGCGCGATGGTTTCCAATGTCATGTAGCGGGCGCGCTAGACGTCCCATTCATCGTTTTGCTCCAACAGCAACGCTCCAACCAGGCCGACGATGGCATCATCGTTCGGGAAGATACCGACGACATCAGATCGCCGCTTGATTTCGCCGTTCAGTCGTTCGATGGGGTTCGTCGACTGCAACTTGGCGCGGTGTTCCTTGGAAAGAACATTCTGTAGGCTAGAACGCCGTGCTCAGCGTTGTCCATGATCGTCGCAAGCTTCGGCACCTTGCGCCGGATCTGGTCGGCCATGCTGCTCCATTGAATGCTGGCGGCTTCCGCGGTGTCCTGGGCGAAAGCGTTTATGTGCAAAGGTGCCTCAACAATGATCCATAAAGGATGGCGGTCATGTTGGATATTTGTACTTTCGAACCCTATCTGTCGGAGCATATGGTTCAGGCTCAATGCCGCGATCCTTCGCCTCGAGCAGTAGTGCGGCAGAAGCTGCGAGGCGGTTAGGTCCTTGAGCAAACAACGAGAGGGCTTATTTTTTATAAATAGCCCTCTCTCTGCCCGTCGTAAGGGACTCACACCGTAGATGGTGGTGAAACTGTCAGAACCTCCAAAGTCCGCGTTTCGTCATCCCGCGTCAGCCAAGGGATCGTCGCACCGGCGCTAAGCCCAAGAAGTGCCACGCCCACTGGTGTCAGGACCGAGATCCTGTTTTGATCAATATCCTCGTCCTCAGGATAGCACAGAACGACGGTTCGGATTCGGTCAGAAGTCAGATCTCGATAGGTGACAGCGCTGCCGATAGTTACGATGTCGGAGCGCAGCTTCTCGGGCGCGACAAGTTTCGCTCGCGCCAATTCCTCCATCATACGCTCCGCCAATGTGGGAGAGCGGCGCATCATGGAGGAGGCCAAGGATTCAAGGCGGTTGATCAGGGTCTTGTCGAGGATAACCTTCGGCAGGCGGACCCGCTCGGTTGTTGGTGTCGTATTCATTCTGTTAGTCCTTTCAGAGGTACTAGAATTGGGAAAGTCGGCGCAGCCCGTTGAGTTGGCACCGATGGTAGGAGGGGTTGAACCAAGACGGCCGCGGGAAATCTGCGGCGGTGCTGATGAACAGTGCTCGGCACTCTTACGTCTCGCAGTAAAGTTGGGTCGCCTGATGATCCACGCTGATCAGACGGACCTTGTGGAAGGTGCCATCAGCTTGCAGAAAGGGTGCATCACTACCGGAGGACATTCCAATCAGGGTCGCGCCAAGCAAGGACGCGATGGGAATCCCACCCTGCCCCAAGGCATAAGCATTGCCATGGAACAATCGACCCTCCTGCGACGAAAGATCGTCGATCGCGTAAGTCACACGTGATCCCGCTCTGGCGAATGCCCCACATGGTTCATCCGCCTTGAGCACAGAGGCATAGAGCAGCTTCTTGCTCAACAACCTCGCCAGCATCGCATATGCACCTGTGCCAATCGCGTCGGCACGCTGGATATGATCGGCCAAGGCGCGGCGATCCATCTTGCTCAGCTTGCACGCGGCGGAATGAGCTCTCAGAGCCTCATGGTCCATTCTGTCTAAACCTGACGCTTCAATGTGACGTTCGTTATGTTCGGAAACGGTCATTTATCCTCCTTGGACGGTGTGTTTTCCGTCGCGGGCCATGTTGAGTGTTACAGTGGAGGATCCCGGAGCGGCCGCGCAGCATCTGCGCCTTTAGGCCACCCCGGGATGGAGGCGGGTTTGAAGGATGTTCCGAAACAGAATGGAAAGCGACATCATAGCAAGAGACCCCACAACATTATTCGCGCGGCAGTGCTACCGAGTGATCCTTGGTCTTCAGGCCACCATGGCGCGGCGTTATCCCGTGTCGCGGCATCGACGAAACCAGGGGCACCATCCGCCCACCGATACCGTCGAACCCATCCACTGCACGCGCGATCTCGCTACGATGAATGCCGATGTCGTGAAGGGTGCGATCGTCCAAGGCAGACAGGGATGCCATCATCTTGCGCCGCTGCCAAGATTTGAAGGCGGCGCGCAGCCAACGGCGGAGTGGACCATTGGCGACAGGTTCGGTGACGTGGCGGAGCATAGGGACAGACATGTTTTGTTCCGATCTTGAGAGGTGTGCAATCAGCGCATCGCAAACCGTCATTGTCGGAAACCGAGGCACAAATGTCCTCAGTCCGTACGGACGCTTTGCTCTGACTGATTAGATTTTCTGATAGGCTTTCGGACAATCCCCGAGGCGTGTACAAGCCAAACGGCTTGAACCGCCCGGGGTTACCGGCGGTTCAGAAGATTTCCTGCGTAACGCAGGAACCTCTTATGAAAGCTGAACGTAGTCATGACTCTAATATGGCCACATGGGACGGGGCTTTCAATCCATGAAAGCCCCTATGTGCCCCTCGGCGCGAAAGCGCCTACACAACCATGCCATTAGGTCACTTCATTGCAGATGGAAGTGCTGCAACCTGGACAAATGAACCAAGACGCGCTGTGAACACACCGCTTGCCGCACACAGCTTTGGGAGCAGCTCAGACCAGCCCATTTAGGCTTGCTTTACCCATATTAGTCAGATGACGCCCATCATGCGCATCGCCTCTGCCACGCGCACGAATCCCGCAATATTGGCGCCCAGCACGTAATCCCCCGGCGCGCCATATTCCTCGGCGGTCTGGTGGCAAGTGTCGTGGATGTTACGCATGATCGTAGCCAGCCGCGCCTCGGTCTGCTCGAATGTCCAACTGTCACGGCTGGCGTTCTGCTGCATTTCAAGCGCAGAGGTGGCAACGCCGCCCGCGTTTGCCGCCTTACCAGGCGCGAAGAGAATGCCAGCTTCCTGAAACACTTTGACAGCTTCGGGGGTCGAGGGCATGTTCGCCCCCTCACCCACGGCAATGACACCATTCTTGACGAGTATTCGCGCATCTTTGCCCGAAAGTTCGTTCTGCGTGGCGGATGGCATGGCCACATCGCAGGGCACGTCCCAGATCGTGCCCTTGTCGGCCGCGATGAAATGCACGCCTTCGCCCTTGATCCGGGCATATTCCGACACCCGCTCGCGGCGCTGGTCCTTGATCTCTTTCAACAGGGCCAGATCAAGGCCGTTCTCGTCCAGGATATAGCCGCTGGAATCCGAGCAGGCGATGACCTTGCCGCCGAAGGACTGCACCTTTTCGATCGTGTAGATTGCCACATTGCCTGACCCGGACACGACCACGGTCTTGCCGTCGAAATCGGTGCCGCGCGTCTGCAGCATGGCCTGCGTGAAATAGGTGTTGCCGTAACCCGTGGCCTCGGTCCGCGCACGAGAGCCGCCATAGGCCAAACCCTTGCCGGTAAAGACGCCCGCCTCGTAGCGGTTGGTCAGGCGTTTGTATTGGCCGAACATGTAGCCGATCTCGCGGCCGCCCACGCCAATATCACCGGCGGGCACATCAGTCTGCTCGCCCAGATAGCGGTGCATCTCGGTCATCAGGGATTGGCAGAAGCGCATGATCTCAGCGTCCGAACGGCCCTTGAGATCGAAGTCCGACCCGCCCTTGCCGCCACCGATGGGCATTCCGGTGAGCGCGTTCTTGAAAGTCTGCTCGAAGCCGAGGAACTTGATGATCCCGAGATTGACCGACGGGTGAAACCGCATCCCGCCCTTGTAGGGGCCAAGCGCCGAATTGAACTGCACCCGGAAGCCCCGATTGATCTGGACCTGCCCCTTGTCATCCGTCCACGGGATGCGGAAGATGATTTGCCGTTCCGGCTCGCAGATCCGCTCGATCAACGCCAAATCAAGGTAATGGGGGTGTTTGGCCACCACGCGTCCCAGGCTTTCCAGCACCTCATGCACAGCCTGGTGGAACTCAGGCTCGCCGGCATTGCGCCGTGTCACCTCGGCCAAGATGGGTTGGAGCTTTTCGTCGATGTTGGGCATGTGGCCTCTATCTGCACGTCGGTAGTGTTTATTGCCTATTTTTTGTTCGTCTAGCCTATAGAATGGGCAAGTTAAATATCCAATTTTGTCAATCTGTTCGTACGGCCCGGAGCGCCGTAAGCGATGAGCTGACATCACTGACCTGAAAGAACTTTAGTCGTTGCAATTCCTATCTGGCATTCCTACTGAACAGGGGAGTAGTGTGACCCGGCTTGGCCAAAACTCTTGGGCAGGTCAGTTTCCAGCGGCACAGAGTGTCTGTGTGCCATTTTGGCGACGTCCAGACTGTATTGTTGGTGTCTTCCCCAAGTCGTTGACTTCGGCGATGCCTCTTCCTACCTTTGGCTCATGACTATGTATTCCCTCCAAGGAAGGTTCCAGCTGAACGCCGGTGCACTTCTGACACGCACTCTGCCCCGGGCAGAGGCGTTGGATTCCTGACGCCTTTTCTCGGGGCATCTTCCTAAAAAGATACCAGGCAATAGGACGGGCTTCGCCCGAATAAGGAAACATGTCATGCGCCGACTTAAAGTCGACCCGGGCCTCATTGGCGCCGGCGATCAACATCATTCAGCTAGACTGAGCTCGGATGAAGTAAACTGCGATATCTCCGCGTTGCGGCCAATCCGCTCGGTACTCAGTTCCCGAGACTTCTGGCAGTTGCAGGATCATAGGCAACGCTGTGAAGCTATTGGGGGAGATCTGTTTCTCCGTCTCGGTCGGCTCATTAGGGCCAAGATGGTCGACGCCCACGTCGTAAACCTCAGCGAGGTCCCGTCAAACGTTGTTACGGGCACTTCTCGCGTTGCCTACGCGATTGGTAATGGCCGATCAGAGATCCGAACGCTCTATCATTGGGGCTATTCTGACACCGAAAAACACCTTCTACCTGTTGGTGGATTTTTGGGTGCGACGCTTATTGGCATGGCCGCGGGCCAAAGGAGCACCTTGTTGAACGGCGCTGGCGTAGCAGGTGAAGTGACAGTCTTGTCCATCATCCATCAACCTGAATATGCGTCACGAACCTTCTGCTGAGAAGATGTTGGCTGCTCGTTAAACACTCTCTCAGTTCATCAGGAGGCCCAAATGTCTCAACTCTCTAGCAGAACAAGGATAATCCTGGACGCGGCTTTGGTAAACCGCCTGGAGGCCTTGGCCGGTGCTGCAATCAGACGGGCCCCGGAAGCGGCCTACCCCCTGGTTCACAAGCTCACGTCAGCGAAGTTCGTTTCAGGATCCAGACTCCCAGGAAATGTCGTTACCATCGGGAGTACCGTGACCTACACAGATTGGTTGGCTGGCCGGAAAGAATGCAGATGCCTGGCATGGCCTGAGGACGCGAGGCTGAGCCGTGGAAAGCTCTCGATTTTGACACCTATTGGCGTAGCACTGCTCGGCTTATCGTCTGGTGACACAACGCGTTGGTGTTCGGAGAGCGGCCAGGAAGGTCTGTTGACCGTCGAACTTGTGACACGCGCCCAGCTTCCATTTGCAGTGATCTAAGCGGCCTGAATTTCAGAGACCAATCACGTGAGCACTGACCTCAAGTTGTGTGCTCACAGCACCCTCACCCGTTTATAAACAAAGGGGGAACATCATGTTTCGCGCATCCTTTCCCACAACTTGCCGACATTGCGGCAGACGCGTTCCTGGTGCTGCCGCCGGGCGTTGTCCCTTGTGCAGAACATCACTTGCACCATCGGCGGAGCACCCTTCCAAAAGGGTTTTCCCTTCAAACTCTCGGGCGGACCTCAAACACTCGAGTGATCGCGAGGCAGATAAACCTAACAGCAATCCTAAAAAGGTAAGATCATGAGAGAGATTTCGTCACTCATACTACCCGTTGGATTGGTCCTTCTGGTGTGGCTACTTCTCGATTTTGGCTCTTTGGCGACAGTAGGTGTAGGACTTAGACCTCTCAGCCCAAGCGCCATCGACGCCCTCACCATGATCGGCTATCTCGGGATCGCTTGGGTTCTCAGCCGGGTATCAGGTCTCGTCCTGTCCAGACTCCGTCCCAAAAGTCGTCCCCTGCCGAAACTCCTTCGTGAGCTGGTCACGGCAGTTCTTTTTTTGGTCGCTCTCATTTCTGGCGCCATGCTCCTGATGGGGCATAGTCCTGGAAGTGCTCTGGCTGGATCTGGTGTTGCATTGGCAGTATTGGGCTTTGCCATACGAAACGTTGTTGCTGATATTCTCTCCGGTGTTGCGCTTGGCTTTGAAGGGCCTTTCCGCATTGGTGATTGGGTTGATATTGAGGGACTTGCCCGGGGCAGAGTCGTGGACATTGGATGGCGCACAACGCGTCTACTCACGCGAGATTCAACATATGTGATCCTTCCCAACAGCCAAATTTCAAGGCAGCGGATCGTCAATTACAGCGCTCCAAGATCTGATTTTCGGGCACAAATCGAGATTCTCGTGGGTCGTTCAGTGCCAATCCCAGATGCTGCGGAGGTGTTACTCTCGGCTTTGCAGAAGACAGTACTTATCAAGTCGTCACCATCGCCTGACATACGCGTGTTGGCGATCGAACCACAGGGTATCCGATATGCCCTGCGTTACTGGGTTGAACGGTTTGACTATGAAGTAGACTGCCGTGATGCCATCTGGCGCGAAGTCGATAAAGCCTTACGAGCGGCAAAAATGAACTTCTCGCACGAACAGTTTGCAATCATTCCACTGGCAGATAGTGCGGACGAGTTACGGCCCGATGCCGTCGCCACTTTTTCTCCGCGATCGAGCTCTCATTGATAAAAGTATCAAATTTTTCAGCTAAGTAATTAAGTAGAAAAATTTGACGTGGAAATATTTTTTTCTTTCTCAGCGCAACTATTAACCGTTTGCGAAGTAAGATCATAAAACTAGAAAAGCTATAAACTTCACACAAAATATACTTCTTAGATGTGCATACAATCATCAATTAGCAGTAGTCTTTATGTTTTACCTATCTATAATAACTACGCCAATACTTGAATAGAGTTAGGAAAGGAATCAAACTATGGCTAAAGGCATGGCAAAGCGACGACGAGATGAGAAAAAACCTAAGAAAGTTGTGGAGAAGGTGATTGCAGCTAAACCAAGCATGAAAAATGCTGTTGTCGTTTCACAATTGAAGACAAAATCTAAATAATAGTTGTGGTCGGCGGCAACTGTACCGAATGTCCAAGCATGTCGCCGATCATGTTATTTATATAAGATTCATTCTATCTTTTCTATTAGGCAGGTGTAGAGTTCTCGTCACCTGAGGATGGTTAGAAGCTTGGCATAAGGGAATAATCGAGCACATTTTAGTCCGCCAGAACACGATGACATGTTGCTTCCACGATTGATGAATATGATCGATCACGTGTCGTGAGCTCATCTTAAAAACACGGTCATGGTGAACCAAGCATATATCGCGTCGACTATTCTTCCTTGGCCACGTTAATTACCAAGAGGGTGTGTATCGAACCTTCTTCGTTGATGAGTGGCGCTCGTTGACCAATCCGCATCCCAATAAGTGTGGCTCCAAGCAAAGAGGAAATAGGAATAGTGGGCATTATTGAATCAAGCCTGGCACGATGTGTCAATAAACCAGTTTCTGGTGTGCCCCTATTCACCTGATAGGTGACTTTGCAATCGCTAGTCACGATGCTGCAATCAGGTAAAATTGCAACTGATTTCGTGTTCACAATCTTATTGTGAAGAACATACGCAAGAAATTTCCAGCCCGGCCCGCGTGTTTGTTCGCACAAGTCCAAGTGGTGCAAAAGCTGACGGTAGTCCGTTTCTGGCAGAACCGATTGAAGGCGCCTTGAATAGAACTGGGGTAGCATGTCGCTGTTGATGTTAGCCATATTCTCTCCTCGGGCGATTAAATCGCCACACACATTTTCTAATGTAAGGAGGCCCCGGGAAGCTGAGCAGGCGATTAAGCGCCTACACCGCCCGGGGATGCGGGCGGTTCAGCAGGAGAAACCGAAAATGGTTTTTGTGCATCAACATAGCCAAAGAGTAGGAACCACGTTCGTCTAAGTCAATACGAGCTTGCCGGATAACAGGGGCGTGTTTCTGCGGCGCAGCCCGCCGACTATCGAAAGACAAGAGCGATCTCTTCTTTGCTTAAAAGTCTCCACTGACCTGGAGCTAGATTATCAGGAAGGCAAAGATCGCCCAGCTTTTCGCGTCGCAGGGTCTCGATGAAATTGCCCACTGCCGCGAACATACGTCTCACCTGATGGTATCGGCCTTCAGTCACAGTGATCAGGACTTCGGTTGTCGAGATGGCTTCAAGCTTGGCTGGCGCCAGAGGTTTGTCATCGCCCCTAAGTTTTAGTGTGCCTGAGTTAAACAAAGCGATCTCGGTGCCATCCAGTGGCCGGGCCAACGTGGCGCGATAGGTCTTCCTGATCTGGCTTCTGGGGCTAATGACCCGGTGCAAAAGACTGCCGTCATCGGTCAGCAGCAAGAGCCCCGTCGTTTGCTTGTCCAGGCGCCCAATGGTTGAAACAACGGGATTGCGACGCCTCCAGCGTGGGGGCAGCATTTCATAGACAAGTGAGCCCGCCTCTTTGTGCGAACAAGTCACTCCCAAAGGTTTGTCCATCAGTACGACCAGGCCTGAAAGCGGATCAAGCGGGCTGCCCGCGACCTGCATACGGTTTGGCAGATCTGCACTGACTGGAATGCGCATTGCTGCGTCCAAGAGCTCTGTTTGATCGAGGGAAATACGACCCGTTCTTGCCAAGCGTGCGATATCCCTGCGCGTGCCATAGCCCATCGAAGACAGAAGCTTATCGACACGCCTTAATGAAGCCTTGGACATATCCGGTTTCCTTGCGGGTGATATCATTTGCGGTGGAATTCACATGCGTACTCACCGTTCCCCACGATGGATCGACGGGCAGAACCTGCCCCCTCGCAAATTCATGAGACTGATAACACGGTTAACGTTCTGCGCTGTTCTGCTCGGGTGTCCCAATGAAACGACACGCCCTCGGTCAATCCAAGAAGTGCCACCCCGATCGGGGTCATCACGGAAATCTTGCCTTGTGCTATATCTGCGTCTTCTGGATAGACAAGCGTCACCGCTCTTTCCTGGCCAGACGATTCATCGCGATACGTGACCGTGTTTCCGATACCGACCACATTCGCCGGCATCTTCGCTGCAGGCAGAACCTTTGCGCGACCAAGCTCTTCAAGCAAACGGTCAGCCAAATCGGCATTACGCGTCATCGCGCCTTCTGCCAGCGCTTCGAGATGGTCAAGATCATCTGCACTGATGAGAATCTTCGGATTTTGTGTACGTCGATTTCGTGCTTTGGTAAGTTCTTGCGGTGCCATGGTGTCCGCTCCTTATAAGAAGAAATGCGATTGTGCAGGCTGAAGGCGGACCCGTTGGTCTGGGACATGTCCGCCCAGAGATTTCAGATTGAATGGATCACGCGCGAAACTGTGCCCGATCGAACAGATCCGTTATCGCGCAGCAAGTGAGCGCATTGTCCGACCAGCATTCCGATGAGCGTTGCGCCTAAGATCATATCTGTGGAAATGACTCCAGTGATCTTCCCCCATCGGACTCCAACCGGACTGCTAAGCCGGTTCAAAATAGTTGAATACTTATATTCTTGGATGTTGGACATGACTTCTCCTCGGGCAGACTTGGCTGCTTATACATCGATGCAATCTGAGGAGGCCCCGGGGGTGCGGCAGGCGATAATACGCCTAGACCACCCGGGGAAGCGGGCGGTTAAGCAGAAGAAAACGATAGTGATCTGCATGCTCCAACATGCTCTTAGCATTAGGTCGTCATACCTGATGAGTCAATCTAAACAGTTTCGACGCGCAGCTGTCGGCGGCTTTGTGGGGTGTCGTTCATTGGCTTTCATCCCGATTGCTGGCATGATCAGGCCACAGAGTATCCGGGCGACATAGCACTGGTGCGACCAAGCGCCGGTAGAGCCAAAATACCCGAAAAAAGGCGCACACTGCATGCATGTCTTGCTTACGCGACCATCGCTCCAGGCTGAACTCATGCGGCCTTTGCTGGAGCAAAGAGGATGCACCGTGTCTGTCGAACCGGTCTTAAACGTGTCGTCGGCAACTCCAAGCCTCGACGCGTTGCGCGGGGCTGACATATTTGTTGTGACATCCGTTTATGCATCTTTGCACATCGTCAACGCTAACTTTCTGACGAAGTCCACGCCGATCTTTGCCGTTGGGTCCGGAACCGCGGCACCGCTACGCCAGGCAGGATTTTCGCAGGTTTTTCAAGCTGACGGAGATGCGAATAGCCTCCTTGAACTCATCCTGAAAGAGATCAGGCCAATGGATGGCCTGATTACGTATCTGAGCGGGCAAGACATTACCACGGACATGGCGCAAGACCTTGTCTGCCGGGGCTATAAGGCTCGCCGGGTGGTCGTCTACAAGGCCGAACCTGCACACACGCTTTCTCTCACGACTCAGGGCCTGATCCGCAGGAGGATCATCGATTGCGTTGTTTTCATGTCCTACCGTACTGCGCATTTCTTTACGGGACTGTGCCATCAGTCCGGGCTTTCGGATTGTTTGGGCTCTGTGACCGCAGCAGTGCTTTCCGACAAGGTGGCTAGCGGTCTCCAACAAAATCAATGGAAAGAGGTTTTGGTGGCGCATGCGCCGTCAAACGATGCCATCATCAACCTTCTGTGCCCTTCGCGTAGAGGTCTGCTCCACTCCGGATAGCCAAGCTCGCCTTAGATGATGCAACCAGCCGTCCCGATTTTCAAACTGGGGCACTGTTCTTGCAATTCAGATGGTCAGTTTGGAAGGGTTCCTTTTTTCTTTTCGGCCCTATGCTTGCGCAATGCCGGCCGTGCGGTCCATCAGTAAGCAATTGAAAAAGTCTTAGAGTAACTCGATTGTGCATGGTTAGATTTGCCACCGCGCGCAGCTGGCGGACTTGTTGTCTCAAAGATAACTGGAACAGAGCTTCTGTTACATCGTGCTCTACCGCCACAAGACTTGGCAAACTTGTGTATGGTGCAGCAAGGAAATGTTGCTTGGTGGAACTATTGACCAAGCCACAGTCCGTGCAATAAACGCTCGCTGATCAGCTCTGCGATGGCGTCGCATATGTGCTGGGGTTCATCATTCATTACGTCCTGCACGCCCGGACCTGCTTCAACTCGCCTTTGCGGTGTTGAATATGGAAAGGCGAAAATATGAATTTGCCAACAAACTCTTCTTTGCGGTCAAATCGGGCACTGTCCGAAACGGCAGTCGGCATGATCTGCATGGCCCTTGCGATGTTCTTGCTGCCGGTCGGTGACACGTCTGCAAAATTGCTGACCACGGTATTGCATCCCGTTGAGGTCACGCTCTGGCGGGTTGTGGCCCAAGGCCTTTGCCTTGTGCCAGTGGCATTCTTTCTTAGGCCTCGTTTGCACGGGGCGATGTTCTCACCGATTATCGCCTTATCCGGAGCCCTCGTGGCGATGACTTTGACCAGCCTGATCTGGGCCTTTTCCGTCATGTCACTGGCCACCGCAATCGCGGTCTTCTTTATCGAGCCTCTAATCTTGAGTAAGCGTTTCCTGCCCCACACCTTCCGTCTGTCATCGTGATGGGTTCATTGGACCCTGTTGATTGTTGGACTGGATTTTCTCCATGGAGACTACATCGGAGGTTCTCCCGGTTGGTGGCCGGGGACGTCGCAACCGGAAATGGCCGGATGAACTGAAAGCGCGGATCGTGGCAGAGACGCTGGTGCCGGGCAGCACCGTGAATGCTGTAGCGCGACGGCATGGTGTGCCTGCGAACCATCTGTCCTCATGGCGGACGCTGGCGCGGACCGGACGGCTGGTGCTACCTGCGCCGGAAGATCCTGCGGAAACCCCGGCAGCCGCGCCCGCTCAATCAGAGGCCGGATCGTCAGGGCTAACACCATTTTGGGCAGCAAACCCTGAAGGTGCGTAAGCGCCGTTTCCATCCCATTGATTTGACGTATTCCTGATGGCTGACGCGCCTGCGAGAAGGTTTGCGTTGGCGGACAGAGGTTTTTCATGGCGGATGGTAGGGATGGTTTTGTTGGGCGGTGTGACGTGGTTGAGCCCCGGCGCGGGAACCGCCGGTGGCCTGATCACGTAAAGGCGCGGATTGTGGCGGAGAGCTTTCAGCCCGGGGCCCGGGTTGTGGATGTCGCCCGTAGCCATGATCTTGTTCCGCACCAGCTCTCAGATTGGCGCAGGCAGGCGCGAGAGGGGCTTCTTCGGTTGCCTGCGCAAATCTTGCCAGAGACCGGAAGATCCGATGCGCCAGAACCTGCCTTTGTGCAGCTGTCCATTCTGCCTGAGCCTATGGACCCGCCCGTATTCGCTGCCGCTGAGGCCACGCAGGATTGCATCGGCGTGATGACAATTGAGGTCGGGTCCGATCTGCGCTTGCACGTTCCTGCCGATGTTGCGGTGGAACGGGCGGCGGCGCTGGTGCATGCCCTGCGCGGGGCGGCATGATTATCGCGGGTCAGCGGCTGCCGATCCTGATCGCGACGAAGCCGGTAGACTTTCGTTGCGGGCATCAGGCGCTGGCGCTGATTGTGCAGACCGAGTTGAAGCTCGATCCGCATTCCGGGGTGACTGTGGTCTTTCGGTCGAAGCGCGGTGACAGGTTGAAGATTTTGGTTTGGGACGGCACCGGGATGGTGCTGACCTATAAGGTCCTGGAACAGGGCAGCTTCGCGTGGCCGAAGGTGCAGGACGGGGTGATGCGGCTGTCACGAGCGCAATTCGAGGCGCTGTTCGAAGGTGCTTTCTGTCCCGGAACGGGTAGAAAGTGGCATGTCGCAGCCCTTCGATCTCAGCCAGTTTCCGGACCTGCCGCCCGAGGTGGTGAAGGCCTTTGCCGCCCAAAAGGCGGCACTGGAAGCCGCGCAATTTGAGGCGCGCGTTGAGCGCGCGGCGCGCCAGCACGAACAGGCCGTGGTTGCCGAGAAGGACGCCTTCATCACCGAACTGAAGGTATTGATCGAGAAGCTGGAAGGTCAGGTTCAGGATTACCGGCGCACCAAGTTCGGGCCGAAATCCGAGAAGCTGGACCCGGCCCAGTTGGAACTGGCGCTGGAAGATCTGGAAACCGCCATCGCTGAGACACAGGCGCAGATCGCAGCTGTTGAAGACAGGATCGCGGCCAGCGAACCAGATCCTGACAAGCGCAAGCCGCGGGCGCCCCGCAAGGCAAGGGCGCTGCCCGAAAGCCTGCCCCGCGTCGAGCGCGTTCTTGAACCCGACAGCATTGCCTGCCCCTGCGGCTGCGGCGACATGGTCCGGATTGGTGAGGACCGGAGCGAGCGGTTGGACTATATCCCCGCGCGCTATCAGGTCATTGTCACCGTGCGCCCCCGATATGCCTGTCCCAAGGGGCGCACCGGTGTGGTCCAGGCGAAAGCGCCCGCGCATCTGCTGGAGGGCAGTTGGCCCACTGAGGCGCTGGTCGCCCAGATCGCCGTGTCCAAGCATTCCGAACACATGCCGCTGAACCGGCAGGCGGTGGTCATGGCCCGGCACGGAGTGCCGATCGACCGGTCTGTTCTGGCCGACTGGATGGGCCGCGCGGGTGCGTTGATCGCGCCTGTGGTTGACCACATGGCCAAACGCCTGACGGCGGATAGCACCCGGCTCTATGTCGATGAAACCACCGCCCCGGTGCTGGATCCGGGGAAGGGAAAGACGAAGACAGGCTATCTTTGGGCCGTTCTTCGGGATGATCGGGGCTGGGGCGGCACAGCGCCGCCCGGCGTTGTGTTCCATTACCGGCCCGGCCGGAAGGGCGAATATGCCGCTGAGATCCTCACCGGCTTCAACGGCACGATTCAGGTCGATGCTTATGGCGCTTATACCCACCTGGCCACGCCTGAACGCCCGGACGGCGATCCACTGCGGCTGGCCTTCTGTTGGGCTCATGGCCGCAGGAAACTGATCAAGGCCGCGCCGAAAAAGGGATCGCCCATCGTGGACGAGGCGCTCCTGCGCATCGCCGCCCTCTACAAGATCGAGGACGCCATCCGAGGGTCCGACCCAGACCACCGCCAGGCCGTCCGGCAGGAGTTATCCCGCCCGCTGGTTGACGAATTCTTTACCTGGCTGAAGGCACAGGCCGCGCGCGTGTCGCGCAAATCCGACCTCGGCGAGGCCATGGCCTATATGCTCAAGCGCCAAGACGGCTTCCGGCTGTTCCTTGACGACGGGCGCGTCGACATTGACTCCAACCTCGTGGAAAACGCCATACGCAGCCCGGCGATGAACCGCCGCAATGCGCTCTTCGCCGGACATGACGAGGGCGGCCGCAATTGGGCCCGCTTCGCCAGCCTGATCGGCACATGCAAGATGAACGGTGTCGAACCCTATGCCTATTTGCGCGATTTGTTCATCAGCATCGCAAATGGTCACCCGGCCAAGGATATCGACGCCTTGATGCCGTGGGCCTACCGCCAGCGCATCATCTCCTAAGAATGACCTCGCCCGGGACTCCCCAGTGAGCTCATTACGCTCAGTCAAAACGGTAGAGCCACCCGCCGCAACCGTAAATCCAATGGGATGGAAACGGCGCTTACG